>NZ_JANZMJ010000029.1:0-71944 GCF_025175645.1 Peribacillus aracenensis
GACAAGCTAAATCCGAAAGGATATTTGGTTTATAAGTTGAACAAGGAATAACTCTATTCATAGCTGAATGAAACACCATTTAAAAACATTTGGGTGTGGTGGGTTGACAGTTTCGTTCATATCAGTTTAATGACATGCAAAACCCCCATTTCCAAAAATGGGGGGAGTCGTGAGCGGTGCTTGAATAGCACCGTTTTTTATTGAATCATATTGAGGAATTTACGTGTACGCGCTTCTTTAGGATTTGTGAAAATTTGCTCGGGTGTTCCCCGCTCCATTATTTTTCCTTCATCCATGAAAATGACTTCGTCGGCGACTTCACGGGCGAAACGCATTTCATGGGTAACCACGATCATTGTCATTCCTTCTTCTTTCGCCAGGTCTTTCATGACTTGTAGCACGTCTCCGACTAGTTCGGGGTCTAAAGCCGACGTGGGTTCATCGAATAGCATGACTTTAGGCTCCATAGCCAGGGCCCTAGCAATTCCGACTCGTTGCTGCTGTCCGCCGGACAATTGAAATGGATAAAAATCGATTTTTTCACCTAAGCCCACTTTTGTAAGCAAGGCAGCAGCCGTTTCTTTCGCTTGATGTTTGGCTATATTTTTTACAATGATGGGGCCTTCCATTACATTTTCCAATGCTGTTTTATGGGGGAAGAGGTTATAGCTTTGGAAAACCATCCCTGTCAAACTGCGAAAAGATGTAATTGAATTTTTTTTAACGGGCTTTTTGAAGTCCATTACGGTTTCATCGATTTCAATCGTCCCGTCCGTGGGTACTTCAAGGAGATTCAAACACCGAAGAAAGGTTGTTTTACCTGAACCCGAAGGACCGATCAATACAATGACTTTACCTTGCTCCACTTCCAAATCGATGCCCTTTAATACGTCAAGGTCACCAAATGATTTATGAAGATTCTTAATGTTGATCATTTTAAAATCTCCTTTAACTACTGCGGTTCTTATTTTGCTACATAACGATTAAGTCTGTCCTCTAAACTTCCTTGAATGAAAGATAGAATGGTACACAAAATCCAATATAAAACAGCTGCCTCTATGTATAGTAGTAGAAATTCATAGTTTTTTGCAGCGATTTCCTGGGCTTTACGGAATAATTCCGTTACAAGAATGAGTGATGCAAGCGATGTATCTTTTAAAAGGCTAATGAACGTATTGGATAATGGGGGGATGGATACCCGGGCTGCTTGCGGCAAAATGATGCGCTTTAAAGCTTGGGTATATGTCATCCCGATTGAATAGCCTGCTTCCCATTGCCCTTTTGGTATCGATAAAATGGCTGCTCGTATAATTTCCGAAGCATATGCTCCTACATTTAAAGAGAATCCTATAATAGCCGATATGAAAGGATCGATGGTTACACCTAAATTTGGAAGTCCATAGAAAATGATAAATAATTGCACAAGTAAAGGTGTCCCGCGGATGATTGACACATATACACGCGCAATTATTTGAAGAATTCTCATGGAAGATAATCTAGCCAATGCTGTGAGTACAGCGAGAACAAGGCCGAGAACGAATGTAATCAATGTTAGTGGAATCGTATATTGAATAGCTCCCTCTATCATTGGATAGAGGGAGGTTTGAGCGATGGAAACAAGCTGGTTCATACGCTCGGGGTCGGTGAAAATATTACTTAGGAGAAACATCTTCGCCAAACCATTTATCCGAGATTTTCGCGTACGTGCCGTCGTCTTTCATTGCTTTAAGTGCTTTATTTACTTCTTCCACTAATTTGCCGCTGTCTTTTCTGAACATTAAACCACTGGCGACTCCGCTTTCTTCCTCATCAGCGACTTTGATAGGTGCATCCGGATGTTGCTTTTTATAATCAAGGTACGATAATTTGTCATTGATCGTGGCATCTACACGTTTAGAGCCAATAAGCTGTACGGCTTGAGAAAATCCTTCAATGCCTGTAACTTCAGCACCATGTGATTTGGCTAGATCATTGTAATTACTCGTTAAAGATTGTGCAGAGGTCTTGCCTTTCAAATCATCGAATGATTTAATATCCGAATTATCTTTGTGTACAAGCAATACGGCCCCTGATTGAATATATGGGTCAGAGAAATCATATTTCTTTTGACGGTCTTCATCGATGCCCACTTGGTTTGCGATCATATCAAAACGTTTAGCATCCAAGCCTGCAAACATGCCGTCCCATTGTGTTTCCTTGAATTCAGCTTTCACTCCAAGGCGTTTTGCCACTTCTTTAGCAATTTCAACATCAAACCCCGTTAGTTTATCTGAATCATCGTGGAATGTGAAAGGAGGGTATGTACCTTCAGTTCCAACAGTTAATACGCCTTCTTTTTTGACTTTATCATATAGACTTTCTTGTGATGAAGATTTATTGTCGGTATCGTTTGCCTCATTTTTGGTATTGGTACCACAAGCGGTAAGTACGACCGTGAAAGCTAACAATAGCGATAAAAGTGCAACCATTTTTTTCATTTTGGTAAACCTCCTAGTAATCTGATAGGGATTGATACTCTGTGATACTATACAAGAAAAGGAAAAAAGTCAATGAAAATAACTTACACCATTAGTGTTAATGAAACTTGGTGAATTATACGGATTTTCGCGCATTGAAGTGAAATAATACTAAAAGAAAGATTATGTTTTTTCCTCTGTGACTGATTGGGCAAGAACGGCGGCGACATCGGCCCTTGGAATGGGAAGGATTTTAAGAGAAAAGGAAGGGATCATTAAGAATCCAAGGAGACAAAAAGCCCCTCATCCACGTGATTATCAGCTAAGTGGAAAAGGGATTTTTGGGGCCATCGAGAACTATTGCAAGATTGTTTTGAGCTTAGTGTTTATCATGATTCCTATCCTTTACGCTGACGAATAGAGGGTTCGAATAGAACCAAAGGTCTTTATAGTTACGTTTGTTTATTTCCGAAAAACGCGTTTCGTTATCCTCGATTTCAGTCTTTTTATCGATCAGCGGTTCCCCGTCCATCGTTTCTCCAGAGACATTTTCCCCTAGGTTCGTGCCTCGCAAACGGAAATATTGATCCTTATTCGCTTTGACTTTGTAAGTGATGGTATGAAAACCATCGCGATCAGTTTTCCAGTCTTTACTTGTAAAGCGTTTAACCACTTTTGTCGTATCATTGGTGGCTTTATTATAAGCAGGTGTTCCAGGAACTGCTTTCCCGGTTACTTCCCCCGAAATTAGGTCCACGTGATCCACTTTGACGGGGTCCCCGTTGTTGTTCTTTTGGGGGCTCTTAAATCGGATGGTGATCTTGACCATCTGACCCTCCTTTACCTTAAGGTCCCCGCCCATATCAACCGCGTTGTTCCCGTTTTCAGCTTGGAAATTAAGGGCATCGATCAAGTCACCAAAAACGGAGAAGGATTTCCCAGATCGCATGCCGTCAAGGATGGATATTATTGATGAGCCATTTACCCATGTATAATTCTTGGAATATTCTCCTGGCCAGTAACCGCTGGAGTATAGGCGATTTTCACTGATTTCGAAATGGGAGTCCGAATTGGAAAAATTCCAGAACTTACGACCTTCCCCAAGAAGCGCATCCCATGCACCTCCTACCTTAGCAAGCATGTAATCGGATCCGCCATAGGTCCGGTTTTCCGGTGTTGTCAGATTTAAACCGCCTCTATCTGGCTCCATCTGGTTACCTGGCATACCTTCAAATCCGAACATGACATCCGGGGCGATATTGTTGAAGTCACGAAAATCAGATATGTTGTACACCCTTTTTCTTGATGGGTGGTTCAATATGGCATAACTTGTATGCTTATAATTTTTCTCAAGCCATGCCAATGCTGTTCGGGCATCCCCGGATGTCTTATTGGCTCTTTGATCCTGTTCTTTCCAAACGGCTACATCCTTAGAATCAAACATCTTTTCATCCTGGTTGGTGAACAGATATTCGAACTGATTGCCGGCTTTCAGACTTTTAGGTGAGCCCGGCTGATCTCCCAAAATGCCTATGCCGACATGCTCGTATGTAGGCATATCCCATTCGAAGCCTGAAAAGATGACTTTATTTTTAAACTTGCCCTCTTTTTGCAATTGTTTCATTTTCGGGGCTTGATATTGAATGATTCCTTCAGACAGCAGTATCGGCCCGCCTGGAATCAATTGTCCCTGATCATCTCTTGAAGACATCCTTAAGTGGTCGGAAATTCCCATCCAATCCATGCCATACTTATCAAATGCGTTATTTAGCAAGCTTTCAAGGCTCTGTGATCCTTCGGCATCATCTGACTGAGTGGTATGGGCATGATATTCCCCCTTCATCCATCTGCCTCCCGGATTTGTAGGATTGTCTTTTGCATCTTTTGCAGCACCCGCGACCGGTAGACCCTGAAAAAGGATGGCTATGCTTAGAAACGATACTGTGAAAGCCCTGAACTTATTAATCATCTTACCGACAACCTCCATATATTGAATAAATCCGTTTGGGGTGGGTATGGTTTTTGTAAATGGAATGACCATTCTGGTAACAGTGGTTTGGAAATTGAAAGGGAAGAAGGGGAGGGGCTCGAAACAAAAAAGATTGTAGAGAAAATTTTCGTTCTCTACAACCTGTAACGACTATTTTGCCGTAAATATTATTTAGCTTGTAGTAGATTGATATGATCTACAGTTTGATCTTCACCGACAATGAATTGCAGTTCATAATTTCCTGTCTTGTAAATGTAGTTGATTTCATTCGTACTGGAAATATGGCGTATTTCGTCAGCACTGCCAAGTTGTTTTCCTAAAACTTTTGGTGTGATGCTTCCTAGATTATGTTCCCGTTCTACATTTGTCCCAAAATATCGGATTTGCGAGATGGTCTTGTCATCGTTATAGGCAAATGCAAATCCCGGATGCCCCATTTCTGCATGGTAATAGTCAAAAGTTCCTGTGTTACCTGGTTCAGGGGGAGAACCAAATGTATCATATACTTCTTTTTGGGTGTTTTCATTAATTTTCAAACCCATGGCAGTATAAGGCATTTCTCCTGAAAAAGCTTTGTTGTAGATTTCATGTAAGGTGGTAAGAGCATGTTCCTTAGCTGTGGCAGAAGCGGAATCCATTGTGGATGCAGCCTCAACCGGTTCTGTTGAAAACGATGCACCTGCCCCTAATAGAGAACCGGTTAGAATAACGGAGCTAACCATTCTGGCCGCTGTTTTTTTTGATAACATCATTTCTTATCCCTCCTTATCATTACTTTTCCACAATTTCCTAGCATGAAACATTTTCTTGGTAATCGATTGGAATGTTTGAAAATGGTGTTGCATCATGAAATATGGTTGGGTTGTCTGCTAAGGAGACTATTTGAAACCCGCTCCCCGGAGGTTTCATCATGTAAAAATATAGGACCGCTTTTCTTCCACATTTAGAGAATATATAAAAAATCATAGATTTGACTATGACAAAGCATCTTTGAATTCAGGTTATAGGTCAATAGGGGATGTTTATGCAGTCAAAAATAAAAGGGTGCTTCACCATGATGAAACCCCCTTTGTAAATGATGTGGTTAATCCCAAACGTTAATTCTTGGAACTCCAGCAGTTCTTAAGTAGTCTAATAATTGAC
Organism: Peribacillus aracenensis; assembly: GCF_025175645.1. Lineage (NCBI taxonomy): Bacteria > Bacillati > Bacillota > Bacilli > Caryophanales > Bacillaceae > Peribacillus > Peribacillus aracenensis. The sequence goes on from NZ_JANZMJ010000029.1 coordinate 5,590, forward strand.
CAGTATGTACAGACTCATGATAAGCGATTCTTAACAACATGTCTCCTAAGCCCCTGATATATCCCATATCGGAGCGGTCGATTTTAATATTGGATAAGTCATCCTCGCTGAAGGACATGATTGTTTCCAAAAAGTCACGCCTGTATGGTTCGGCAAAGTTCAATTCCGCTTCAACAGAGGTAAGTGGCTGTTTTTCAAATGGTGATTCATAAACTTGTAGGCTACCTTGATTTTTAATGGATAAATGATAGTAATGCTCACTATCAAGGACATGTCTAACCATTTCTAAACAGCTCATTCCTTTGTCGTCCGGTTGCCAATGGAGTGTGCTTTTAGGTATTGATGTCCATAGTTTAATGTTTCTTCTTCTGACCTCTTCCAGATTTAAGATGATTAGTTCTATCGATTTCATAATTATCTCCCCTTTTAGCAGGTATATTTCAACTATACACGAATGGATGCTGAGAATATGGGGTAATTTTGAAAATACAGAAAATTTAATGATCTGTTCAAGTGTAAATCCTTGCGTATCCTTCTATATGTAAAGAATCACTCCTGTTTAATTCAATCAGGACCAGTTTATTTTCCTGGTTGCCTTTTATATGGGAGCTCTAAAATAGAAGCAGCCTGGAGAGGGATTAAATCAAGGACCAGGATTTTAAAAAATACAGGGGAAATGCCTATGAATTCGTGTAGAATTCCCAGGCGATTTCATTCCCTAGTTGTTCCTTTTCGTGGGGATACATGGTTCATATATCCGTAAAACCTTAGTACCCCTTGTTAGGGTTAGTATGAGACAGAGAAGTCCAGTTAAGAAGGGGGAAACAGATGAATGATTCGTATTAGATGTGCTCTGTATTACAAGATTCTAATAGGTGGCAGGAGGACTTTTTTAAATTAAGGATTGAATTAGAATGTCATCATGATAAATTAAAACCGGTTTAAATCCAAGGGCTTTAAACTTTTGTAATGCTTCTGGGTTGTTTTTGTTCACAAAACCGGACACTACAAGAATCCCCTTTTTTCTCACATAAGTTACTAATTCGGGTAAAAGGGATTGCAGAATTCCTTTTCCTCTATATTTCTTGTCAAGTACTACATAATTAATATGAGCCACTTTATTTAAGTAAAGATTATAACAAAGAAACCCCACTACTTTACCTTTATCATTACAAACTACGAGTACCTTATGTGCCTTTTGCAATATTTCATTCACTTTATTAGGCGAAACCTGAAAATTACTTACCGTAATATCCGTTAATTTCTTGATATCTTTTTTAGGTTTCCATTCTCGAAAATACATCATGATTTCTCCTTTAGCTCTATTAGATATAACAGTTATTCACCAGAAATATATAGCTTGTACATGTGGAAAAATAATAAAAATATTTGAAATAAGTAATAATGTTTTATTAAGATGGAATTCCTTTAGAATAATTCCAAATGAATTCCATCTTAATCTCAAAAAAGCAATCTCTTAACCCCTTTTAAATTTAACCTTCTTGTTAGAAGTGGGTTGTATGATGGAAGTAGGTTCCTTGATAGAAGTACCTGTATTATTGTTTAAAAAATTATTTAAGATTCTTCTCATGGCTGACCTACGGCTATTTTCACTTCCGGAACCGCCAGTTCTTCTTAGTCTTTTGTTTGACACTGAATTCATCCCCTTTGTTTTATAAATTTCCACATTACTAATTTATGTGTAATATTCCTTTTTGCTTGGACAAGTTCACCAATTGTTGCACGCGTATGTAATTTATTCGTAATACCAATTAATGTAATTAGGTGATATACTTGTGAAGTAATTCACAAAAAAGTTGGAACTGGTTATAGCTCGGCCTATTCACTCTAAAAGAAAGCGGGTTGGTTATATGCTGAAGAAAGTGGTTTTAGCTGGCGGGACTGGTTTTGTCGGTCAATACTTTGAAAAGCATTTCAGGAATTTGGGATATGAAGTAAGGATCATCTCCAGGCAAACCCCGCATACTGGCTGGGAAGATAAAGAAGGAATAAGGGAAACGATCGATAATTCGGATATGCTAATCAATCTAGCAGGAAAAACGGTCAATTGCCGCTACAATGCCAAGAATAAGAAAGAAATATTGGATTCACGAACTGATACGACTGAAGTGCTGGGTAAGGCGATTGAACAATGTGAAAATCCTCCTTCATTATGGATAAATTCAAGTACGGCAACGATATACAGGCATGCTGAAGATAAAGCAATGACGGAGGGGGATGGTGTAATTGGTTCAGGCTTTTCTGTAGATGTTGCGAAAGCCTGGGAGCGCTCATTTTTCGATTTCCGATTACCCAAAACGAGACAAATTGCTTTACGGATTGCCATTGTATTGGGCGATGGGGGAGTGATGACCCCATATAGGAATTTGGTTAAATTCGGACTGGGAGGCCATCAAGGATCGGGAAATCAGAAATTCAGTTGGATACATATAGAAGATTTATTTAACATTGTCCTTTTTCTGAGAAAGAATCAGGAGTTGAGCGGGGTGTTCAATTGTTCATCGCCTCATCCAGTTACAAATCGTGAACTGATGGCTCATTTGAGAAAGCTCATGAATATTAGGATAGGATTGCCATGTCCAACACCCATGCTTGAAATGGGGGCTTTCTTTATGGGGACCGAAACGGAATTGATATTAAAAAGCCGGTGGGTCATACCTGAGAGGTTGGAAAAGGCGGGGTATGCATTTAAATTCCTTCATCTTGATGAGGCTCTGGAACAGATACTGATGAATTCTTAAAATATTCGAGATTGATTGCTATAATGATAGATAGAAAATCATTAAGAGAGGGGAATCGTAGAATGAATATGACTCCATCTGAAAAAGTCGGAAGATTCACAACAGGAATATTTTCAGAGTTGGCGACCCGTAAGCAGGATGCAATGAAACGAGGGGTGGATGTTATCGATTTGAGTGTGGGAAGTCCGGATTTACCACCGCCTGATTTTGTAGTGGATACGCTTGTGAAATATGTGCAGGATCCCAATTCTTACGGGTATACGTTAAAAGGTACGCCTGAATTCAATGAGGCAGTCCGTTATTTTTATCGGATGCGTTATGGAGTGGAGCTGGAAGCAGAAAGGGAAGTCCTCCAACTGATGGGATCGCAGGATGGTCTTGCACACTTGGCAACGGCGATGATAAACCCTGGAGATTATGTACTGGTGCCAGATCCAGGATATCCAATTTATGAAGCGAGTGTAGAGCTTGCCGGCGGAATCATTCATCCGATGCCGCTTACTGCCGCAAATGGATTCCTGCCGCAGCTCAACGTTATTCCTGATGAAATAGTGAAAAAGACCAAAATGATGATCATCAGTTATCCGGGAAATCCTGTCACCGCCCTTGCTGATGAAGCTTTCTTTTCGGAAGTGATATCGTTTGCGAAAAAGAACGAGATCATGGTGGTTCACGATTTTGCTTATTCAGAGTTGATTTTTGATGATCATCCGCAAATTAGTTTTATGTCCATTCCTGGTGCCAAGGAAGTGGGGATTGAATTTAACTCACTTTCCAAAACTTTTAATATGGCGGGCTGCCGCATCGGGTATGCGGTAGGCAATCGAGAGGCGCTGAACATACTGGGAACGTTGAAATCACACATCGATTATGGGGTTTTTTATCCAATCCAAAAAGCTGCCGAGATGGCGCTAACCTCCAATCTTTCGCTGCTATCAGAACAGGTTAAGGAATACCAGTCCCGGCGTGATGCCTTGATATCAGGTCTTGCGGAAGGGGGATGGCATGTGCCGAAAACCTCAGCTACCATGTTTATTTGGGCCCAAATTCCTGCTGGCTGGAAATCACGTGATTTTTCCTATGCATTGATTGAAAAAGCAGGGGTTACGGTCGTCCCAGGCGATGCTTTTGGGAAGCAGGGTGAAGGGTATGTCCGGATGGCCTTGGTCCAGCCGGCCGAGAGATTGAAAGAAGCTGCAGAACGGATCAAATTGTTTTTGGGGGAAAAATCGGAGTGTGAAAAATCTAGCATTTAATATATTCAGGTTTTAAGAACGCTCGATCACGGATCGGACGTTCTTTTTTTATTCTCTCCCGCTTAATCACTTTCCTTTCCTTTATTTAAAATGATGGGCAAAAAAGTTTGCGAACGCTGCCGGAATAATGCCCCGCCGATATGCCCTGATCCTGAAAAATCCAGGGCATATGCCGCCGTTCATTCTCATACCTTTTCATGCTGATATTCAAAAGATGGTGTTCCTATATCAGGTTAAATTCAATTTGATATGGAGATGAAATCCAATTTGTGGTTGCGAAATGGATATCCGCAGGCTTGCGGATTACCTGATATTTTTAAACCGGGGGCAAATGGTAGGAGAGTTCGAAACGGACAAATTGGCTCAGTAGTATAAACGGTTTTGGCTGGCAGAGGACTTGCCCCAGGTATCCATTCCGGGGGAGATTGATAGAAATGGTTTGCGGACTGTGACTACCAATTTACCTATAGAGGCAGAAGCTTATTTTTAAAAGGAAGAAATCAACTTGCACGCTGAGTAGGTTTTTACTTACTTGTTAAAGTGAGGAGCACTCTAGTGTTTATAAAAAACTACTCTGAAGTTTAAGAGAAGGTCCATCCTCGGATGTGCTTTTTTATGTTTATGGGAAACTAGCGTGATAGATTATGAATGGAATTTCCGAACGTAAGATGGACAAGCCGCATAATATATAGCAAGTCCGTAACCCTCTTAAATGAAGTGGGCTTAATATGATAGAGAGGGGGGGAAAAGCAATGATCAACTGGAAAGTGCGTCTTAAGAATCCTACGTTTATTTTCACGGTACTCCTTCCTGGGCTTTTAATATTGGCGCAGATGGTTGCCGCGTTCATAAACAATTTCATTACCCCTATAGGCTTTACCATTACTGATGATGCATTGAACGGGGCTTTAGGCATCATTAACTTCATAGCGCTTACATTCTTTGGGGTCGGCGGTGTGGTCGATCATACAACTAAAGGTCTAAGCGACAGTGAAAATGCCCGCCAGTACAAGAAACCTAAGTAATGGACACTATCCTTTCATCTATAGAAGAGTGGAATAAATCAGATAACACCGTTACTTGCTACACAACGGCGTTATCTGGTTATTTGTTTTTTGGGCAGAGATGATAATTGCTGAAAATGATTGTGGTCTAAAAACCGAAATTCAACATACATTTAAAATTGTGGTTCATTTTCAGCATGGGGAGGAAAAAGAATGAGTTATAGTTTACCAGTTTCAAAATGGCTTGCGGCCATAGTTTTAATCGGAGTATTATTGATGGCATTCATTTTCAGTCCGGCTAATGCTTCAGCCTCTATCAATTATGGTGATGAAGTTGCCGCTTTGGCAAAGAAGCAGGTTGGGAGCAAATATAAATATGGGGGGACGACTCCAAAAGGGTTTGATGCTAGCGGTCTTACCCAGTATGTATATAAAAATGCCGCAACAGAAATGAAGATTCCGAGAACGAGTGCGGAACAGTATAAAACCGGAAAGGCCGTGAAGCAAAATGATTTAAAAGCGGGCGATTTGGTCTTCTATGCAACAGGTCAGAAAGGGCAGGTCTCTTTTGTAGGAATCTATTATGGAAATGGTACATTTGTCGGGACCACCACCAAAGGGGTCAAGGTGGTCAAAATGAGTGATAAGTATTGGAAGGAAAAATATATAGGGGCAAAACGAGTCATTAAGTAACAATCCGATGTTCATATGAAAAAGTCCAGCAAAAAGAGCATCGAAAAACCGATGCTCTTTTTGCAGGTCATATCCGGTGGTTTATTCATTCAATGATGATATCGGTTAAAACAACGTTGCCATTACGAACTTTTACGACGGCCACTGAAGGATTGGCCAATGCGTCCTCCTCCATTTCCTTTGCCTTTTCTTCGGATGCGAAATAATTGTCCAGACCGTATCTGATCTGAATGGTTTCAGCATTTTGCAAGTCATAGGGGATTTCCAATTCCCCTTTTAGGTAAACGCCTTTACCGGGTTTTTCTTTCGTTACGTAATCGACGACATATAGTCCATCAGTGTTTTGTTTTAAACGTACATATACCCTTTTATAATCACCCATATTTCTTGTATTGAACCAGGTTTTAATCGAGTCATCGACTTGTGATGGCTTAACTGATTCAATTTCGTATTTCAAAGCCACATAGCTTCCCCTAAACAAATCAGTCGGGTCGACCGGGGCTGTTTTGATCTTGATTACATCTCCTGTCATTGTTGTCCAGACCGGAGGAAACGCCAAGATTAACAGAATCAAGACTGGGATGGAAAATACGATGAGTGGCCGGAATGATGGATTACTCATTGAGTTCCCCTCCTTTTTTTCGTTGATTTTCAAAGAAGAAACCAAAACCGATAAGCATGATTCCGCCAATGATGAATGTAAGCGATTTTGGCAGGAAGTCAAAGGAGTAGATGTAATATCTGAAAATCAGTGCACATATTATCACGATGCTGGTCAAACTGCCTTTTAGAATGAGATAAAGCAGAAAAACGAAATAAGCTAAAGGAAACCAGATTGAAAAATCAAAGGTAAGGAAGAGTGCGGTAATACCATGTAAGATATGCCCTTGTATGTGTGTGATGTTACGTAATTTTGGTCTTACCGGAATATAGGCAAGCACGATCCCCAATACAAACAGAATGGAAAGGACAATCGTATTCGAATTTTCAAAACCCAGCTTCGGCACGAACTCCATAAGAAATAAGGCAATTGTATTGATGGCTAAAGCGTTAATGAAAAAGGCCGGATATTTAGGGTAATTGAATTTCTTTAACACAATGTATAAAGCCGGTAGAAATATGAGAATGGCAAGCGGATAAGACGTTTCATCAACGAATATACTTCCGTTAATATAAATGAAAAGCAGGAAAGATGTAAAAAGGAGAACAAAGACATCCTTCAAATAGTAACCAATGAATATCGTACCGATCGCCCATAATAAAAAGGAACTGTTGAAATTTATGCTGATGTTAAACATCTGCTCGATTAGAAAAATCCCTGCACCAAAAATCAGAATACCTGCATAATGCAGACTTCGTGACGTTTTGGGCAAGCGTGCCTGCACCTTCACGCCAGCAAAGTTCACTCCGATGAGGCCTGCAATGATAAATAGGAATTTAACCGCTTTACTTAAATAGATCCAGTTACTGGCTACGAAGGTCAATACGCCTAAACCTAAAAGAAGTGCCCCAATGGATAATAGAATAGTGATGAAGTTCAAATTACCTTTTACTTCATAGGAACCTAACATCCTCACTTTCTCTTGCTGGGAGATGACTCCTTCCTTTTCAAGGTAATTAAATTCATGTTCAAGAAATTCGAATTGCTTTTTGGTTATTTCTTTGTTGGCCAAAGTAACTCCTCCTTCCACATTTTACTATTATACATCGTATTCTCTTGCAGCTTTGAATATAATGTTAATTTCCTTCTACCCTAATTGAAATGCATGTAAGACCAAAAAATTTTTATAGTACCTTGCAATGAACAGTACCATGTGGTAAATTATTTACATAAGATGTATTGTTCGGTGTTCAGTACTGTTTATTGGACTATACTAAAAGAATCTTGGAAGGAGTGATGGTGCTATGAATGTACAATTTAAGAAAGGTGTCCTGGAACTATGTGTCCTGGTCTTACTGGATAAGCAGGATCGCTATGGATATGAACTTGTACAAAAGATTTCGGATCAAATTGAAATATCGGAAGGGTCGGTATATCCACTTTTACGACGTTTGACGAAGGAGGAGTATTTTACGACATATTTGCAAGAATCAACAGAAGGGCCTCCGCGCAAGTATTATAAATTAACGGAAAAAGGCCGGAGATACCTTCAAGAGCTGCTGAAGGAATGGTATGAATTTTCTAATGGGGTCAATCAATTAATCAAGGAAGGTGTGAACCAATGAACAAAGAACAATTTTTAAAACAATTGAATGCCTCTTTAACCAGACTTTCCTTAGAGGAACGGGAAGATATCCTTCAAGATTACGAAGAGTATTTCGAAATTGGAATGGAAGAAGGGAAGTCAGAGCGGGAAATCTCCAAATCCCTTGGTAATCCTAAACAGATTTCCAAAGAACTGATGGCATCCTATCATCTTGGTCAGGTCGAACAAACGACTTCTGCAGGTAATGTAATGCGGGCGGTTTGGGCAGTCATTGGTTTGGGATTCTTTAATTTAGTGATCGTTTTGGGACCATTTATAGCATTGGTCGGAGTTGTCATTGCGGGATGGGCTTCGGCGATCGCGTTCATTCTTGCTCCATTTGGCGTTCTTTTTAACCTTGCCATGGGCAATTTTCAATTATTCGATCTTTTCTCCGCATTGGGACTATGCGGGATTGGCATTTTCATTGCCATGGGAATGTTTGTCGCTACGAATGCTTTAACTAAAGGATTCGTTCGCTATTTAAAATTTAACGCTTCCCTTGTGAAAGGCGGTTTGAAAAATGATTAATGTAAAAAAATTATCGATCATTGCTCTTGTATTGTTACTGGTCGGAGTAATAGGAAGCCTATTTACGTTTTCCCAAGTGACAAATAAGGAAACGACTACAGAGGAAAAAACGATTTCGGAGATTGTGACGGACATTCAGATTGACACTGACAATGCAGCTGTAGAAATTGTTCCAACGAAGGATGAGAAGACCAGGATAGAATTGGTTTCAAAAGGGATGGATGTTTCCAAGTTGGATTTCACTGCCGATGTGGAAGGGAAGAAACTTTCGGTACAATTAAAAGATCGACGTACCTTTAGCTTTGGTTTTCATATTCAATCCATACATTTAAAGGTGTATCTGCCTGATGAATCTTATAAATCCTTTGTCGCCGAATCCGATAATGGAAAATTGCAATTATCAGGATTGAAAAGTGATAATCTGTATGTGAAATCTCAAAATGGCCGGGTAGAATTAAATGATATAATAACCGAAGAAGTTGAAGTGAAATCTGCTAATGGAAAAGTAGATCTTAATAATGTGGAGGGAAAACTGGTTGGGTCATCGAATAACGGTAAAATTACATTGGACACGAAAACCTTGGATAGGGAGATCGACTTCAAAAGTAATAATGGTAAAATCATGATCAAAACGGAGAATGAACCGACAAATACAACTTTCGATGTTCATGTTGACAATGGGAGAGTGGATATCCTTGGTAAGTATGAGGCCGGCACTGTCATTGGCAAAGGTGAAAACTTAGTGAAATTGGAAACGAATAATGGGAAAATCGAGATAACAAAATAGTGAAGCATGAAAAAGCCGATCCAATTGGGGTCGGCTTTTTTTAATTATGCGGCCATTTCATCTCCATGAACAGCAGGTGTTTTATAATAATGCCCATTTAGAAATGAACCATAAACAAAAGCCAATATTTGTTGGAACAAAGTACTGGCAGGCTGGAGAGGAGTAGACGAGTTTCCAATAATAGAGAAGGTGTCAGTGGTTCCTCTGTTTTTGATTTTATTAAATATATGGGAATAAGTTGTGTTTGTCCCTTTTCTAGGAAAATATATGTTTTTCCTTTTAGTTGTTTAGAATTATAATATGGAAAGGATAATTATGTTAAAAGTAATGAGTGTAAGTCCGCCATCAAATCTAAGGAAAAGATTTTAATGAAAATGACTTTAAAGTATGGGGGCTGTAGAATGAAATTCAATAGGTTGTCATTAGATATATTTAAAAGTATGATCTTCACTCGCAAGAAAAGGGAAAAGGACTATCTGAAGAAAGGATTCGAAGAGCAAAAAAATGTTTTTAATATAGTGGAAAGTTCTAAGGATATTATCTACTGCTACGAATCAATCCCAAGTTCCAAGTTCAGGTATCTAAGTCCGTCCATCAATACACTTCTAGGTCAAGGCGTCTTGGAAGAAGCATACAATGACCCTTCTTCGCCTTTTGAAAGGATTCATCCTGATGATTTTGATATCCTAAATGAAAAGGTATACGTTGGGATTGATTATACTAAGCCGGTCATTCAACGCTGGAGAGATATAGAGGGAAATTATTGGTGGTTCGAGGAATATGCTACACCTATATATGAAAAAGAGCAATTGGTAGCCGTTCAAGGAATTATTCGGAATATTGATGAAAGAGTGAGATTCATACAGGATATTGAGTATCAAACGTCCCATGACCCATTAACGAATATCCATAATCGACAGTTCTTCGATAAAATATCTGCCAAATCCAATCTTGATTTTGACACTCCTGTTGCCATGATATTGTGTGATCTAGATGAGCTGAAATTTATGAATGATACGTATGGCCATAAGAAAGGGGATGAATTGATTAAAGAAGCTGCCAATCTATTGAAACGGATTTTCTCGGACATCGCTGTTGTAGCGAGAGTGGGAGGAGATGAGTTTGCCATTCTGCTGATTGATAGAAGTAAGCGGGAAGTAGAATCTCTTTGTGAATTATTAAAGGAAGAAATCCTTCTGCAAAACTCCCTGAAAAAAGGCCCTCATATCAGTATGTCATTCGGGCATGCTTACCGTTCGCATTCCAAAGGGAATATGGATAGCTTATTCATGGAAGCGGATCAAAAAATGTTTCAAAATAAACGGCGAAGAAAGGAACAGAAACTCGTTCGGGCGGGTAGATGAAACATAGGGTATACAATAAGCTAGGGCAAGGGCAATACCACCATTACTCACTAGCAGAATGGTTGATACCTGGGTGGTTTAATGGAAATTTGAGCTAAAACGATTTCAAGTCATTCCGCTGTAAGAATGATGAATAGAAAGCCTGGCGAACTTAAATCGTTAGTTTGCATAAGGAAGGTAAGTGGACGGAAACGAACATGTCGGCATTTCGTTATGAAGGGGTGGCTCAGTGTCATACTGGGCTTTTATTTATATATATTTAGGTATACGAAATAAATCATTCGCTTATTTTAACCAATTTTAGTAAACTGGCTATGACTATTTTAATTAGAAGGTGAAGGGAAATGAGGGAAACCTTAGTGGATGAACGGGTTAGAGGCACTGATAAAATCTGGACACGTGATTTCATCATGATCTGTTTGGCAAATATGTGCATCTTCATGGGGTTTCAAATGACGATGCCGACCCTCCCGCTTTATGTTGAGCAGCTTGGCGGTGACGATCGCCTGGTGGGGGCTGTCCTTGGAATCTTCACTTTTTCGGCATTGCTTGTTCGGCCAATTGCCGGCAGATTATTGGAGACGAAGGGAAGACGCATCGTTTTTTCTGCCGGCTTGGCCATTTTTGCATTGTCCGTGGGCTCCTTTGGGTTCATGGGGAGCATCGGTATGTTATTCATGATGCGGATTGTTCAGGGCGTCGGATGGGGATTTTCTTCAACGGCATCAGGAACGATCGCTTCCGATATAATCCCTGCGAAACGGCGTGGCGAGGGGATGGGGTATTATGGATTATCGGGAAACTTAGCACTTGCATTAGGGCCATCATTGGGTCTTTTTCTAGTTACCGTCATTCCGTTTCAAGAGTTATTTTTGATCTGCTCATTATTAGGTTTGTTTGCCATCATTGCGGCATCACTTATTCGGTATCAAAAGGTGGAAAGTGATCCTTTGGCGGCTGTCAGAGCCAAAAGGTTTGATATATATGAAAAAAGTGCCCTTCAGCCATCTTTGCTCATTTTCTTCATCTCCGTTACATTCGGTGGAATTGCAACCTTCCTTCCGCTATACACAGCGGAAAAAGGTGTAGATGGCATTCAGTGGTATTTTTTAGTATATGCAATGGCCCTCATGGTCACGAGATTATTCGCGGGGCGATTATATGACCGAAGGGGACATCGAGCCATATTCGTGCCTTCAACATTACTCATCATGACTGGGATGCTGTTGCTTGCATGGATGCCGAGTGAAACCGTTCTTTACATTGCAGCAGTGCTTTATGGATTTGGATTCGGTTCTGTCCAGCCGGCGCTTCAGGCATGGTCGATTGAAAAGACGCCACCAAATCGGAAGGCGATGGCGAATGCAACATACTTTTCATTTTTCGATCTTGGAGTGGGCATAGGTGCCATCGTGTTCGGGCAAATAGGCTTCCTCTTCGGCTATAGGAGCATCTATATCACGGCAGCCGCCTCCATTTTCATTTCAATGATCGTTTATTTGTGCATCATCAGAGGCGAGGATAAAATAAAATCAGTGGAAAGACGTTGAATGGCTTCAATAGAAGTCATTCTTTTTTGATGCAGGAGGAACACCGCTGTTTTTTCATTAGGCCCTTAATATTCAATAAATGTAAAAACTTTGTTATTATCAAAAAGAGAATATACATAAGATGATAGAAGGTCTATTTGAAGGGAGGGGAAGCTTGGGATGAATGATTCCTCAAACGAAGAAATGACAATAGAAAGAAGGAAGCGTATTTTCCAAGAAGAGCTGGGTGTTTTATGGGAAAGGCGGCTCATCCCTAAATCAGAATATATCCGGATTAGCAGGGCATATGATCGGCATTTCCAATTAGCCCTCCATAAACAAAAGCGCTTAGGACAGGAAAAAAAGATCCAAGGACATGAAACGATTATCGGTGAAAGTGCAGAGGTGAGGGGACAAGATAGCCTAATCGAGAAATCCAGTGGAGTGAACGAAACGATAACGAAAGATGAGAAGTCCTCGTATGAAACTAATGGATCGGCTTTCGAGGAAAGTCTTGAACCTGTCAAGGAGATCACTGATAGGAAACCTGGTATTCAAAAGCAGGCCATCAAGCGGGAGAAACAGGTAAAACTGGAAAAGCCGAGGAAAACACCTGAGCAAATCAGGGAACGGAATATTTCAGTCATCCTGCTCACCGGGGTCATATTGCTTCTGTTCGGCGGGTTGATTTTAGCAACTTCCTCATGGGGGGAGCTGAATGCGGTCCTGAAAGTTTTCTTTATTGGAATGGTATCCGTCATTTTTGCAGGGATGGCCTTCATCGCTTCAAAGCTGAAGATTGAACAGACCGCTTTTGCATTCCTGACACTAGCGGGTTTATTCATTCCGATTACGATTTTATCAGCTTCATATTATCGGATTTTTGGAGAGTACCTTTCACTTAATGGTGGGGGGAGGGGGCTACTGGGGTTTCTTGGGGGATTACTTTGTTTAGCGGTGTATTGTAAGATCGCTGACTACTTTAAGTCGAAAATATTCATTTTCATTTCGATATTCACGTTTGGCTTAACCGGCTATTTCGGATTGGCCTTTGTGACACCGACTATTGAGTGGATGTTTTTGGCGATTGGCATTCTTAATTTAATACTATTATGGAATATTGAGCAATTGAAGAATCAACAAGCATTAACGTTATTCAAACCATTCATTTTTCAATTCATCCAGTTTAAGATCATCGTGGAAGCCTTTGTGATCCTGACGTTATTTTCAAGTAACTTGGTGTACTCGCTAACGTTGATGGTCTTTTCTGTTTTGTTTTTAATTTTTTCGGTCAAATTCCAAAAAAAATATTATGAAATGGCTTTTAGCGCCGTTTTCACGTATGGATATATCCATTTAATCTTTAACTCATTTTTAAGTGAGTATATGATCATTGCTTTTGCACTTGTACCAATCATTTTTACTATGCTATCAAAATATCTGGCAAAATCCAAAATGACTAAGCTTTCTAAGAACTTCATGTTCACCAGTTTGATTGAGAGCGGGATCGTTTTCTTATATTGTAACGCGATGGTGTACCAGGAGAACTATGCGCAAATATTCGTCGCGCTCATGATAGTATCCGCTCAGCTTGTCCATGTTTCCCTTCAATCGAAAAATTCAGGCTTCACGTACCCGGCAGTTGTTGTTTTCAACTTAGCGTTCCTGTATCTTTTCTTTGCTTTGCCAGTCTCTTTTTCTACCATTTTAAGTCTTGTTTTCGTTCTTCAGGCCATTCAATATGTTGGAGTATATTTATATAACCGTCACCCAAGGTACGGCCTGTTTAAGAAGAGTATCTTACTTATCTCCCCAATGATCATGTTAGTGATACTGACCATTAAAGTCAGTGAAATGGATTGGCTTGCAGTTAGTGCTGCACTCGCCATGATCTCGGGACTTTTCTTCATCACATATATAAAAGACGATTCAAAGCATATGAAGGAAAACGCCATATACGGATTTCCAATCACTTTCGTACTGGCTCTCGTTGCTTTCAATCCATATTTGTTGGAGAGTTTAGAGTGGGTCCGGTCAAATATAACGCTCAGCGTCTATTTAACGGGGGTTTCACTGATTTCCATCGGTGCAGCTTACACATTTAGAAGGGGTTATCATAAATTCTTTCCTGTTTTTGCATATAGCGCACAGATTCTTTCCTTCCTTTCCTTGATATCGATTCCATTCGATTCACTGAAGCCTTTGGAGGAAAGCGGAGTCATTGCCATTGCTACAGCAATAAACGGCTGGGCCGTCCATATACATCGGAAGCACATATTCTGGGTGCCTGTCGTGATTACAAGTGCAGGCCTATATGCCTCACTCTACGATGTTTTTGATTTTGGTTTAATGGTATTGAAGCTTGCGTTTGTGCTGCTAGGTCCTATTATCTTTTTCCTTTTAGGAGAATGGCTTGGTAAATATTCGTACAAAGGGAAATTGTACTTCCAATATACTAGTCACCTTGCCAATTTACTGGCGATTCCTGTTGGATATTTGCTCATTGTTTATACGGAAAGTTCTCCGTTCCTATATGCTGCACAGCTGTTGATTTATATGTTGAGTGCTTTAAGGACACATGTGAAATGGGAAAAATACGTTTTTACGTACCTAGGGTTTTCAGCCCTTTTCCTGCAGGTCCATTTATTTTTTGCAAACGTGGGGCAAAGGGCATTCATAACACCAATATCCATGATGATTACAGCAGGGCTCATAACCATCCTGTGGTCGGTTTCCAATAAGAATTGGAAAGGAATCATGGAGTATTATCTTATTCCATTCATTCATTTAGGAATAAGCATATCCATATTGGAAACGGCCATCCGGGGTCTTCCGCTTAACAGGGAATTGGTCTGGGTAGGAGTGATGACTGTACAGTTCTTGTTTGCCTGGTATCTGCTCATGAAAAGGAATTGGCGGAACTATGTTGTCGTTCCTCTATGCATGGCCTTCATCTTTTATAATATGTATGTAAATACATTACCTTTGGTTATGGCGATCATCGTATTGCTTGTATGCATGACTGTGATGGTGATGGTTAGCAGACACCATTTCAAAGGATTGGTCAACCAAGAGGGAACGAAGAGAGTCATTGATTATTATCGGATTTTTGGCTTGTTATATCTATGCACCCTGAATCTGGAAGTGTTTATGAGCGATACGGGTTCTGCAATTTTGGGGATTTTTGTTTCCCTGCTGTTGCCTGGCTACTTCATCCTTATGGAAAGATTCACGATCTATAAGAAAGAAAGAAGCATTTATTTGGGAATAGCGGCCATCATCGGACTTTTCCCGTTCATCAATATTATGGACTTTGCCCATGCACTCCCAATCATCACGAGTTTGGCCGTTCTTTTTGGCTGTATGGCAGGAATGCTATTGTTAAGCAGGCTGTATTCCAGCCGGTTACTCAAGAAAGACGGATCAGGCATCGTCATCTTTGATCTTTTCAGGATCTATGGTTTATTCTTTTTGATCGATATGAATGCGGAAGTTTTTAATGATACTAAACATCAGTTACTCCAAGTCTTTGTATCGCTTCTGTTAACCGTTTATTTCATTTTCCTGAGAAGAATGACAGCGGAAAAGCCAGAAAGGAAAATCTATTCCAATATTGCTGCACTAGTCAGTCTGTATCCCTTCCTAGTCATCGTCGGCTATGCCGACAGCTTATCGGTTGAAATGGGATTGATGATCCTTTTCGGCTGTATGTCAGGGATGTTGCTCTTAAGCCGGCGTTATTTCGATGGTTTAATAAAAAGGGAAGAAACAGGCATTTCCATCGATGCATACAGGATATATGGCCTGCTTTTCTTACTCGCCATGAATAGGGGAATTCCAGTAACTGAAACATCAAGCCAGTTACTCGAGGTTGTCGTATCTCTCTTGATAACGGTTTACTTCATCTTGATTGGAAGTTTCACAAAGGATGTAAAAGAAAAGGGCATCTACGTTTGGCTGACGGGAATTCTCAGTTTGTTTCCCTATTGGACCATCATCATGTACGCGGACACATTACGGCCTTTAGTTGGCGTGGCAGTCCTTTTTGCGTGTACGGCCATAATGGTACTGCTGAGCAGGAAATTCTTTAAAGGCTTGCTATATAAAGGTGGGTCAGGACTTCAATTGGATTTTTACAGAATCTATGGTCTGCTGTTTCTTCTTGCCATGAACATAGATGTTTTGACGGGGGAACCAGCACATTTCATTTTGGAAATCTTCGTGGCGCTTCTGATTCCGGCCTACTTCATTTTGATGAGAAGCACGACGACAGGAATGTTGGAAAGAAAATCCCAGTTGGCTGCAGCGATATTGTTCAGTTTATATCCATATTGGGTCATTGTCGATCAGCTCACGATACCTCCTGTACTAGAGGAGGAGGTGAATATTCTGCCGCTGTTCATTGTCAGCACCACTCTGCTGAGGAAAATCTTCGTTAAAGGGAAAATCACACAATATATCGAAAGTGGTATTGTTTTCCTCTTGTTTTTAGCCTTGATCATTGATGCAATGGCAGGAAACACCTTATATGATGCGCTCATTATCGGCACGGTGTCATTGGCAGCAATGCTCTTTGGATTCATGATGAAATACAAATCCTATTTCATCGCTGGAACTGGGACCATTTTATTCAATGTCTATATGAATACCAATTCGATGTGGGGCGAGATGCCATGGTGGCTGTATTTAATCATCGGCGGCGGGCTGCTTATCGGAATTGCATCTTTCTTTGAATGGAAAAAACAAAAAGACAACCGGACATCGAAGGAAGTACTTGAGAAAAATAAACAAAGGATAAAGAATTGGTTCAATCGGTGGAATTAATGAAGTGGGAAAATTTGAAAAAATAAAAAACGCTTGGGCATCCAAGCGTTTCAGACTGTAGGCAAACTCGTTAATAATTGAGCTTGTATACAGTTTTTTTGGTTGCGTTCCACTCCAGGGATTCGCTTTCCGCGGACGGTCCGGGAGCCCCCTCGGAGCGTCCAATGCACCTGTATGGTCGGTTACTTACAAACTATCTAAGGCATCCCAAAACCAATCAATTTACGCTTCCATTGATAAAAAAAAGATGGACAATTGGACAAGGCAAGGCAGAGGCCCCAGCGCTACAAAGCTGAAACGCTGGGGCATACCAAGCGATTCTTGTGGAGCTCAAGACGAGCAAGAGCTGCATGAAGAGCAGCTTGAAGAGGAATCAGAACTGCCGTCATGGGAACCGTTATGACCGCCATAATCGGCATGGCCGGATCCAGAGGAAACTGTGTTCGCTTCATTCCCGAAAATATCTTTAAATTCGCTGTCATAATCATCGGTGCTTGCATAAGTGAAATAGGCAGGAGCCGCATAGTCCGTCTGGTCGTACGTTTTCCGCCAATTCAATTCTGTCATGGGGCGATTTTCTTTAAATCGGAAAGTGAAAGATTCAAAGGTCCGTTCCGCTTGCGTACTTGTCGGTTTCCTCATATATTTCTCTTTTAACTGTTCCAGTTCCAACGTTTCAAAATCACGTAGAAGCATTTGCCCTTTATCATGTTTGAAAAATTTGCCCCACTTTTGAATGGAATGGGAATCCACGGTAAATAGCTGAACATAGTAAAAGTCGAAAAGAGTGCGCTCATCGGGTTTGAAAACAGGTTCTGAATGAGGATGATGCTGAATGGTCCTACCGATGAAAGCTTGGCAAAACTCATCATATTCCCGTCTAGATTTCTGCATGATGTGCCACAACTCATCGATGGATGAATTAAACATTTCAACTTTTCCAAACACTGCAGCCATGATCAAGTAGCGTTTCAATTCACGCCAAGCCTGATTGACCTTTAACTGTGAGTACCGTGGATGCTTCAGGCGGAATTCAGTATTGACCTTCTCCATATAATTGAAATCCAGTGCATGATTAAGCTTTTCCATCAATGCTTCCGAAACGATTTCCGTTGCATGCAGATCTAAAGTTTCAGCATGGTATTTACGGAATTCATTTTGATAGCGTTCTAATTTAGCTGGTTCACTTAGTCCTTTAACGAAATTGACCAGTAAAACAGCAAAAATTGCCGCAAGAATGACATAAAGGAAAGTCATTTTTGTCCACTCCTCTAAATATATGGGTATATTACTTTAACATTATCTTACATGTTCTCGGAAGGGATTGTAAGTTTTTTGAACAAATCGTTCCATTGACGGAACTCGATTAAGCTGGGAGGTTGCATGCCAGTTTCGTCCTCAGGCAAAGGGGGGGAAATCAAAAACCAAGCACTTCAAAATATGCTTCATATCTAGTATAGTTAGGAGGAAAAGGGGTGAAGGCATGTACTTGACAGTAAAAGAGACTGCGGAATATCTATCGATGCCGGAATCTTATATAGAAAGTTTGATCGTTCAAAATAAAATTCGCACCGTTTATGATGGTGAGCAGCATTTGATTTTTAAAGATCAGTTTAATATGCATCTTGAACAGATGGAGAAGTATAAGAAGGAATTAGCGGATTATTATAACGAACCCATCCCCGAAGATATCGATGTGAAGGATGAAGATTAGCATCTGCCGGTTTGGCAGATGTTTTTTCATGCAGAAATGGCTTGGGATAAAGGCTCTAATTTTTCAAAAAGGTCTTAACGGCGTCTCTATCATGGGTTTTACTGATCATTCAAATAATTTTGTTGTCAATGGAAGGTAATTGTAGTAGAATTCCTCAATTCCGTGTAAAATAAAAGGTAAAGGAATTATAATGGCAGAACGGTAGTTAGGAGATAGGTAAGTGGTAAAAGAGTATTTGCAAAGCGAAGGTTTTTCAAGGTTAATTACATTAATTGTGTTAGTCCTCTTTTTAATAAGCATCGGTAGTATGGTTAATATCGTGTTATTCACATTTGTTTTCACTTTCTTGATGGGAAGGCTGGAGCAATTTATCATGAATCGGCTGAATAAAGTCATGCATATCAACTCCAAGGTTGTTATAAGCTTTTTATATGCAGTCGTCATTTCTTGTTTAGCCATCGTACTTTATAAATATCTACCGGTCATTACGCTGCAATTCACGGAATTGGTGACACAGATCGTTTTCTTCTTTCAACATCCACCAGATAGTAGGGTCATTCAATATGCCATTAATATAATGAACGAGCTGGAATCGCCGCTCGATCTTCAAAAACAGATGAATACACTCTATCTTTATATATCCGATTTCGGTAAACTGGCATTTCAAATTTTCATTTCCATGTTGCTTAGTCTATTTTTCTTATTGGAAAAGGATAAAATCATTCGTTTCACTGCTAAATTCAAGCGGGCCAAATTTAAATCTTTCTTTATAAACCTAAGCCACTTTGGCATCAAATTCATCAATTCTTTCGGAAAGGTGATTGAGGTCCAGTTCTTGATAGCCATCACGAATGCTGTCCTATCTGTAACTTTCTTATGGATTCTTGGCTTCCCGCAGTTGCTCGGTCTAGGAATCATGATTTTCTTCCTGGGTTTGATTCCGGTTGCAGGGGTCATCATCTCCCTCATTCCACTTAGCATGATTGCCTATAGTATCGGCGGCATGCCCAAAGTGATTGCTGTATTAATCATGATTGTTGTGATCCATTCAATTGAAAGCTATATTTTAAATCCGAAATTCATGTCGGCAAAAACAAATCTTCCAACATTTTTCACCTTCATCATCCTATTGTTTTCCGAGCATTTCCTTGGAATATGGGGATTGATCATCGGAATACCGATCTTCATCTTCCTGTTGGATATGTTGGATATTGAAGAGGGGAATACGGAAGTCCCATAATAATCATTCGAGCAGCGGCCACGCTAATATGGCTGCTGCTTATTTTTGTTCCATTAAACCTTTTGGAAGATGGCGCTAACTGTTTTCAATATAATATCCATTAATTTGAGTAAAGGGGAAAAGAGTGCGTCTTTCCCTATTAGAGCATAGTTGCGGTTTTGGTTTACCAAGTTAATTGATTAAACTTTTATTTTACTAAAGTTATTTATCGACTTTTTATTGCATAAAAAAACAAATAAATGTATAATATTCTTAAAAGAATATACTGAAAGTTCTGTGAAGTTGGATTTATCTGTTTTTTTAAAAAAGAGAGTTTACGAGAGAAAAGAGGGGATTATTTTGAAAAAGATTTCTTTTTTAGTGTTTGCCATGGTTGCTTCTTTGTTACTTGTCTTGACAGGATGCGGGAAGGATAAGGAAGTCTCGACAACTGGTAAAGAAGAAGGGTCCAATGGGAAAACACTGAGGATCGTGACGGACGCCAACTATGCTCCATTTGAATATCTTGAAGGAGATAAGATTGTAGGATTCGATGTTGATTTCATCAATGCCGTTGCAAAAGAAGCGGGTTATGAAGTTAAATTGGAAAGTGTTGGTTGGGATCCGATTTTTGTTGAAATCGAAGGTAAGAGAGCGGATGTCGCCATATCTGCGATTACAGTGAATGACGAAAGAAAACAATCTTATGACTTCTCTGTTCCGTATTTCTTATCCACAAATAAGATTCTCGTTCCTGAGAATAGTGATATAAAATCTGGAGATGAATTGAAAGGAAACGTCATTGCCGTTCAGACTGGTACTACTGGACAGGAAGCGACAGAGAAACTCCTTGGAAAGAATCACAAGGATATTAAAAAATTCGAAAATAATAACCTGGCCATCCAGGAATTACTAAAAGGCGGAGCTTCGGCTGTCGTAGCTGATAATACGGTCGTTGAAGAATATGTGAAAAATAACCCCGATCAAAAACTGAAAGTCGTTGAAGATAGCAAAAGCTTCAATGAGGAGTTTTATGGTCTTATGTTCCCAAAAGGCAGTGAATTGAAATCGGAGTTCGATAAAGCCGTGAATGCCATTTATGAAAATGGGAAATATGCAGAAATCTATAAAGAGTGGTTTGGTACTGATCCAGATATTGAAACGTTGAAAGCACAACAATAAAAACAAATGGATAGTAAAAGATTGCGTAACTTTACGTGTGAAGTTACGCAGTTTTTTTGGTCTTAGGAGGGAAACAAAATGAGTTTTCGCTGGGATATTATTTTTGAATATGCTCCTTTCTTATTAAAAGGAACGTTGCTTACAATAGGGCTGTCGGTTTCCTCCATCCTCATCGGAACTTTTCTGGGGTTATTGATCGGTTTAGGGAAAATCATGAGAAACAAAGTGCTTGCCTTTCCATTTTACTGTTATGTCACGGTTTTTCGCGGAACACCGCTTTTAGTTCAAATCTTTTTAATCCATTTTGGAATTGTGCCCTTTTTTACTGGGGAAACGAATGCAGTAACTGCCGGTGTCATTGCTTTATCTTTAAATGCAGCCGCATACATTGCCGAAATTTTCCGGGCGGGCATTCAATCCATCGATAAAGGGCAAATGGAAGGGGCGCGTTCATTGGGAATGACCCATACCCAAACAATGATACATGTTGTATTGCCCCAAGCTTTCAAACGAATGATTCCTCCGTTAGGAAATGAATTCATCGTATTATTGAAGGATTCATCCCTGCTTTGTGTCATTGCTGCCCCGGAATTGATGTATTGGGGGAAAGCGATGGGGAGTCAGTACTTTAAAGTGTGGGAGCCATACTTGGCGTGTGCCTTCATCTATTTATTCCTGACCCTCATTTTAAGTTTCGTATTAAATAGACTCGAAAGAAGGTTGAAAACAGAATGATCAAGGTGGAGAATCTAAAGAAGTCATTTGGCGAAAATGAGGTATTGAAAAATATCAATGCAATCGTTTCCCCTCGGGAAGTAGTCGTGGTGATTGGTCCTTCTGGGTCGGGTAAATCCACTTTCCTCAGGTGTATCAATCAACTTGAAACGATAACGGGAGGCCATATTTTTATTGAAGGGCTTGATACGACAGACAAGAAGGTCAATATCAATAAAGTCCGGACGGAAGTTGGCATGGTATTTCAGCATTTTAACTTATTTCCACATAAGACTGTTCTTGAAAATATAATGCTTGCGCCTATAAAGGTCCGCAAAATTTCCAAAGAACAGGCTTCCCAAAGAGGGATGGAACTGCTTAAGAAAGTGGGACTTGCCGAGAAAGCGAACGCATATCCGGATTCATTATCGGGGGGACAAAAGCAACGTGTCGCAATTGCCAGGGCGTTGGCGATGGAGCCCAAAATCATGCTATTCGACGAGCCGACTTCCGCTCTAGATCCGGAAATGGTCGGTGAAGTTCTTGAGGTCATGAAGCAACTGGCTAAGGAAGGCATGACCATGGTAGTTGTGACCCATGAGATGGGGTTTGCAAAAGAAGTTGGAGATCGCGTGATTTTCATGGACGAAGGTTATATTATTGAAGAAAATATTCCAATTGAGATTTTTAATAATCCCCAGCAGGAAAGAACTAAAGCCTTTTTGAGTAAAGTGCTTTAATTACACGTAAAGAAAAAAACCTTCCATTAAGGGAGGTTTTTTTCGGAGCATATCATGATATCAAAGGGGCTTCATTTGATGTATGAAGCGCCTAAAAGCGATTCAGGGCTTTTACCGAGCACGAGCATACTGATTTTGGCATATCCAATATTTTTAATTTGGGAGAAGGTCTGAAGTAATACCTGGATATTCGGATCATCCTTTAACTTTTGAACTTCCTCTATATATAATCCGATAACGGAGGGCATAACGAATTCAGGGGTATATTCGTTTGGGTTTTCTTCCATGATTAATGTGCCCATAAATTGATATTTAAATTGAAGAGCCCGTGTTAAGGCAACGACATGGAGCAGTTTATTAAATAGTTCGGGGTAAGAATATTTAATTTTCTCCAGAGCTGCTTCTGTTGCCTGTAACTCATCGACACTAGATAAAGTGATCATGAATATCTCCTTTTTAGAATATATTGGATCCATCAGCATTTACCGTGCATTTTACTTATACTAGTCTACCCTCGCCGTAACGCCTTGTAAAATGGTTAGATGTTATCATGTGCATAACTCAAATCTATGATAGTGCTTACATCAATCATGCTAGATAGTTCACTACTTATGAGATAGCGCTTCCTTCGTATATTTCAGCCATTCTTTTGCAGCGTATGAAAGGTAATGGTCCTTACTCCATATAAATCCTAAATTCCAACTGATGGAGGGGTTTTTAACCTTGATTGTCTTTACGCGCTCATCATGGCGGCATAAACCTTCCGGTAATAGAGCAACGCCAAGTTTACAGTAGACCATTTCCTCAATAAAATCCCAGCGTGAGCTTTCAGTAACAATATGTGGAGAAAAACCAGCTTCATTACAGGATGAAATGATGAGATCTCGGAGGACGTAATCTTTATTGAATAAGATGAAAGATTCGTTTTCCAGGTCGGCCAAATCGATTTCTTCCTTATATGCATGTGGATGGGTGGGATGAACAATCAAGTTGATGTCTTCTTCCAAAAAAGCAAAATGATGAAAAAGTGCGGTGTTGGTTGGCAGGACTATTACTCCTATATCAATTAAGTCATTTTGGACGGATTCTTCTATTTTCTTTGAACCATCCTCTACTAATTGAAAGGTAATATTGGGATAGTCCTCGTGAAAACGGCTAAGAATCCGGGGGAAGAAAGAAGCGTCGATGATCGGCGGCAGCCCGATGCGTATATGTCCCTTTTTTAAACCTAATAAATTGTCCATTTCCGTTTCTAAATTGTGAAAGGCCTTATCAATCAATTTTGCCTGCTCTAAGACAACCCTGCCTGCATCGGTCAAGATCAGTTGCTTGCGTGAACGATCAAAAAGCTCAACACCTAGCTCGGTTTCCAGGTTTTTAATCATCTTACTGATGGTCGGCTGGGTAATGAATAAATGGTCGGCAGCACGAGTGAAGCTATTGAAATTAGTTACTTCTATAAAGTATTGCAAATGTTTAATATCCATTGCGTCACCTGTTATCCTCGTTTAAAATTAATTTCATTTTACCCGTAAACGGAAGTGTTTGTAAAACATGATAAGCTTTACTTGGTTTTCATGCACGCATAAATAAGCTGGATTCCCAAGGGGAACCCAGCTTATGAAAAGACTGACAGGAATATCCTCCGTGAATTTTATTTGACCAACAAGACGGGCACTGGGGAACGTTGAACGATGTAGTGGCTTACACTGCCAAGGAACTCCTTGAAACCACTCAACCCGCGGCTGCCCATGATGATAAGGTCACAATTCTGGGATTTTGCATGTTCCAATAAAGTCGTGATGGCTGAGCCCTCTACGACAAATGTTTGGGATGCATTCGGGATTTCGGATAAAAGCGCTTCCGCTTTTTTAATCACTTCCTTGCCATACTTGAGCATGGATTCTTCAATTTCCTGAAATGCATTGCCATATATATTTGATTTGATTGGCAATGTTACAGCGTGAAGCACTTGGATTTCGACAGCGGGATCCAGCTTCGCTAATTCAATCGCTTTTTCTAAAGATTTAAGTGCCAATTCAGATTCATCATAAGCAACTAATATTCTTGAACATAGCATTGATCGATCATTCCCTTCTTTAAATTGATATACCTATAGTATATCAATTTAAATCTTTCATATAGTTTCATATATTATAAATTTTGTGAATATTTATTGAAGTTTACGTTTACGTCAATGTTAGAATGAAGGTAAATAATCCCTTTGCAAAGTGTGGTTTTAACATGTACACCATTTCTGAGTTAGCAAAAGAATTCGGATTGACGACAAGGACCCTCCGTTATTATGAGGAACTGGGTATGCTTAGGCCAAAGCGTACCGAAACGGGAAAAAGAGTTTATGGAAAGAAAGAATATGCACAGCTCAAAATCATAATGCGCGGTAAGAAGTATGGTTTTTCGTTAGTGGAAATAAAGGATATAGTCCTTTTATTCGATAAGGATAGGACAGGCATTAAGCAATTGGAAAAAACGATTGAGACTGCAGGACAGAAATTAAACGAAATTAATGAACGCATTAAAGAGCTGGATGGATTAAAGCAAGATTTTGAACAGGTAATCAAAGGCTTTACCGAAACCCTTCATGACTTGAAAGTGAACGATAAAACAGGCAAGCGGTGTAATTAATCTTGAAAATAGGTTTTGATGATAATAAGAGATGAATATATATTCTAGAAAACAAATGGGGTGGGAATTTGGAAATTCAAGAAACCATTGCAGTTGTGACAGGCGGGGCTTCTGGTCTGGGAGCTGCAACAGTAAGAAACATCATTAAAAAAGGTGGAAAAGCGGTCATATTTGACCTCTCGGAAGAAAACGGCGCTAAAATGGTGCAGGAATTGGGAGATTCAGTGCTGTTTATTAAAACGGATGTAACCAGTGAAGAAAGCGTATCGGTAGCATTGGATGAAGGAATGAAAAAATTCGGGAGCATCAATACGGTCATCAACTGTGCAGGCATTGCGATTGCAGAGAAGGTCATAGGCAGAAAAGGTATACATGAATTGAAAGCGTTCTCAAATGTCGTGCAGATCAATTTGATCGGTACGTTTAACGTAATCCGGCTTGCGGTTGAAAAAATGGTTGAAAATGAACCGAACCAAGAGGGGGAGCGTGGGGTCATTATCAATACAGCTTCGGTAGCTGCCTTTGAAGGACAAATCGGACAAGCCGCATATAGTGCCTCTAAGGGGGGGATTGCTGCCATGACTCTCCCGATTGCAAGGGAGCTTGCCACCAAAGGGATACGTGTCGTTTCGATTGCACCCGGTCTATTCCATACTCCGATGTTCGATTCATTGCCTGAAGAAGCCAGGATGTCATTAGGTAAAACCGTGCCATTCCCACCAAGGCTCGGGTATCCCGAAGAGTTCGCTAAGCTAACGGAAAGCATCATAACGAATCCAATGCTGAATGGGGAAACCATCAGGCTTGATGGGGCCATTAGAATGGCACCCAGGTAAGGTGTTAATTCCTTCAGGGAAATCCATTGTAAATCTGGAAAAAGAGCCTCCGGCAAGGAAATGGAGAGGAGAGAAAACAGATGAAGCATTCATACCTAAGTGAAGATCATGAAATTTTCCGTAAGTCATTCCGAAAGTTTTTAGAGAAAGAAGCAGTTCCCAACTATGAACGATGGGAAGAAGAGAGAATCATTCCCCGGTCATTTTGGGTGAAAATGGGGGAACAGGGTTTTTTATGTCCGGACCTTGGAGAAGATTATGGGGGTTCCGGGGTAGATTGGGGCTTTGCTGTCATAATTAATGAAGAATTGGAAAGAGTCGGTTCTGGTTTCATTGGTTTCGGACTTCACAGTGACATCACCGTCCCGTATATTTCCGCATACGGAAATGAGTCGCAGAAACGGCGTTGGCTTCCTAAATGCACGACAGGGGAAATCATTACAGCCATTGCCATGACAGAGCCTGGCACGGGTTCAGATTTGGCCAATATTAAAACGACTGCCATTTTGGATGGAGATCATTACATATTAAATGGCCAAAAGACATTCATCACAAATGGCATTCATTCGGATTTGGTCATCGTTGCCTGTAAAACGGATCCAAGTGCCGTTCCGAAACATAAAGGCGTTAGCTTAGTCGTGGTCGAAAGGGATACACCCGGGTTTTCCAGGGGGAGAAAACTGAAGAAACTTGGCTTGCACAGTCAGGATACAGCAGAACTCATCTTCGAGGATTGCCGTGTTCCAAAGGAAAACCTACTTGGTGAAGAAGGCAAGGGGTTTACTTACTTAATGGAAAAATTGCAGCAGGAACGCCTTGTGGTGGCGATTTGTGCTCAAACCGCATCTGAGGATATGCTGGCCGATACGATTGAGTACGTGAAGGGCAGGGAAGCTTTTGGAAAATCCGTAAGTCAGTTTCAAAATACCCAATTCAAAATGGCGGAAATGGCAACGGAAATCAAAATGGGGCGTGCCTTCCTAGATCAATTGATTGCCAAGCATATGGCTGGTGAACAGGTTGTAACGGAAGTTTCGATGGCAAAATGGCGTTTGACGGAGACTGCCCGAAAAATATCCATTGAATGCATGCAGCTCCATGGCGGCTATGGATATATGGAGGAATACAAGATTGCCAGAAGGTACCGGGATGTTCCCGTAGCAAGCATCTATGCCGGGACAAATGAAATCATGAAGAAAATCATCGCCAAGAATCTGGGTCTATAATAAAACGATGAGAAGGGGAGAGAGTATATGCGGGAAGTGGTTATCGTTGAAGGGATCCGCACGCCAGTTGGCAGAAGGAACGGTGTCTTGAAAGACGTTCGCCCCGATGATCTGGCAGGGGAAGTATTGAAGAAGCTGATTGAAAAGGCGGGCATCGATCCGGCTATTGTCGATGATGTCATTTTAGGTTGCGTTTCACAGTCGGGCGAACAGGCCGGTGATATAGCAAGGGTTGCTGCACTGATTGCCGGATTTCCAATTGAAGTGCCGGGAACGACGATTGACCGTCAATGCGGATCAAGTCAGCAGGCAGTCCATTTCGCTTCCCAGGCCATCTTGTCAGGTGATATGGATGTGGTAGTGGCCGGCGGTGTGGAGAACATGTCACGAGTTCCCATGGGGTCTAATTATCAAGGTGCTGGAACAAGTCAAAAGTATATGGACTCGTATGAGGTGATTAACCAAGGTTTGTCAGCTGAGAGAATCGCCGATAAGTGGGGAATAACACGGGAAGATTGTGATCAGTTTTCCGTTGAGAGCCATGCCAAGGCAATACGCGCTCAAAAAGAAGGGCATTTTAACCGTGAAATGATATCAGTAACGGGTACTGATAATGAAGGAAATCTAATCGAAGTTACGGAAGATCAAGGCCCAAGGGATGGAACCACGCTTGAAGTACTTGCTGGATTGAAACCGGTTTTTCAAGAAGGCGGTTTAATCCATGCAGGGAACTCCAGTCAAATCAGTGATGGTGCTGCCGTTTTATTATTGATGGAACGCAGTAAAGCCGAAGAACTTGGATTGAAACCGCGCTTTAAAGTGCATACACGGGTTGTTGTCGGGTCAGATCCCACCCTGATGCTTACGGGACCGATTCCCGCCACCAAAAAAGCCTTGGAAAAAGCAGGTCTTACAATTGATGATATCGATATCTTTGAAGTGAATGAGGCTTTCGCTCCTGTACCGATTGCCTGGCTAAAAGAAACGGGGGCAGACCCCCAAAAGCTGAATCCAAATGGCGGGGCGATTGCCTTGGGTCACCCTCTTGGCGGAAGCGGGGCCCGATTGATGGTGTCGATGATCCATGAGTTAGAAAGGACGGGCGGCCGTTATGGGCTGCAAACAATGTGTGAAGGCCACGGTATGGCAAATGCAACCATCATTGAAAGATTGAGCGGAAGCCGCACTATCGATTTATGAACATTCGTAATTCGCACGAAAGTAAAAGCTGAAAAAGGGATGAAGCCGACCATCGGCATTCTTTGCCTGAACTCTGCCTGTTGATGGTGGTTACTTGAGGAGGAACATGATATGTCAGTAACGATTAAAAATATCTTTGATCATACGGTTCAGAAATTTCCCATTAAAGAAGCTATCTGCGACGTGAGAAGAAATATCCGCTATACGTACATTCAATGGAATGAGCAGGTGAATAGATTGGCGGCGGCCCTCCAAGCGGAAGGGGTGCGAAAAGGGGACAGGGTCTCTACGTACCTTTACAACAATGAAGAGCTTGCAACAGCATTCTTTGCCTGTGCAAAAATCGGCGCAATCTTTAATCCGATCAACTTCCGATTAATGCCGGAAGAGTTGGCCTTCATCTTGAACGACGCTGCTCCAAAGGTCGTTTTATTCGAACACGAACTGGAAACGAACGTTGCCGCGATTGAAAAGCGATTTCCGGAAACGGCTTTTTGGTATATTGATGATAATGTGCCTGGATATGCAAAAGGTTACCGCCAGAAAATGGCAAGTATCTCATCAAAGCCAGATGAAGTGGACGTTCACGAAGATGATATCTATGCCATCATGTATACGAGCGGGACAACCGGACGTCCAAAAGGGGTCATTCACCTTCATAAAGACATGGTCAAACAAGCCGAGATTCTAATTGAGGCCATGAAGTATGAACGCTCTGATATCGGTTTGATCACTGCACCGATGTTTCATTGTGCCGAATTACACTGTTCCTTTTTACCTCGCATACAGGTCGGTGCCGCAAATGTCATATTACATCAGTTTAATCCCAAAAAGGTCATGGAACTGATTGAATCGGAAGGGATCACCAAGTTTTTTGCTGCACCTACGATGTGGAACATGCTCCTCCAGGAAAAATTGGATGAGTACAAATTCCAGAGTTTGAAGCTTGGGCTTTATGGAGCAGCCCCGATGGCTCCAACACTTGTACGTGCCTGTCAGGAGAAACTCGGCATCCAGTTCATCCAAGCTTATGGAATGACTGAAATGGGTCCCGCGATCACTCTCCTATTGGAGGAAGACCAAATTAGGAAAGCGGGTTCTGCCGGCAAGGCATGTTCCGATCATGAAATAATCATTGCCCGTCCGAATGACGAAGGGCCATCGGATCCCGAGGATATGCTGGAACCTGGGGAAACAGGGGAAATTCTTGTGAAGGGTCCGTGTATCATGCAGGGGTATTTTCAAAAAGATAGAGAGACCGAAAAGGCGCTTTACAAAGGCTGGTACCATTCCGGTGACATTGGTTTCCTGGATGAAGACGGATATCTGTGGGTCAAGGACCGGGTGGACGACATGATTATTTCTGGAGGGGAAAATATTTATCCACGTGAAGTGGAAGATACACTATATGAGCATCTTGGAGTTCTCGACTGTGCAGTACTTGGTCAGCCGGATGATCAATGGGGGGAAACGGTGACGGCCTTCATCGTAGCCAAAGACCCAACGCTTGCGGAAAACGATTTAGAAGCCTGGTGTAAAAACAGTGTTACGCTAGCGAACTATAAACGTCCAAGAAGATATATCTTCTGTAATGAGCTGCCTCGTAACGCCAGCGGGAAGATACAAAAGTTCATGCTCCGTAAACAGTTAGAAGAAAACATTAATGGAGAAAGTTTAGGGACCTTTCTTTAATGCCGGGGCAGTAGCGGATGCAACCACTGACAAGTTAGGGGGGAGTCATTTAGAATTGCTTGGCATGCGATCATACTTGGAAGGAAGAAATTTAATAAAGAGCGTAACAATTATGGATGAAGGATTATATAAATAATAACCCTGTGGAACAAATCAAGTAGAGAGAATAGTTATCCACAACAAAGATACAGCGTGGGCAGCATAACATTCCATTTATCCACATAATCCACAGAGTTATCCATAAATAACATTATTTTCATGTTGATAAAGTGTGTTATTGTACTTATTTCTTGTCAGTATTTTCAGAATATATCCACAATATACACAGGGGTGTGGATAAGCTATGTAAATAAAGAAAACACAAGGGGCTGATTTACAACCCCTTGGTTTGATTTATCATGCTTATTAACGGCGATTATGAGCACGGCGGTCAGCTGCATTTGCCCGGGCTTGTGCCTTGATGTCTTCCTGGTCAGCCAGTTCGGAAGAATATTCAACGTCAAGTCCGTCACTCTTCAGGTTTTTAGGAACTTGAGGAAGTTTTTGTTTGTTCTTATCTCGATTATGGTGTATGCCATTTCGTCCCATGTTAGCGCCCCCTAGAATATAAAATAAGCTGGAGATGAATTCACTAATCATCTCCAGCTTATTTTGTGTTGGGTGGCTATTCAAAATGTACGGGAAAAAACTCCAAACTTAACGACGGGATTTCTTCTCGGTATAACCGCCAGCACGATCTGCTTTTTTAAATTCACGAGCATAAAGAATCGCTTGGGTACTAGTTAAGTTACTTTTCTCTTTATCGTGTTTTTTGAGCAATTAGATCATCTCCATTTCACTTAATATCCCTATTTTTTCCTAAAATGACCCTTTCATACGTGAGAATCTTCATTCAAGATATTTTGTAAAGCTTCTTTAAGGATTGGAAAGGAGAAAGTGAATCCTTCGTCTTTAAGTTTAGTGGGAAGGACATTTTGTCCTTCAAGCACAAGTATGCTCATTTCCCCCAGCAGTTTTTTGAGGAAGAAGGGAGGTACGGGTAACCAATGTGGCCGGTGCAGGATAGCTCCTATCGTTTTCCCGAATGTATCCATCTGAACGGGGTTCGGCGCCGTAAAATTGACTGGACCCTCTATCCGCTGATCATTCATGCAAAAGATGATTGCCCGGACCACGTCATGGATATGAATCCAGGAAAGCCACTGATTTCCTTTGCCCATCTTTCCTCCGCCGAATAGTTTATAGGGAAGGACCATCATTGGCAGTGCGCCATCTTTTTCTCCAAGAATCACCCCAAATCTTGTTAGGACCAATCTATTACTGTAAGAGCGTGATTTAGCCGCTTCCTTTTCCCATAGTTGAACAGTACGGGCCAAGAAATCATCACCAACGGATCCAGAGGTTTCTGTAAAGGTCTCATCGTCCGAAATACCATAATATCCGACTGCACTTGCATTAATGATGACGGACAATTTATCGGGCAGCATGGAGATGATCCGGTTCATCTCTTTGGAAGCTTCGACCCGGCTTTCGACAATCCGGCGTTTTCGTTCAGGTGTCCAACGCCCGCTGTTAAGGGATTCACCAGCAAGGTTAATGAAAACATCTAGCCCCGCCAAGTGCTTTTCCGGCTGTGCCTCCTTGGTCAGCCATCCAATATATGTCAAATTAGTCTGTTTTTTAAATTTTTTGGGATGACGGGTCAAAATATATATATCATGATTTTCTTTTGATAATTCATCAATAAGGGCTGTGCCGACAAAACCGCTTCCACCAGCAATGGCTATTTTCATGAAAACCACTTCCTTTCCCATTCTTTCCTTCACTTTAACATGTCCATGTTCTTTTTTCATTTTTAGACATGCTATATATAGAAATGGTAAACGTAAAGGGGTAAAGTAGTGGTGGGGGTGGATTTATGCCAAACATAACAAAAATAACAACCCAAAAGAAACGTAAAGATCGTTATAACATTTTCGTTGACGAAAAATATGCCTTCAGTGTAGATGAAGAAGTGCTATTGAAATTTCATTTGAAAAAGGGTATGGAGCTTGATGACCTGCTTTTGGCAGAAATACAATTCGATGATGAAATCCAAAAAGCATTTACCGATGCACTTAATTATTTATCATACCGAATGCGCTCCGAATCGGAAATTCGCCTTTATTTAAAAAAGAAGGAGACGGAAGAGCCGATCATTAAAGAAGCGATACATAAACTATACAGTTTTAACTATTTAGATGACCTTGAATTTGCCAAGGCTTACGTACGGACCCATGTGAATGGAGGCAATAAAGGGCCCACTACCCTTAAGCTCGAGCTTAAAGAAAAAGGGGTGCAAGAAAAGTTGGTTATCGAGGCATTGAAGGAATACCCCTATGATATTCAGATTGAACATGCAGGGAAACTTGCTGGAAAAGCGGTCAAAAAGGAAAAAAACATTTCCGAACGAGCTTTAAGGTTGAAAGTTGAACAAACCTTGTTACGGAAAGGTTTCCCTAGAGATGTCATCCATGAAGCACTTGAAGATGTGACGGTTGAAAAGGGTGAAGATGAACAATGGGATTCTCTTTGCCACCATGCCGAAAAAATGCAACGCCGATATAAAAACCATGAAGGCTTCGAATATGAACAAAAAATGAAGCAGGCATTATACCGAAAAGGTTTTCCAATAGAATTGATTGAGCGTTTTCTTTCCAATTCAGATGCGGATTAAGTGCATCGATAGCCAAATCACTAAATTTTGTTTAATATAGAAGTAAATTAATATTTCATTTAAGGAGTCATATATATGAGTGACGTAAGATACAGCAAGTTGTCCGCCTATGAACTACAACAGGAAATTGCAGCGTTGACTGAAAAAGCGAGAAAAGCAGAGCAATTGGGAATGGTTAATGAATACTCTGTATTGGAACGAAAAGTGACGATGGCCAAGGCCTATTTGTTAAATCCGGATGATTTCAAAAAAGGTGAAATATATCAAATTGACGGAGATCCCGGGGTCTATTTCAAAATTGATTATATGAACGGCGTATTCGCCTGGGGTTACCGCTTAGGTGGTAGCGGTAAGGAAGAAGCACTTCCGATTTCAATGCTGAAATAAAAAAGGAATCGGGGAAGAAACCCGATTCCTTCTGGTGTACGAGTTAATTCGATCGCTCGTTCGATGCTTTCATTCTTTCTTGAGGGTGTGTATTAATACTGCCATCTGCACGCTTTGAAGCATATCTTGCCTTTGCACGAGGCTCGCCTTGGAATTTATTATTGTTTTGGTTGGGGAATCCTTTTTGTTTATTTCGCAAATTTTTCTCCTCCAAGCATCAGATTAAAGAAAGAAGCGTTTCCGCTTACAACTAGTATGGGTATGGGACAGTATAGTTCATTCTGTAAAAATATTGGCAATGAGGTGGTTCAAATGAATGATTACCATGAAAGGTTAACCAAGATACTGCTTGAGAAAAATGAACACATCACGTATGAGCAAGCTTTGACTTGGGTGGAATTATTATGGGAAGATTTCGAAGCGACCTATGCAAAGGCTGGGCATGAATATGCCGGAGAAGAAATGACATCGCGCGTTGTAAGGACCTGGATTGATAACTATGGTGAGCAATTCCACGAGTTCATTGCAAAGAACCCTAAATATCGACAGTTATTAAATCAGCAGAATCGACTGCATTAAAAAAGCTGATTCCAGAGGGGTCCCCTGGAATCAGCTCTTTTTCAATATACAGCGACTACAAAATAATATTCAATTTCTTCTGCAGTTTCGCTTCGCTGAAAATCCAGCCGGTATAAGAATTCAAGATATTCAATTCGCTGTCTAAATGGACCACTGCCACAAACGGGTAATATCCATTGCTTCGGTATCTTAAATCGATGAAACGGACTTCATAATATTCTTTTATCTGTTCAATCTCAAAGCGGTAAACCGGAGAAAAGGACAGAAAGGCTGCCAAGTTGATATCCTTCTTGGCGGCTTCGAGAATTTCACTTTCAGGTAAGGGCACTCGATCGAACGTATCAAGAATCGTCACATATCCATTATCGGCTCGTGCCACATAATAATTCTTTTCAGTAATAACCGCAATTTTCCAGCGGTGAAAACGCATGGTCGGTGATAAAAGAATTTTCCTTGCTCCAGGAATTTGCCGTTTGACCACTTTCTTTATAAAAGCTTGTTCCCTGAATCTGGAAATGTAGTAAATGACGAGTATTCCGTAAATGGAAAGAAATAAATAGCCTGGAGGAAATCCAAAGCCCCATAATATCAGGCCGGCAACATGTATTCCAAAAATGAACGGATCAAATGTATTGATGACCCCTAAAGCTACCCATTTTGATGAAATTGGCCTAAGAGCCTGGGTCCCATAAGCATTGAATATATCCACGAATACATGAAGGAATACGGCTAAAAAGGTCCAAAGCCAAAGATGAAGGTAATTTGCTTCAGGTATGATGGCGAAAAGTGCTCCACTGATTATCAAGGGCCAAAGTAAAACAGCGGGAATGGAATGCGTGATTCCACGGTGATTTCGAATATATACAGCGTTATTCCTTAATTTTAAAACGGTGTCAATGTCTGGAGCTTGTGATCCCAATATCGTACCTGCTATGACTGCACTTGCGGTGACTGGGCTCTGCGCAATGACAGGATCTAATGTGGCAAGACCTCCAAGAGCAATTCCCATGACAAAGTGAGTACCTGTATCCAAAAAACTAACCTCCCTGCCACAATTTGAAAAAAATGATCTTCTCTCATCATACCGTATTTTTATATTAACCATCAAATGAATAAAGTTTTTACTTATTTCCGTGCCCGTTATAAATAAATGGATATGAACATGCTATTAAAAAAAGAATGACCTATTATAGGTATTCCCATTTTTGATAAGAGTTTAACATCTTTGGAGGAACTGATGTGAAAGAAATAACGATCCCGACAATAGAAAAAATAACAATCGAAGAATTTCAAAAAGATTTGGTTTCCTGGTTTCTCGAAGAACAACGAGAATTGCCATGGAGGAAAAATAAAGATCCATACCGTGTTTGGGTTTCTGAAATAATGTTGCAGCAAACGAGAGTGGATACGGTGATTCCTTATTTCAACCGATTTGTGGAATGGTTCCCAACACTCGAGGACTTTGCCAATGCCGATGAAGAGAAAATCCTAAAAGCATGGGAAGGGCTGGGATATTACTCACGTGTAAGGAATCTGCATAGTGCCGTTCAGGAAGTGAAGGCTTCCTATAATGGAATCGTACCGGATGATCCCGCGGAAATTTCAAAATTGAAAGGTGTCGGCCCTTATACAGCTGGTGCGATTCTTAGTATCGCATACGGCAAGCCTGAGCCAGCCGTTGATGGAAACGTCATGCGTGTTTTATCAAGGATATTGATGATATATGAAGACATAGCAAAGCCAAAGACAAGAAAAACATTCGAAGCTGCCGTCAGGAAGCTGATCGATCATGAACATACTTCTGCCTTCAATCAAGCCTTGATGGAGCTTGGTGCATTAATCTGCACACCTGGTAAGCCTGCATGCCTATTATGTCCTGTTCAAAGTCATTGTCTAGCATTTGAATCCGGGGTTCAGTCGGAATTGCCGGTGAAAATCCAAAAGAAAAAAACACGGGATGTACCAATTGTAGCTGCCGTTCTAACGAATGAAAAAGGTGAATATTTAATTCATAAGCGAGCATCAGAAGGGTTGCTTGCAAATCTTTGGGAATATCCGAACTTCGAAAACCATTCATCCCTTTTGTATAAGCGGGAATTCTTCGTGAGTCGGTTTCAGGAAATGTATGGCGTCAAACCTGAAATCACTGAACCCCTTGTGAGAATTGAACATGTTTTCTCACATCTCGTTTGGAAGGTGGACACCTATATCGGAGCGGTCAAAGAGGCCATCAGTGAAGAGACACTAAGAGAACAGCAACTTAAGTGGGTGAGTGAGGCAGAGATGGAGGAGTTGGCATTTCCGGTTTCCCACCAAAAAATGATGAAGGCGTATAAAGAAAAGGAACATATTGAATAAAGGCTTTTTTTGAATATATGGTAATATAAGGGTGTTGGGGGGCGAGGGAATGAGGATAGTCATTCAAGCATTCATAGGTTCAATCATCATTCATGCTTTATATTTTGGGAGTATGATAATGGTCGGGTCCATAAAAACGAGCAGATATAAACCGGATATTGAAAATGCATGGGAACAAGTAGGGGCACTCCAGAATGAAACGGTATTCGGTAATGTCCTTTCACCTTCTTTATATTCGTTAACATTTTTGGGGACAGCCCTGATTTGCGCAATGGCTATAACGTCTTATAATAAAATTGTGATTAAAAAAAGGCGCTAGTGAAATGGGTAGCATGAAAGAGGATATCGGTCAAGATATCCTCTTCCTTTTGTTGGTTTTCAAAGTCATATCCGTATAAAATCAATCGTAAAGGGTTTTCGTTCCATGAGTATAATCGGCTTCCTGCCTGTTAAGTCCGCCTCTATTTTCAATTTCTTTGATGATTTCGCTATGGATACTCTGTCCTTCTTGGTTTAAATAAGGTACCATTTGTTGAAGGGAGTGATGAAAATAGGCAAGTTCACTATTTTCCCAATCCGATTTTTTCATCATCGACAACTCTGTCATATCACGTCCAATATACATAACAGTAACACTCCTTAAAAAAATGATTTTTATTACTCGGTGTTTACTCAGAAAGGATGAATAAACGAATGGAACAAAAAGTGGCACTCGTTACAGGTAGCAGTAAAGGTTTAGGCAGAAGCACGGCAATAAAGCTTGCGGAGGAAGGTTACGACCTCGTTATTAATTATGCCCGGAGCAAGTCAAAAGCATTAGAAGTGGCAGCCGAAATTGAAGCGTTGGGGCGTAAAGCCCTTGTAGTTAAGGCAAATGTCGGTGACGTTGCGAAAGTGAAAAGCATGTTTGAGGAAATCGATGCTTATTATGGACGTTTGGATATATTCATCAATAATGCGGCCTCAGGAGTGCAGCGTCCGTTGATGGAGCTGGAGGAATCCCATTGGAACTGGACCATGGACATCAATACAAAAGCCCTTCTTTTCTGTGCACAGGAAGCGGCGAAATTAATGGAGAGGAACGGCGGGGGGAAAATCGTCAGCATCAGTTCACTAGGATCCATTCGCTATTTGAAAAATTATACAGCTGTTGGAGTTTCCAAAGCTGCGCTTGAAGCCCTGACAAGATATTTAGCGGTCGAATTGGCTGAAAAAAATATTTGTGTCAATGCCGTTTCAGGCGGTGTGATCGATACAGATGCCCTGAAGTCTTTCCCGAATCGGGATGAAATGCTTGCCGAGGCGGCAGAACAAACTCCGGCTGGACGGATGGTCGAGGTGGAAGATATGGTGAATACCATCCTATTTTTAATTTCCGACGGAGCCAGTATGATTCGTGGACAAACCGTAATAGTTGATGGAGGCATTTCATTACTTGTTTAATGTAACTGGAAAAATTTAAATGTTTTTAGTTGGATAACACTCCTGGATAATGGTTATCTTATTATCGTGGAGGTGATATCAATGGCTAAAAACATGAATAAATCACAAGCAGGTACTGATGTTCAACAAGTGAGACAACAAAACGCTCAATCTCAACAAGGTCAAGGCCAATTCGGTACAGAATTTGCTTCTGAAACTAACGCTCAAGAAGTGAGACAACAAAACGCGCAGTCTCAGCAAAAAAAAGGTCAAGGTCAAGCACAAGGCCAATACGGTACAGAGTTTGCTTCTGAAACTAACGTTCAAGAAGTAAAACAACAAAATCAAAAATCTCAAAGCAATAAAAGCCAAGGCTAATCGCCGATGAAAAGCATCCTTCTTTTGAAGGGTGCTTTTTTTGACTTTCATTGGATTCGACAAATGTTTCTTTGTGTTTACATATTATGTCAAAGGAAAAAACGGATAAAAATAGAATATACATACTATAGAAAAAATACAGATTAGGAAGGTGCATTCATGGAGGAATTTAACCGGCTTATAAACAACCAGTTGAAAACGATGGATAAGCTTTTACTTTTACAATCCGAAATCGAAAGATGCCAAGATATAGAGAAGCAACTCCTTGCCCTGGAAGAGGAGAGTGAAGCAGTCACCATTCAGGAAGAGATTCAACTCAAAAAGCAGGAATTGAAAAGTATCCATGATATGTTCGAGAAGCAAACGGAAGAAGTCATCCGTTATTTTCAGCAAGGACAGGCTGCCATACGATGAATAACCGGCTAATTTCTTAGTTAAAATGGGTGGATGGTCAGACTTTTTCGACTTATTTACACATTTTCACTGGGAGATTAGCCACTTTTGTTTTAAATTTATGAATAAATCGCTATAATATAGGAATATAGGGTAAATGGAAAAAAGTATATATTTTTAAATACACACAACAACTGCAAACGGAATAGGGCACAGTACGCTGTCAGGGTGTCTATAGAAAGTAGGGAGAGATAAATGGGGATTGTTCCTGCCGAAGGAGGAAAAATCCAAATCCATAGCTATAAACATAATGGACATATCCATCGTATCTGGGAAGAGACGACCGTTTTAAAAGGGACCCAAAATCTGGTGATAGCAGCGAATGACCGTACTATGGTAACGGAATCAGATGGAAGGACCTGGATTACGAGAGAGCCGGCGATTTGCTATTTTCATTCAAAGTATTGGTTTAATGTTATTGGTATGTTGAGAGAGGACGGGGTTTATTACTATTGCAATATCAGTTCGCCGTTCACATACGAATCGGGAGCATTGAAATACATTGACTATGACCTGGACATTAAAGTATTCCCAGATATGACGTTTAATTTGCTGGATGAGGATGAATATGAAAGGCATCGGAAAGAAATGAATTACCCGGATGCCATCGATTCAATATTGAAACAGAACGTAGACTATTTGATTTATATGATACGCCAGCGAAAAGGACCATTCTCCGCAGAGTTTATTGATAGTTGGTATGAACGCTTTTTAACCTATCGATGATAGAAAAGGCCTGCTGCATAATTGGCAGGCTTTTTCATTATGTATCGTGCCTACACATCTGATTCAATCTTTCAAGAATGCAGGAACCATTAAACCTCCTATATATGGTTATGAAAGGTAGTGAATGAAATCCTTTTGATAGTTAATCATCGAAAAGGAAAATATAATTGAATGGTGCATTTAAGATATAAGATTCCAAATGGACTGTTATGGACTTTTTTTATTCTTTGGATTTAATGATTCAGAAAAGGAGGAAATCCGTGGGGAGCATTAAGAGATATTTGCAATTCGTCAAACCATATAAATGGCAGATAATCGGGACGGTACTGATTGGATTGCTAAAATTCGCGATTCCGCTTTTGCTTCCATTGCTAAGTAAGTATATTGTGGATGACATCATCGGAAATGGTGACCTGTCCAAAGCCGTGAAGTCAGAACGCCTTTTATGGGCAATGGCCATCATGATATTCATTTTCGTTGCAGTTAGACCGCCGATTGAGTATTACCGCCAATATTTCGCTCAATGGACCGGAACGAAAATCTTATATGATATTCGTAATGATTTATTTACTCATATACAGAAACTGAGTTTTAAATATTATTCCAATACAAGAGTGGGCGAGGTCATTTCAAGGATGATCACGGATGTGGAACAAACGAAGAACTTTGTCATCACGGGTCTGATGAACCTTTGGCTCGATATCGCAACGATCATCATAGTGATAGTCATCATGTTTACGATGGACGTGAAGCTAACCATTGTATCCATCATCATGCTTCCATTTTACGCATTTTCGATCAAGCATTTCTTCGGTAAGCTGAGAACCTATACAAGGATTCGGTCCCAAGCGTTGGCGGATGTACAGAGTCACCTACATGAACGGGTTTCAGGGATGTCGGTCATCAAAAGCTTTGCGATAGAGGACAGGGAACAGGAATTGTTTGCGAAGCAGAACAAGAATTTCCTCGATAAGGCCCTAAAGCATACGAGCTGGAATGCTAAGTCATTTGCTGTCGTGAATACGATCACGGATATTGCCCCCCTGCTCGTGATAGGATTTGCCGGTTATCAGGTCATTCATGACCAATTGTCACTGGGTACCATGGTTGCTTTCGTCGGTTTCATAGACCGGCTATATAATCCCCTCAGACGTTTAGTTAACTCTTCGACGACAATGACCCAGACATTGGCGTCCATGGACAGGGTTTTTGAGTTTGTGGATGAGAAGTATGATATCGATGACGAACCAGGGGCGAAAGAGTTGAAGCATGTGGATGGCGCTATAACCTTTCAGGATGTATCGTTTGCTTATGACGAGAAAGAGGCACCCGTTTTAAAACATATCAATTTGGATGTTAAACCAGGGGAAACCATTGCACTTGTCGGGATGAGCGGAGGCGGGAAGTCCTCGATCGTCAGTTTGATTTCCCGTTTCTATGATGTGACGGAGGGAAGGGTATTATTGGATGGGACGGATATCCGTAAATATCAAGTCCGCAGCCTAAGAGATAAAATAGGAATGGTTCTACAGGATAATATCTTATTTAGTGAATCGGTTAAGGCCAATATCCTTATGGGACGGCCTGATGCAAGTGATGAAGAAGTATTTGAAGCGGCAAAGGCGGCGAATGCTCATGACTTCATCATGGGTCTAAAAGAAGGATATGAAACGAAAGTCGGGGAGCGGGGAGTTAAATTATCCGGAGGCCAAAAACAACGGGTGGCCATTGCGAGGGTATTTTTGAAAAACCCGCCAATCCTTGTTCTCGACGAAGCCACATCGGCATTGGATTTGGAAAGTGAACACTATATCCAGGAGGCGCTGGATATTTTGGCGAAAAACCGGACCACCATCATCGTGGCCCACCGGCTATCGACCATCACCCATGCCGATCGGATCGTTCATATCGATAATGGGGAAATTACGGAAATGGGAACACACGAAGAACTCATGAAAAAGCAAGGGCATTATTACAACCTATTTCAAGTGCAACAATTGGATGCTTAAGGAGAAAAGGAAAACAATATATAAAAGAAGACCATTCCGCTAACGGGAATGGTCTTTCTTATTCTTATCCGAACCGGTGGATAAATGTTATGAAATCCTTTTTTCATGCAGCGTTTTTTTTCTGTCAGGAAGAAATCGCGGCAGATGCTTTATTCCCTCAGGCAAGGCGATGCCGACGATGATCAAGCACATCCCGAACCATTGCAGTGACGTAACCTGTTCATTCAAGAAGATGACGGAAACGACCATCGCTGAAGGAAGCTCTGCTGCACAAAGAATCGTTCCAAGCCCGACACCCACTTTCGGCAAACTGACAGCAAAGAAAAAGAAAGGAACTAAAACACCCAATGTGCCGAGCAGCAGACCGTAGTACCATAGGTTCGTTTGGACAAGATTCGTCACAAGTGTGACGGGGTTAGTCGTGAATACAGCAGTCAGCATGGCACCCGTTGCAATGAAAAACAACCGTTTCATTGAAGATTCCCCAACTGCGAATTGAGAGTTGCAGTACATATACAGTGCAAAGAGCAACGCAGACAATAATCCGAATAATACGCCTTTCAGGCTTAGACCGGATAGTGACTGACCAAAGATCGCCCCCGCCAATAATGTACCGATGAAGAGAACGAAAATGGCAATGAGTTTATTTTTATCGGGGCGTCTTTTATTTAAGAAACTTTCTATAAGGACGCCTATCCAGGTAAATTGAAATAAAAAGACAACGGCAATCGAAGCGGGAAGCTCGGATACGGAAACGGCATATGCCTTTCCGACGAAAGTGGACATCATACCCGTGATTAATAGTAATCCGGCACTCTTCCATGAAACTTTATATTTAAACGAAAAAAGAAATAACACGGAGACAATCAGCCAACCGACGAGGTATTGACTGCCGACCAGTTCTCCGGAAGAATGGCCATCCATGAATCCAAATTTGATCATCGTGGATAATGTGCCATATGAGATCGAACCGATTAAGACCATTATGGAATACTTCAAAAGTTGCATGTTTTTCCCCCCTGAAAAAATAAAAATCGCCACCTGCCAAAAAGGCAAGTGACGAACGAAAAAAGGAAATCCTTTTAAAATTCCGTCTCTCAACAAAAGTTGAGTTTAAAAAAATGTTTGTGTTGCATTACCTTAGCTTAAAGTCTTTGTGAATAGTTGTCAACCAGAAAAATAAGTTAAATCAGCAGTCGATCTTTAAGCTAAAGGCGGCGGCGGAGGTCGGAAATGTTCCTTTCATGCATAGTAATTGAAAACCCAAAAAGAGGCGAATAGCCGAATGGGGGGATGTGTTTCAGTCACGATTTTCCTGAAAGTCTTCCAAAGTACCACGATATTCCGCGTCTTTCATTTTGCGAAGATTAGGCTTTTTTTCTGCAGTTGGCTCATCATTTGGCTTTTGATTGTGAAGCTTGGAAAGAGCCAAACGATAATCCTGATCTTTCATTTTCAATTCATCATTGTCTGTTGGGGAGATGATTTCGGTAACGGAATCATCTGCCGAAGAGATAGAGGACTCTTCCAATGAGTTCTCTTCCTCGACACCCGGCGGCTTATCTTCAGGTGATAAGGCTTTGATATTGAATGTGATCAAGCCCGTGACCGCTATTATGGCAACGATGATAATTAGAATTATGCCCATTGAATCAAGCCTCCTAGAGCTCGTTTATGAATGAACGTGTGACATGGGCTACCCGTTTTCCTAATGCTTCTCCAAGCTGCAAGTCATTTTTGGTGATGTTGTCATCCACACCGGGCGGACAGCTTATCCCTACTCCATAGTAGGAACCGTATAAGGCGTTTTCCGGAACAGTGCCGGGTAAGCCCACAATGATCATGCCTTGATGAAGCATGGGGGTGATTAAGTTCAGCATGGTAGCCTCGAGTCCGCCGTGTATGGTGGCCGTCGTACAGAATACTGCCCCCACTTTATTGATCAGCGCACCCTCCGCCCATAGATAACCAAGTTTATCAATCCATGTTTTCAAACTCGAACTGATGGTGCCGAAATGACCGGGACAGCCCCAAATGATTGCATCCATTTCCTGAAGCTTATAAACATCCGCCTCGTTAACATGGTCAATGAGAACCTCAGCCCCAGGAACCGAAGCGGCTCCTTGAGCTATTGATTCGGCAAGTGCTTTCGTATGGTTGCCTTCACTGTCGTAAACAACATAGATCTTCATTTTTATTCCCCCATTTAGTTAAACCGATTTTTTTACTGGTGAAGGAAGCAAAGGTACATCCAAATGTTCCTGTTTAGCTTTTTTCATTGCTTTGTCCTTCCGAACGTCACGCAAAAACAGTGAGAGAACGATACCGGCAATTGCGAAGCCTGTTGCCCAAAAGAATGCATCATTGATTCCCATTACATTTGCTTGA
This sequence comes from Peribacillus aracenensis, assembly GCF_025175645.1. Taxonomy (NCBI): domain Bacteria; kingdom Bacillati; phylum Bacillota; class Bacilli; order Caryophanales; family Bacillaceae; genus Peribacillus; species Peribacillus aracenensis. The sequence continues at coordinate 49,171 of NZ_JANZMJ010000029.1, forward strand.
CCCTGGATTTGGGAAGAAATCAGCGACATGGCAGTTTCCTGTGCCTGTTCACTAGTTTGATTCATCGAACTCATGATGGATTGGACGATTGTTTGGTAATTCTGAACAAAACCGGGATCACTCGTACTCATTTCCGTTCCTAAAGCAGTTCCATGGAATGAAGCACGGGTAGTATAAATGGTCGTCACGAAGCTCGTACCAATGGCTCCGGTAACTTGTTTCAGCGTATTGCTCATTGCCGTACCATGGGTATTCAAATGCTTAGGAAGCTGGTTCATCCCAGCTGTCATGATCGGCATCATCAGTAAAGACATTCCTAGTGCACGGATGGCATAGATGATGACCAAAGTCGAATAGGACGTTTCGGTAGTCAAATTAGCAAATTCGAAGGTTGTGACTGCAGTGATCGCTAAACCAAAAAGTGCTAATGGACGAGGACCGATTTTGTCAAATAATGCTCCTGAAATGGGCGACATCACCATCATCACAAGTGCTCCGGGTAACATCAATAGACCGGATTGAACTGGTGTGAAGCCTCTTAAGGTCTGCAAATATATTGGCAATAAGAATATCCCGGTAAACATGGCCACTGTGACGATGGCGGAAATGATATTCGATAATACGAACATGTCATACTTGAATACACGGAAGTCGAGCATAGGTGTTTCCGATTTTAGCTGTTGAACCACAAATAGGGTCAATAGGGTCAGCCCGATGATGATCGTTCCCAGAACGAGTGAATCCGTCCAGCCTTTGGAACCTGCTTCACTGACACCGTATAGTAATGATGCAACACCTAGCAAGGATAAAGAGGCGCCCAATAAATCCAATTTGATTTTCTTTGGTTCTGCTACATTATGCATGCTTAAAAGGGCAAGTATTATTACGATAATGCCTAATGGCACCATTGCGTAGAACATCACCCGCCAGCTATATTCCTGAATGACCCAACCTGATAAAGTAGGGCCGATGGCAGGGGCAAACATAATGGCAAGTCCGAATATCCCCATTCCTTTCCCGCGCATTTCCGGAGGGAAAATGAAAAGGATAATCGTCATGACCAATGGCTGGAGAATCCCGCCGCCAGCCGCCTGGATCAGCCGGCCTGTAAGGATGACGGGGAAATTAGGTGCAATCCCGCAGATGAATGTCCCGACAGTGAATAGAAACATGGCAGCAAGGAATAAAACCCGCGTGCCAAACCGTTCTATTAAGAAAGCGGACAGTGGGATCAAGGCACCGTTCACGAGCATGAATCCAGTTGATAACCATTGAATCGTAGTCGCAGCTACATTGAATTCTGCCATCATCCTCGGCATGGCGACACTAAGCAGAGTTTGATTCAAAATGACCATGAACAAACCTAGCATTAAGATAATTAACATGGGGGCAAACTGTTTCATTCCCTTGTTTTCATTTACTGAGATGGTTTGAGAAGCCATTTATTGAAAAGCCTCCTTTCTGTATAACTGTGTAGCCGGTTTATTTAGTTGAAATTTTCACTTCTGCGTTCATTCCAGGCAGAACTTTATCGGATGGTGCTTTAATGGAGATTTTAACTGGTACTTTTTGAGTGACTTTCGTATAGTTCCCGCTGCTGTTTTGATTGCCCATCACTGAAAAGACAGACGTTGTGGCATAACCGATCTGTTCCAATGTACCTTCGAAAACAGTATCGGGATCTCCATCGATGATAATATCGACGCTGTCACCTTTTTCGATATCCTTCAATTTATTTTCCTCAATATTAGCCGTTATGGATAGGTCATCCATATTGATGGTCTGAGCAAGCGTTTGACCCGCTTGAACAAGCTGCTCATCATGCACTTGTGTTTTAACGATTGTACCTTGTGCTGCGGTTTTTACTGCTTCTTTTCCATCTAAGGTGGTTACAGTGGCAATTTGGTCATTCTTACTTACACTGTCTCCTTCGTGTAAGTCCCAATCCGCTAATTTACCGGCAGCGGGGGCAACGATGGTATATAGCTCTCCCGACACTTTCGCTTCATCCGTTTTAATGAAATTCGTGCTTTCATAATAGTAATAAGCCCCACCGGCTAATACCGCTACTATAATAACCAAACCAATGACATTGATTAAAACTAAACGTCCTCTATTCACTTGTTTCGCCTCCAAAAATATATTGATGATGTATTCCCTTTGATTAACTTTCATTAGCCAGAAATGATATCGCCTCCTATTCTTAAGTTTATTTATTAATTTTAATAAATATTAATTTTTGTAAGTATTAATATTATAAGTAAAGAGTTTACCAGTTTAATTATTTTTTGTCATGTAAAATATTCTGAATAATAATGGGAAATAAATACAGTTAAATAGTGAAAATTTGAATTTTTTTTAGTTTTAAGGATATATGGAAAGTAAATTTGACAATGGAATGGCATTTAATTAAATTTAAGAGGTAGGATTGTCCTATATAAGGAGTGAGAAGGCTGGAATTCAAATGGGAAGTAACTAATAGTATAGAAATGCAGATTTTTCGGATTAGGAAGAAGCTTAGGGCCATCGTAGCAAAAAATCTTCAGCCTTATGGATTAACGTCGCCTCAGTTTTTCATATTATTGATTTTGAAAAAAGAGGGGTCAATCAAATCGACCAAGCTGGCTGACTTCTTAACAGTAAAGCCAAGTGCGATTACCGTATTTGTAGATAAGCTGGTCGAAATGGATTATGTGAAACGGCAGCCCTCTGAAAAGGATCGCAGGGTCATCAATCTTGAATTGAAAGAGGCGGGGGAAGCTATTTTGGGGAGAGTCCTTGCGGATCATAACCAATTGATGGGCAAGAACTTCAACTCATTCTCAGAAGATGAGCTGCAGGATCTTTTGCATAAATTGGATACGATTGAAAAGGCTGCTGATAAGAACCTTTTGGATAATTGAATGAGGGGCCTGCTCGAAATAGAGACGAAAAAAGACGGTTCCCGGGAACCGTCTTTTTTTTAATCTTCTACATACTGGACAGATAATTCGTTATCTTCCTTATGGAAGGACTGGAAGCTGACGATCAGCTTTTCAAGATGTTCCAATTGTTCGTCATATTCTATGACTGCAGAAATCAATGGTACAAGGCGGGCAGAGAGATGGCCCAGATTATCATGCATTTCGTCCACTTGATTTTGCTGTTCGAAAAAGTGGGCGAGCAGCTCTTTACGACTTAGGCAATCCTGGTCCCAATCTTCAATTTCGTCGATGGACTTGATTTTTTCGATATGCAGTAATATCAACTGTTCATGCTTGCGGATCAAGGAATCAAGCTGCTGTAAGATGCTCCGTTGGAAATCTTCAGGCATTTGATATACTTCATTCTCGAATTTATGGACTCTCTTCAAGGTTTCAAATGCTTTTTTTGTCGTTATGATCATCTGCCGATAAACGACAAGCTTTCTTGCTTTAGCCACACTGTTCTTCTTGAAATATTCCCGTTCCTCTTTGTACATGGAATAGATCTGTTCCAGATCGAGTAACTCCGCCTTCAATCGGCTGATGTCTTTTTTCAATAAAGTGTGTTCTGTAGCGTGCCTTGTGCTGATTCTGATCCATTTCAAGATGTCTTCCGTTACATCTGTAATGCGTGCATAAAGCTTTGCTTCGTACTTTGGAGGAATGAAAACCAGATTCACGATGAACGAAGAAATGATACCAAGCAAAACGGATGAGAGACGAATAAAGGCAAAATTCAGGAATTCCCCGTCATGGCTTTCCATGATGGCAATGGCCGTCACGATGGAAAGGACAATCGTTTTATCCATTTTCAGTTTTAAATTGATGGTTATGACAACCATTACGGCAAGACCGATTATAAAAATATCATTTCCGAACAACAAAACGAAGGAGACAGCAACCAATGCTCCGATGATATTTCCTTGAATTTGCTCCAACACCGTTTGATATGAACGGTAAATGGTCGGCTGTATTGCAAAAATTGCAGCAATCCCAGAAAGGACAGGAGCAGGAAGATTAAGCAGTTCCGATAGATAAAGCGCTAAAACAATTGCTATTCCTGTTTTGAGAATGCGGGCACCAAACTTCATATATGGGTTAATCCTTTCTTTGTGTTGTAATGGAACGTGGTACGAAAAGACTCTATTTATATATAGGCTTTTGCCTAAAGTTGTATTCTAACTTATTTGTTAGTACTTTACACTAAAATAAGAAGATGTAAACAAAAAGTAATATACAGGATTTTCCTAAGGGTTACAATAGCTAAAATCAAGTTTAATATATAAAGAAACGATAGGCAATTTCTTGAGCCTTTCAACTGTGTTTTCCATCATTTAAAGACTATATGACTGGAAAAGGCTGATGCTCGAATTGAAGAGCACCAGCCTTTTTTATATACTTTTGGCATCACTCCGTGGATACGGCAGGATCCGCCTGTTCTTTAACTGGAACGACCTGAAGGAAGTGCTCCCCAGGATTTTGAAGCAGTGTCTCTAAAAAGGCCGCTTCTTCGGGTTGACCATGGTCCTTCAAGAGGGCCGTGTATTTGCCCAGAAGTTCGGCCACATCCTGCAGGCCTTTTTCGGAAAGGGGCTCAATGGAAATCTTTGCCCCTTTCGCAACCCGCTTTTTAATGACCTCTTTGGTTAATCCGGATTCGGGCTGTTGCCGTAAATAAACGACACCGCCTGTCATCCCTGCGCAAATCCATGGACCGGGATCACCCAGAACTAAACCTCTTCCATTTGTCATGTATTCAAAAGCGAATCCCTTAATATTGGAAGTTACCGCAATATTACCGTTTTCCTTTTCAGGAAGCGGTTGTTTTAATAATCCCCCAATGATCATATCCGCTCCGGAAAGCCGGATTCCCGCCCTGGCATCGGCATCGCCTTGGGCAATGAGGAGACCATGCTGTGCACCGTAACCAAAGCCCTTACCAACGGAGCCATTGTAGAACTTCCCATCTTTTCCTGGAGATTTAAAGATGGCAATATTACCGCCAATCGATGTTTTGCCAATGCCATCCTGGGCACCGCCATTCACGCTGATTGAAATTCCCTCCGTATTGTATGCCCCAAGTCCATTGCCCGGGATGGAACCATCCTGGTAGGATAGGTGAACGGGAGGAAGTTTTTTGTATGATCCATCCAATCTGCCCCTAACGCGGTGACAGGACACCCTGCTGCCGAGTACACGCTGCTCGGAAGTGATCGAGTTATAGCTGCGGGATTGCTGCAGATCATCTACATGCGAATCAAGATATTCAGCGCCAACGGCTACCTGCATGGAGCCTTCATTCAAATATGCCGCCGTTTCTTTATGGGAGAACGGTGTAATATCCAGGTTTTTTAATAAATAGGTTAAATCCAATGATTGTTGACCTTTAACTTGCTGGAGCAAATCGGAACGTCCGACGATTTCCTGAAGATTCTTCACCCCAAGTGATCCGGTCAAAGATTTGAGTTCTTTTGCAAATGCACTGAACATATTCGTTAATCCTTGAACGGCTAAATCGAATTTTCGTGGAACAAAACGGCGCAGCCCATGTTCTTTCGCCTGCGCTTCCGATTCAATTTGGGTGGCGATTCCCACATGGCAAGTATCAAGGTGACATCCGCGGCACGTTGTACAGCCGACGGCAATCATCGAAAGGGTACCAAAACCTACACGGTTTGCACCAAGGAGCATTACCTTTAATACATCCATCGAGCTTTTTAGCCCACCGTCAGCCCAAATTTCAACATTCTGTCGGATACCTGACTCAAGCAGCGCATTATGGGCCGCTTTCACACCAATTTCAACTGGTAGACCGACATGTGCGAGTGCATGGATCCTGGCAGCGCCCGTTCCGCCATCAAAACCGGAAAGCGTTATGATATCGGCCCCCGCTTTTGCGACGCCGACAGCAATCGTGCCGATGTTTGGAACGACTGGTACTTTGACAGCAACTTTCGCTTTGTCATTTGCCGTTTTTAGCTCATGGATCATTTGGGCCAAATCTTCAATTGAGTATATATCATGGTTATTGGAAGGGGAGATCAAATCGGAACCGATTGTTGCATTTCGGGCTTCCGCGATTTTCGCTGTGACCTTGGAACCGGGAAGGTGACCGCCTTCACCAGGTTTTGCCCCTTGCCCAATTTTAATTTCCAATAGATTTGAAGAGTTCAAGAGTTCTGCATTGACACCGAAACGGCCGGAAGCTATTTGCTGGCCGCGGGATTTCGGGTACTTGCCCAGCATATCCTTTATTTCCCCGCCTTCACCATTCATGCTGATCATGCCTAACCTCTCGGCAGCTTCCGCATAGGCACGGAAGGCAATCTCATTTTGTGATCCAAAGGACATGGATGCTATGACGAACGGCAATTCCTGTTCGCCGACCGAAAGACTGACTTCTTCAGAAGGGATGGAAGCATCCGAAGTTTTTAATGATGTCAAGTGGCGGATCGTCGTAGGATTGGATTCTTCCTGTTCGGTGATCTTCTCGCGATAAGCATCATAGTCCCCGGTTGAAGCAACTTCCCCGATAGACTTCCAAATCCTAGGGAACAGATGGAAGGTCTTACCCATCCGTTCTTTTTCATTGCCGTAATCTTCCGCCCGCTGAATGGCATCTGCCTTGATTTTATCAAAATTATAGTCCAGATCATTCGATCCGAAGAAGTTAGCCACGTTTAAATATTCCGCGATTTCCTCATGTAAACCGATGCTTGAGAAAAGTCTTCCATAGCCGCGCAGCTCATGAATGCCAATGGTGGAGATGACTTTCTCAAGCCCTTTCGTCAAGGAGTTATATAGATTGGTAACCCCCTTGATGTCATCTGAAGATAAGGAAAGGAACATATAATAGGGGCTGATTAAGTTGGCCCCTAGACCATAAGAAACGATGATATCATGCAGTGACCTTAGCGATGCTGAACGTAAAAGGATGGAACAATCACGGCGCTTGCCTGTGCGGACCAATGCTTGGTCGACGGCTGATGTGACAAGGTGGGGATCAAGCCAAAGGTTGCCGTTTTGATGGGCAAGGGCATCATCCAGAACAAGCAGCGTTTTTCCTTCATCCACTGCCTTGACACTTTCATCCGTTATCCTGGTCAAGGCATCTTTGATGTTTTCATCCTCTTTGAACGTGTTTGAAATGAAGTGCACGAGTTTTTGATCTTGGTTATATTTAATGAACTGATCATAGCTTGGCTGCGATACGATTGACGAGCACTCATAACCCGTTGACCCTTCAATCAATAAAGGAGTCAGCAGCTCCGTGACATTTCCTGCCTTATTCGCTTCGAAAAGGGAAGGACGTTTTCCGATGATGGTTCTTGTTGAGAAGTGCTCGGTTTCTCGGTCACGGTCGATCGCTGGGTTAGTTACAACGGCCACACTTTCCTTGATGAAATCAGCGATGTTGGTCCTTTGGGGATTAAGTGCTGCCAGTGGCGCATCATGACCAAGTGAACGAATGGGCTCAGCGCCTTTTTCGGCCATCTGTTCCACTAATTGTACATGCTCCCTTTCCCACCCAAAGGCTTTATATTGACCATTATGAATGGCTTGCGTGTTTGTCATGGAGGTAACCTTTTCAAAAACTTGGGACTGTAAGCGGACCCGGTCATTGGAAAGGACGAAACGATCATTGAAGAGTTCAAATGCTTTATCCTGGTAATCCTTGTAAGTGTACAATTCAATACGGTCGCCGTTCCATTTCAAACCGATTTTTTCCCCAGGACCCATCGGTTTCGGATCTCCGGTATATTCACTGGAAGGGATGATTCCCGGTTCGGAAGTGAACATATAGGATGATTCCGTTTCTATATTCCATAGCGGACGCAAGCCTAAAGAGTCGACAGAGAACACGGCTTCATCGCCGAAACGGGAGATGATGCCTGCCGGACCTTGTGCAAAATGACCCCATGCTTCCCTTAAATACGTATATAAGTCTTGTAAATGCTCTGGATACTCCTTGATTTCGTTGATGATTGGCGGGAACATAAGATCGACAGCTTCAAATAAAGAGTAGCCATGACGGCAGATGAAAGTCTCGATCGTCTTGTTTAAATCCTGTGAGTCGCTTCCATCTTTAGCGATGGGAACTCCGATCATTTTCGCTTCATCACGCAATTTGGCGATGGTATTGATTTCGCCATTATGACCAAGTACACTGAAAGGCTGGACCCGGAAGAAGCTTGAGAGGGTATTAGTTGAAAAACGATTATGTCCCAGTGTCATGGTGGAGGCAGCCAAAGGGTCAGCAAGATCAAGATAATAGGCAGGGAGCGTATCCCCCGCGCCCATCACTTTGTATACCGCATGATGCTGGCTTAAAGATGCAACATGGATGAAATCACTTTTTTCGATGTCGGAAGTCAGCTCAAAAAGAACATTTGAAAGCTCCTGGTCATTATTGATGGTGGAGGTACAGGCAAATTGCCAGAACACTGGGTCTTCTTGAATGGCAATCGGTCCCAATGCCTCGGAACGGTAGGCTTTATCCGTTTCGAATATCAATGTGAGACCATGCTGGAGCAGTTTCTCCTTGACTTCGATTTTTAAGTCGTTAGCTTCTGTTTTTTTGCTTAAAAATAAGTGGGCGACTATGAAGGAATCTTGATCGACGATGCTTGAGTCGACATTTACCGCTTCAAGCTTCTTTTTCCAAAGAGCCCGGGGAATATCGATATGGATGCCGGCGCCATCGCCCTCACCATTGATGAAGCCGCAGCGATGGTTCATTTTAACCAGGGCGTCGATACAGGCAAAGATGTTTTCGTTAGTAGGGATTTTCTTTTTTTCGATGCAGGAAACGATACCGCAGGCATCATGTTCTTCCTTGTGAAATTCCTTGAATGTAGCAGGTGTCCATTGTTGGGCCATAAATGTGGCATGAATAAGGTTACCCTTATTCTCTGCCTTTCACCTCCTGTAGCATGTGTTTAGTGGGGGAAATATTAGTAAACCCGAACAATAGTCCAAGTTTTGATAGATTGAAAGAAAGTGTATAAATGTATCCATATCATATCATTTAAATATTCAGAAATCAATTTTTTATACAATGGGATGGATGCTGTGATTGATGGGATTTAGGTGGAAAGTGGCCTAAAATGCCAATATTAAAGATTTATTACAGGGAAATAAGAAACCCCCAAGATTGATGTGCATCCTGAGGGTGTATAAAAAATGAATAATTATGCTGATTTAATTTATTATATTAGGTTTTTGAATGCATGTTCAACCGCCTTTAGAGTATAAGCGATATCGTCATACGTGTGAGCAATTGTCAAGAACCAGGCTTCGTATTTTGACGGTGCCAAATTGATTCCCTGGTTGAGCATGAGTTTGAAGAACTTAGCGAACATTTCGCCATCCGTATTTTCCGCCTGCTCATAGTTTTCAATTTTTTCTGTCGTGAAATAGATCGTCAGCGCTCCTTTAAGGCGGTTGATGGTGATTGGTACATTATAATGGCGAGCCGCTTTCAGAATGCCTTCTTCAAGGATTTTCCCCAAACGGTCAAGCTCGTCATACAGCCCGTCTTCTTTAAGTACTTCTAAGCAAGCGATCCCGGAAAGCATGGAAGCTGGATTTCCTGCCATTGTACCTGCTTGATAGGCTGGTCCCAGCGGGGCGACAGAATCCATGATCTCTTTTTTACCGCCATAGGCTCCAATAGGAAGCCCGCCCCCGATGATTTTTCCGAGCGCGGTCAAATCGGGTTGAATTCCCAAGTAGTCCTGTGCCCCTCCATACATGAAGCGGAATGCTGTGATGACCTCGTCGAAAATGACGAGTGATCCGGCTTCGTGAGATAATGAAATGACTTCTTCCAAGAAGCCAGGGCTTGGTTCCACGATTCCGAAGTTGCCGACGATCGGTTCAACCAGAACGCCAGCAATTTCATTGCCCCATTTATCCAGTGCTTCTTTAAATAACTTGACATCATTGAAAGGTACCGTGATGACTTCTTGTGCGATGCTTTTTGGAACGCCGGCAGAGTCCGGTGTACCTAAAGTGGACGGTCCGGAACCTGCAGCGACGAGAACAAGGTCGGAGTGTCCGTGGTAACAGCCTGCAAACTTGATGATCTTATCCCGTCCTGTGTAAGCGCGGGCAACGCGGATGGTGGACATGACGGACTCGGTTCCTGAATTGGTGAAGCGGACTTTATCCATGGATGGTATGGCTTCTTTCAACATTTTGGCAAACTTGACTTCATGTTTTGTCGGTGTGCCGTATAAAACGCCCGTTTCTGCAGCTTTAACGATAGCCTCCGTAATATGTGGATGCGCATGACCTGTGATGATCGGGCCATATGCAGCTAAATAATCGATATATTTATTGCCGTCAACATCCCAGAAATAAGCACCCTTGGCATGATCCATCGCAACCGGTGAACCGCCTCCTACAGCTTTGTAAGAACGGGATGGACTGTTAACCCCGCCAACGATATGTTCCAATGCCTCTTTATGTAAAAGCTCCGAATTACTAAAATCCAATCTTAAAACCTCCTAAAAAATATAAACATATTTCCTCTTAATCATAGCACTTTTCCGTCCGTAAATCTGGGGTCGAAGGCTAGGAAATGTGATTCGTCCCCTCATGGAAGCACTGCACCCCTAGAACATCAGGATTCAGGGCCTTCATTTTGTTTGCGAAAGGGGGGCGGATCCCAAAAATCCGGTTATGAAAGTAAGGATGGCCAAGATGGTTTCTGGGTTTTCGATGTCGAATGATTGACGGTTCATTTCGCCCTGGGCTTGGTAATAGATTAGTTGGCCGGTCCCTTTCTCTTCATTAATGCAAAGATGGAAACTGATGGGGGTGCTTTCAATCGACCCGCTGGAATCCCTTTGGATGACCTGGCATAATAATTCCCCGTATTCATCTTCATAAAGGAAGTCATATCGAAGGTCGAAAACGACCTTTTCAATTTGTGATAGTAATAATTTTTTGATATTCATAGCATACTCGTCTCCTTTATATATGTGTCTGATACAACGATCTTTTCGCCCTGAAAATGGTATTGGGTATCCAAGCATTTTTATTGTCTTAAAAGGGTAGGTTGGATAAACTAATTCATTAGGACAAGAGATTACGGAGGATGTAACAGGATGAGTGATGCAATTCAAGTGAAACAGCTTCGGAAGGAATTTAAGTCGGCATCAAGCCGTACAGGGCTAAAGGGGGCCTTCCGGGATTTACTTACCAGAAATTATAAAGTCGTCCCTGCCGTCAATGATATCAATTTTACTGTAAAAAAGGGTGAGATGGTAGCTTATATCGGGGAAAATGGTGCAGGGAAATCGACCACGATCAAAATGCTGACAGGTATTTTGGAACCGACAGCAGGTGAAATCACGGTCAATGGAATGAATCCACATAAAGAAAGGGAAAAGTTCACTCAAACAATCGGAGTCGTATTCGGTCAGCGCTCACAGCTTTGGTGGGATATTGCAGTTCAAGAATCCTTTAGGCTGCTAAAAAAGGTCTATAAGGTAACGGATGAACAATATAACGATCATATGGAACATGTCATCAAGACTCTCGATATCGGACCTTTGCTGGACAAGCCAGTGCGTAAACTCTCACTTGGTCAGCGAATGCGCTGCGAGCTTGCGGCAGCATTGATCCACAATCCGCCTTTGCTGTTCTTGGATGAGCCGACGATTGGACTTGATGTACTCGTGAAAATGAAGATTCGTGAGTTCCTGAAAGAAATAAATGAGAAATATAATACGACGATCCTTTTGACTACCCATGATTTAGGTGACATTGAAGCATTATGTGAGCGCGTAATCATGCTTGATGAAGGACAGATCATTTATGATGGGGAATTACAGAGTTTGAAAGATAACTGGGCTGAGGAAAAACAGATCCATTTTCAATTCATCGAGCCAATCGCATTGAAGGAATTGCAATCATTGGCGCTCCCATTTACTGTTAACTGGGTTTATGATGAGAAAGATCAAACATACATTGCCTTGTTGAAAGAAGAAAATGATCATATTTCACAACTTGTCTCGGCTGTTGTATCTCATTTTAAAATAAAGGACATCAAAATCCATGAAACGTCCATTGAAGAGATTGTTCGCAACATTTACGAAGAAGGCACTGTCTGACTCTCTTATCATTAAGAAACAACGTGTCTATCAAGAAGGGGGAGGGCCATGGGAAAGTATCTTGCAATGATCCGCATGCGTTTTTTGATGATGCTTGCGTATCGAACGGATTATTATACCGGCATTTTAATTTATAGCATCAATATCGGTGCCTATTATTTCTTATGGAATGCGATATATGGAGAGAAAAGCTCCATCGAAGGACTATCAAGTATGCAGATGACAACCTATGTCGCGGTTGCATGGATGGCGCGCGCTTTTTATTTCAATAATATTGACCGTGAAATCGCCACTGAAATTAAAGACGGCAAGGTCGCCATTGAAATGATCCGGCCGTATAACTATTTAGGGATGAAAACGATGCAAGGACTTGGGGAAGGGATATTCCGTTTCTTCTTCTTCTCGATTCCAGGAATGCTGCTGGTAGCTTTCATTTTTCCTATCGAATTGCCGCACGAGCCGGCTACATGGGGGATGTTCGGCATTTCCTTGCTGTTCAGTTTCATCATCAATACACAAATTAACTTATTGACGGGAATCACTACCTTTTTCTTATATAATAATGCCGGATTGATCCGGGCTAAAAGGGTTATCATTGATTTATTTTCCGGTCTGCTGCTGCCCATCAGTTTCTATCCGGTATGGGCGCAGGAAGTGATGAAATATCTACCCTTTCAAGGGATCAGCTATGTACCAAGCATGATTTTTACGAACGGGTACAGTTCAGGCGAAATTGCCATGGCGCTTTTACAACAGTTAATTTGGTGCATCATTCTCATAATACCGATTCAGCTTTTATGGATAGTCGCAAAAAAACAGCTGATTATTCAAGGAGGTTGACGGGATGTTTTATGTATCGATGTTTTTTCAATATGTGAGTCAATATATGAAAACCAGGTTGCAATATAGAGCCGATTTCTTCATGGAAATCCTATCTGACCTGCTGAATCAGGTCGTGAATCTGGTATTTATCTTAGTCGTTTTTGGGCATACCCAATTTTTAAGCGGCTGGAGCCGTGAAGAAATCATATTCATTTATGGATTCTTCCTTATCCCGTTTGCCCTTTTTTCTGCCTTTTTCAACATCTGGGATTTTAATGACCGCTATATCGTCAAAGGTGAAATGGATCGGATATTAACAAGACCGATACATAGCCTCTTTCAAGTCATTTTAGAAAGAATCGAGCTAGAAGCGTTATTTGGTGTTGTGACCGGTTTGATCATTATATTCTATTCGGGGATTTCATTGGATCTTCAGCTTGCGTGGTATGACCCGATTCTTTTCATCATTTTTGCAATAGGAGGGGCCCTTGCTTATGCAGCCATATTCGTTGCGATAGCTAGTATCGGGTTCTGGTCGGATGCGAAAACATCCATCATGCCAATGATGTACAATATCGGGAACTACGGGCGCTATCCAGTTGATATTTATAATAAGGTCATCCGTTTTGTCCTTACGTGGGTGCTGCCGTTCGCGTTTGTTGGTGTCTATCCGGCATCTTATTTCCTAAGAAAAGAAGAGTGGTATGCATATGCATTTGCCACACCTGTAATCGGGGTTGCCTTTTTCGTGATATCCGTTTTCATATGGAATCAGGGAGTGAAGAGGTACCGCGGGGCAGGGAACTAAAAAAACCCCTTCAACAGCATTCATGTTGAAGGGGTTTTTGTTTAGTTCCTTTTTTTCTTTCTTTCAATATATCTTGCTTGTGCTTCAATATATTGCTGCTTTTCCTCTTCCGTTTCCGGAATGACCTGAGGTACTTTTGTCGGCTTACCGTCTTCATCAATGGCCAGCATCGTTAAAAAAGCGCGTGCCGTAAGCTGTTTTTCACCTGTTAATAGGTTCTCACGCTCCACTTTCACGAATACCTCCATTGATGTGCGATGAGCACAGGTGACATAAGCTTCAAGGTTGATCGCATCCCCTGTCTTGATGGGGGCCAAAAAATCAAAAGAGTCGCTTGAAGCAGTCACAACGGGTTTTCGACAATGGCGCATAGCCGAAATGCAGGCTATTTTATCAACATAGGCCATTACTTTTCCGCCAAAGATAGTATTGTGATGATTTGTATCCGGTGGAAAAACAAGGTCGGTTAAAAAAGTCCGTGACTGCTGTGTTGGATGGGCAACATTCTTTTCCATCATTGGCCTGTTGGTTTGGCCATAAGGTTTTCACGGACGATTTTTGCTGCTTCGACCATGTTTTTCAGGGAAGCGACGGTTTCCGGGATACCCCTTGTTTTCAGGCCGCAGTCGGGATTGATCCAAAACTGGTCTTTATCCAATACCTTGATGCCCCGTTCAATCATATCGACCATTTCTGCCACTGCCGGCACACGCGGGCTGTGAATATCATACACACCCAGGCCAATGCCTTTTTCATATGTTTTTTCCTCGAATGCGGAAGCAAGCTCCCCATGACTACGAGATGTTTCGATGGAAATTACATCGGCATCGAGGGAGGAGATGACATCCATGAAACTGTTGAAGTCGCAATAGCACATATGCGTATGGATTTGGGTTGTTTCCTCCACGCTTGATGTGGATATCAAGAATGAATTTACAGCCCAGTTCAAATACTCGTCGCGATCGCTTTTTTTCAATGGCAGACCTTCTCTAAGTGCAGGCTCATCAACCTGAATCATTTTAATTCCAGCAGATTCCAATGCAATGACTTCCTTTTCCAAAGCGAGCGCCAGCTGATAACAAACATTCTCCCTGGAAATATCATCACGGACAAATGACCAATTCAAAATCGTAACAGGACCTGTAAGCATTCCTTTTACCGTCTTCTTCGTCAGTGATTGTGCGTAAACACTTTCCCTGACTGTCATCGGTTCGATGAAATGGATGTCGCCATAGATGACTGGTGGTTTTACGCAGCGGGATCCATAGGATTGGACCCAACCCTTTTCCAGAAAGATGAATCCGCCCAACTTATGGCCGAAGTATTCAACCATATCCGTCCGTTCGAATTCCCCGTGAACGAGAACATCCAAACCGATTTCTTCTTGGATTTCAATCCATTTGCCGATTTCTTCGTTAACGAATGCTTCATATTGCTGAGCGGTCCAATCTCCTTTTTTGAATTTCCCGCGTGCTTGTTTAACTTCAAGTGTCTGCGGAAAGCTACCGATTGTAGTCGAAGGAAGGAAAGGCAATTTGAAAAATTCCTGTTGTTTTTGGTAACGCTCTTTAAATGGAATTTGACGGCCGGCGGTCCTGGTTTTAATCTTTTCGACTTTCGATCGTACAGCCCCATGATTCCGAGCATTTGAACTTGCTAACGTTTGAACCGTAGTTTTATTGGCATTGACTTTTTCGGCGATTGCTTCAGAGCCTTGATTATTCCCTTTGACCAAGAGTGTGATTTCCTCAAGTTTCTCGTCAGCGAAAGCAAGGGCCTGTTTCACTTCTTTTGAAAGGGCGGATTCATTACGAACGGTCACTGGGACATGAAGCAGGGAACAAGAGGGCTGAAGCCAGATTTGGTCTTCGGCTACCTTTTTCTTAAGAGTCTCGATCAATTGAATTTTTTTCGATAAATCAGATAGCCAAATGTTTTTTCCGTCAATCACACCTGCAGCAAGCACTTTGTCCTTCGGGAAGCCGAATGCTTCAAGATTACTTAGATTCCTCCCTTTATCATGTACAAAATCAAGACCGATTCCTTGGACTTTTAATTCGATGACTTCTTGGTAGTGTTCCACGGCATCAAAGTATGTTTGTAGCATGATGTTCAGGTTCGGTGCTGCTTCATTCAGCTTTTCATAGAGATAAGTAACAGTTTGCATATCATCCTTGGAAATGGATGAACCAAGAGCAGGTTCATCCATTTGTACCCATTTCACTCCTTCTTGCTCCAACTCCCGCAGGATTTGCGTGTATAGGGGAAGCAAGCTCAGGATGATGCCAGGGATCTCTTGTTTATTGAAGCCTTTGGAAAGGGAGATGAAGGTATAAGGCCCGATCAATACGGGCTTCGTTTCAATTCCTAGTTTTTCCTTGGCTTCCCGGTATGCTTCAAGTGGTTTATTTTCTGTTAAAGTCAGCTGTGGCAGTTTTAATTCAGGGACAATATAGTGATAGTTCGTATTGAACCATTTCGTCATTTCGGAAGCGACTTCATCATTGTTTCCGCGAGCCATTGAATAATATACGGAAAGAGGAACTCTACCGCCTTCATAGGCTGAATAACGTTCAGGAACAAGACCGAACATGACGGACATGTCGAGCATTTGATCATAGAAAGTGAAATCGTTGACAGGAATGATATCAATGCCCCGTTGCTTCTGTTTTTGTAAGTTGCCTAAACGGATTGCTTTTAGTTGTGTCGTAAATTCCGCTTCATCGATTTTACCTGACCAGTAAGCTTCCAATGTACGTTTCCATTCACGATCTTCCCCGATTCGAGGGTAACCCAAACTACTGCTTTTCAAAATTCCCATCCTCCCAATTCATATTATTGAACAATAAAAAAAGCATCCCTAACCGTCAAAAGAGAAAGTTAGAAATGCTTAAAATAAGAGGCATTCAGAATGCCCCTTACAATTATAAGGTCCCTAACACCTCCCTATCTCCCGTAGGTTAAAACAGTGTTGTTGAAATAGGCAGGTCTCCTGACTTAGGGATTATCATTAGCGGCGGGCCTTCCCGATCCGTTGATCAGTGGCATATTGGATGGCGCTAACACTCCCATTACAGTGGCGGGACCGTGCCGGAATTACACCGGACTTCCCTTTTAATCCTAATTAATAATTAGGAACCTATTTCCACATATGAAATTTTACAAAACCTGCCTTTATAAACTGTTTGCAGGTCGAAGATTTTTAAAATAAAAACTATTATAAAAATTTAGGCAATCTTAACATATCCGACCAAAAGGGTCAACATGAGATTCGGGAAAAGAATCCGTTTTTTGAGTGTGTGGGTGATGAGGATAAGGTCTGTTCCTAAAAAAGAATATATTGTTTGGACAGGGAGTATGTATAGAGGGAGTGGCGTATTGAAATGGGGCGTTGGGGATGACTTTCTACATCTTGATTGCAGGAATCATTTTTTGCATGGTGATGAGCATTCGTACGTTATTTCTTGTTGAGTCGGGAGGAAAGAAGTTTTCTCTGGAGGATATGCTGTGGCTTGGCAATTTATATGCGACGATATTGGTTGGATTCGCATTGATTTATTTATTATACGAGCTTCAGAATCATTCGGTGATTCTTGATATGGGCAATAGGCTGGATGGCACTTTCTATGAACAGTTGAAGACTTCCTTTTACTTTAGTGCGATGACGATGTTTTCTGTAGGGTATGGAGATATAGCCCCGATTGGCATAGGCAGGATGATAGCTACCATTCAGGCTTTCATCGGGTATACACTGCCGGCAGCGTTCGTGATTCGGACAGTTATCGATCTGGAACAGAATGATAGGAGGAATAAATGAAAGTTGTGTTTCTTTCGATTATTGGGTACTCTTACCATAATGAAAGAAATGGAGGGTTCAATATGACTGTTAAAATTGGAGAAAAAGCACCTGATTTCAAACTCCCTGCAAACAATGGTGAAATGGTTTCCCTATCGGATTTTAAGGGGAAAAACATTGTTTTATATTTTTATCCAAAAGACATGACGCCAGGTTGCACGACGGAGGCCTGTGATTTCCGGGACCATAATGAGCAATTCGAGGAATTGGACGCGGTCATCATTGGTATCAGCCCAGATCCAGCGGCACGTCATGAAAAGTTCATCGAAAAGCATGGATTGCCTTTTCTGCTGCTGGCTGACGAAAATCATGAAGCGGCTGAATCATTTGATGTTTGGCAATTGAAAAAGAACTTTGGCAAGGAGTATATGGGCATTGAACGTTCAACTTTCCTGATAGATAAGGCTGGTAAGGTAGTCAAAGAATGGCGTAAAGTAAAAGTCAAAGGCCACGTCGAAGAAGCTCTTGAAACTCTTCGCGACCTCGAAAAATAAGGGACAGGCAGATGAAGGATGAGCGAATAACGAAGCTTGCAGCCAGGCTGATTCATCATTCGATACAAATACAGCCAAAAGAGAGAATCCTCATACGGGGGCATATCAACACGAAACCATTATTGAAAGAGCTGATTGATGAAATATACAGAGTGGGTGCTTATCCATATGTAGAACTCGAAGACGATGAGATAAGCCGCCACCTGTTACAAGGGAATGTGAAGGAACAACTTGACACATCTTCGCAATGGGCTCTGAAGAAATATACAGATATCGATGCAGTCATCATCATCACAGGGGAAGAAAACGAAGTGGAAATGACTGATGTTCCCATCGAGAGGCACCGTCTTCAGGGGGAGGCCATGAATTCCCCCACTCTTTTCTATGTAAACAACCGACGTTGGGTCTTACTTAATTATCCCACCAACGCATCAGCGCAAAAAGCCGGCATGCCCTTCAACACGTACCAAGACTTTCTGTTGAACGTCTGCACCATGGATTACGGGAAAATGGAGGCGGCCTTGAAACCGTTAAAACAATTGATGGAACGGACTGACAAAGTCAGGATCGTTTCACCAGGAACAGATTTGACCTTTTCCATTAAAGGTATGCCGGCCATCATATGTGCCGGAAAAAAGAATTTACCGGATGGGGAAGTGTTTACGGCACCCATAAAAGATAGTCTCAATGGAAGGATATCCTTCAACACACCCACAACCTATGAAGGAATCACCTTTAGTGACATAGAATTAAACTTTGAAAAGGGAAAAATCATTAAAGCAACTTCCAATCGTGACTCAGAAATGAACCAAATTCTGAATATTGATGAAGGATCCCGGTTTATAGGGGAGTTCGCAATTGGAATCAATCCATATATATTGGAACCTATGGACGATATATTGTTCGATGAGAAAATAAGCGGGAGTCTGCACTTGGCTATTGGGCTCTCCTATGAAGAAGCGGATAATGGAAATCGTTCATCGATACATTGGGATATGGTCTTGATCCAGCGTCCGGAATATGGGGGCGGTGACATCTATTTTGACGACGTCCCGATTAGAAGGGATGGCGATTTCATTTTGCCGGAATTACATGCATTAAACCCAAATTGTTTAAAATAAAGCCTTTTTTAATAAGGGTAAGGCTTTTGTCCAACTCAAAAAGGGGACACCTGAATATGCTTTATTAAGGGAATACCTCCTCAGAGAAAGTTGCGCGGGACACATAGAGCCCGTGTTTTTTTTATGTTAATTAAAAGGGAGAGATAAACATGTTAATACTTTCGACTGTCATTCCGAATGAAGGCATCCAAACGAAGATGATGGAAGCTTTTCCAGATTTGAACTTCATTTATCAAAAAGGATGGACGGATGGGCCGCTTCGTGAAGCGGAAATCCTAATTACATATGGTGAAGACTTAACAGAAGAAATCATTGGGAAAGCGGCGAACTTGAAATGGATCATGGTCATGAGTGCAGGGATGGAATTAATGCCATTTAAAGCCATTGAGGAACGTGGCATTCTGGTGACAAACGCAAGAGGCATTCATAAAATCCCGATGGCCGAGTATACGATAGGGATGCTTTTGCAATATGAAAAGAAATTGAAAATGCTTATCAAGAATGAAAAGGAAGAATTGTGGGATAGAAAGATTGAAGTAGGGGAATTGAATGGCAAGACTATGCTCGTTATTGGTGCCGGTGCAATTGGAGGGGAGGTGGCTCGTCTTGGGAAAGCCTTTGGGATGACGACGATGGGAGTGAACAGGAGCGGGAAGCCAGTGGAATCCATCGATCACCTTTATACTCTGGATAATTTATTGGAACCCATACCGGGAGCCGATTATATCGTATCCGTCCTGCCAAGTACGGATGAAACGAAGGGCCTTCTGGCAAAAGAGCACTTTAAAGCAATGAAAGAATCTGCAGTTTTCGTGAATATTGGCCGCGGAGACCTGATTAACGATGAAGTGTTGATCGAAGCCCTGGATGCCGGTGAGTTATCTCATGCCATCTTGGATGTATTTGACCCGGAGCCTTTGGGGAAAGGGCATCCGTTTTGGAGGATGGAGAATGTCACAGTCACACCGCATCTATCAAGTAAAAGCGGAGAATATCTACCAAGAACCTTTGCCATTTTCGAAAAAAACATGCGTGAATACCTGAAAGCTGGAAATGACTTCACCAACGTAATCGACTTATCTAGGGGATACTAAACTCAAAGCAGTAATGGTATAGATTCATTGTGTTCATGAATTCATGAATAAACTAAAAAAGAATGGTTAAGCCATTGAATTATTGACAAATTCAACGCATAAAAGGTACACTATTTATAAATATTATAATTTAAGAATTCATACTTAATGAGAAAAAGAGGTGGATGACGGTGTCTGAAGTTCAGTTAAAAGAAGCATTGGATTCCTTAAAAGATACCGGTGTAAGAATAACTCCTCAACGCCATGCGATACTTGAGTATTTGATAAACTCCATGTCCCACCCCACCGCTGATGATATATATAAAGCGCTGGAAGGCAAGTTTCCGAATATGAGCGTGGCAACGGTTTATAACAATCTGCGTGTGTTCCGTGAGGTAGGTTTGGTAAAAGAACTTACGTATGGTGATTCTTCAGCAAGGTTTGATTTTGTGACGACGAATCATTATCATGTAATTTGCCAAACTTGCGGGAAAATTGTGGATTTCGATTATCCTGCATTGGATGAAGTCGAGCATTTCGCTGCACAAGTCACCGGTTTCAATGTTAGTCACCATCGGATGGAGATCTACGGCGACTGTACGGATTGTGCGAAAAAAGAATCGCATTAAAAAAAGTTCCTCCACTTGGTTGGAACTTTTTTTCATGTTATCAAGAAATGATACAATTGTTAAAGACTTCTTGAAAGGGAATTCAGCTAGCGGAATTTCTCTAGTCATGCAGGCTTTTTCTGTTATATTTTTCGTTGAATTCTTCGCCTTCCAACTTTTTGTCAAGTGTCAATGGTTCTTCACAATGCATGCAAATATCTACACGCCCTAGTATTTTTGTGGGTTTGCTGCAGTTAGGGCAGACAACCTGGATCGATTTTGTAGAAAGCATTCCAATCCAAAAATAAACCCCTGTGCTTGCGATGATGAATAAAAGGCCCAGCCCCATGAAAATCGTCATGACAACAGGATTCGTTTTGAAGAAAAGTCCAAGGTACATTACGATAAAGCCAATGAAAATCAAACTCAAAGCAAAAGTACGTATTTTATTGATTTTGCTAGAATATTTAGCCATGGATTGTCCCTCCTAAAATATAACTTTAACTATAACATAAACAATGGATGGAACAAAAAAGAAATAAAGGATACATATTACTTTTGGATTGAAATAGTTTGGGGTAAGGGAAATAAGCAGGAATTTGAAGAGTTTTGTCGAAAATCTAAAAAAAAAGGTTTTGGAGGAATTTATGATGGAAGATATCCTTCGCCCGATTTATCAAGAGCGAGCAAGTTTAAAATCTACACTTGGAATCTTGTTAATAGAAAAAAGAGATGATAATAGTGCAATCACAGATACATTTGACTACATCCTTTTTGTAATTGCAGACGAAGCCGAAGAGGCCGTGTTTTTAAAACATTACACTTATCAGGATAAAAAGGCAGCCTTGCATATCGTAAAGGAAGACCAGTTAAAAGAATGGCTTCTATTAGGCACGAACCGAAAAGTGATTGACTGGATATATAACGGGAAGGTCCTTTTTGACCGGAATGAATATTTGGACCGTTTGAAAACCGAAATCCGTGAGTTCCCCTTCTATGGAAGGAAGTTAAAGATGGGGATGGAATTTGCAAAGTTAATTCGCAGGTACATGGATGGGAAAAGCTTCTTTGAAAAAGGCCATCATCTTGAGGCATACAACCATATCGTTCATTCCCTGCATCACTTGGCCCGTTTGGAAATAATTGAACAAGGCTTTTATCCGGAGGTTACGGTCTGGAACCAAGTGAAGCATATGGAACCTGAAATCTTCAAGTTGTATAAAGAATTGATCAGCAGTGAGGAAACTCTAGAAAAAAGATTGGAGCTTCTATTCCTTGCGAGTGAGTTTCTTATTTATTCTCGGACGAATGCGGGTTCACAGCATTTGGTTGAAATAATGGGGATGAAAGAAGATCCGTGGACGATTGCGGAGCTAATGGAGCATCCGGAAGTGAAGTTTTATTCAGTGGACCTAGGTGTTTTATTGGAATATTTGATAGAGAAGAAGGTAATCGACGTCATCAAAGCGGAGACAAAAGGGCACGAGGTATATCATCGGTTTTATAGGGTATCAAAAAACTTTTAAAAAAATGCAATTTTATTGTTGACCATTAATAATATAGGTGTTATATTAATACATGTCGCTGCGGGACATCAGCTTTCGCAGCTTCATCAAAACGAAAACAACTTAAAAAAAAATAAAAAAACATGTTGACAATGAAGTTGAAAACATGATAAGATGTAAAAGTCGCTTACGAGGTAAACGACAACAAAAATTGCTCTTTGAAAACTGAACAAAACAAAGCGCCAACGTTAAATTTTAAGTGAGCACACACTATCAAAAAAGCAAATGAGCAAGTCAAACATTTCTTCGGAGAGTTTGATCCTGGCTCAGGACGAACGCTGGCGGCGTGCCTAATACATGCAAGTCGAGCGAATCGACGGGAGCTTGCTCCCTGAGATTAGC
>NZ_JANZMJ010000002.1:0-305986 GCF_025175645.1 Peribacillus aracenensis
CCTTCAGTTTATCTTCTACCGTATAAGTTGTATAGCGTTTTTCAAATGCACGTTCTCCATGATATTGGTACTGTCGAATCCAATTGAGTAATACTCCAGAGTTAACACCAACAGATTTAGCTAAGCTATTATGTCCCTCTGTTCCTTCAAGATATCTCTGTACCGCTTGTATTTTTTGTTGTGCTGTAAATTTGGCCATAAAGAAACTGCACCTCCAATTGATAGATGTGTCTAACAATTGGGGTGCAGTTCATAATGGGGTGCTTTTTTATTTTCGCTTCATGCTGCGTTTCAATTTTTTTGTAAAGCATGGAGATTAGATGAAGTTTGACAACGGTTTGGAATTTTCGAAAAATATTGAAATAAACACCAGGGGAGATTATACTCTATTTAAGGAATTTTTTCCTTAAACTATCCTAAAACAAGAGCTGTTATGTAAATTGAATGAAAAAGGGGTTGTAGTGAGTGTCTCAAACGATAATGATTCATGATTTAATCGAGGCTGTTAAAGATGAAGTGGTTGCTTGGAGAAGATATTTACATAAGTATCCGGAGCTTTCTTTCCAGGAGGAAAAAACGGCACAATTTGTTTATGAAAAGCTGCAAACTTTTGGTGAATTGGAAATTTCGCGTCCGACAAGAACGAGTATTATGGCCCGTTTGATCGGTCAGCAGCCTGGGAAGGTTATTGCACTGAGGGCAGATATGGATGCGCTTCCAATTGAAGAAGAGAATGTTTTTGACTTTGTGTCACAGAATTCTGGGGTTATGCATGCTTGCGGACATGATGGGCATACGGCGATGCTGCTTGGCACAGCAAAAATTCTTACACAGTTAAAGGATCAAGTTAAAGGGGAGGTGCGCTTTTTATTTCAGCATGCTGAGGAACTGCCGCCCGGTGGAGCTCAAGAAATGGTGAAAGCCGGTGTGCTTGATGGAGTGGATATGATCATTGGATCCCATCTCTTGTCGACTCTTCCTTTAGGGAAAATTGGTTTGGGCTACGGTCCGGTGATGGCTGGAGCTGATACTTTTAACATTACCGTGGTGGGGAAAGGGGGGCACGCCTCACAGCCTGAACTTACCGTCGATCCCATAGCGATTGGAACACAGGTTGTATCGAATCTCCAGCATATTGTTTCGAGGTATCGGGATGCCCAGGAAGCCCTTGTGATTTCAGTGACCCAGTTCCATGCGGGAAGTGCGATTAATGTCATTCCAAGTAGTGTAAGCATTGGTGGATCGGTTCGAAGCTTCAATCCAGAACTACGGGAAGAAATCCCGAATTTTATCGAGCGTATAGTAAAAGGAATTACGGAAGCGCATGGAGCCACATATGAATTCGATTATCTGTTTGGTTATGCCCCTACCATTAATGATGAAGAAGTTACCAGATTGATGGATGAAACGATCTGTGAAGTATTTGGTGAAGAAAGTCGAGAGATTTTAAAGCCAATTATGGGAAGTGAAGACTTCTCTGCTTTTCAAAAAGTGGTTCCGGGATCTTATATAGTAATAGGAGCCCGTAATGAAGAAAAAGGGATTATTTATCCTCACCATCATCCAAAATTCACTTTCGATGAACAGGCTTTACAAAATGGGGTGAAGTTATTTGTTCATGGGACTTTGAAAATGTTAAATCTAACATACTAGGGGGTTGAGAGGATGAAAAAAATATATTGGCTCGGAATTATCCCGTTTCTTGGCTTTATTGTGGGCGCCTTGTTTACAAATAAAGTGACTCCCTATGTTCTGGGAATGCCATTTTTTCATTTTTGGATTGTACTCTGGTCTGTGCTGACCACAGGTATAATGGGGGTTATTTACCTACTGGATCCGGCTAATCAGAAGGGAGATTCAAGATGAATATTGCCGTTTTTTTTATCCTGTTTTTTTTCGTCATTTCTGTTTGGATCGGTATCCAGGCTAAAAAAGGGAAAGAAATGAACTTGGAACAATGGTCGGTTGGAGGACGCGGAATGGGAGCCCTATTGATTTTCCTCTTGTCCGCTGGTGAAATGTATACAACCTTTACCTTTTTGGGTGCAAGTGGATCTGCTTATGGGGAAGGGGGTTCCATCTTTAGTATCGTATCATATGGCTGCCTGGCTACAGTGATCTCCTATTGGACATTTCCTGCTATCTGGAGGTATGCAAAGAAACACCAATTAGTTTCCCAATCTGACTTTTTTGTAAAAAAATATCAAAGTCCTTATCTTGGTGTGCTTGTTGCGGTTATAGGTGTTGTAGCCTGTACTTGCTACTTAGTGCTGCAATTGAAGGGATTAGGATATATCGTCTCAGCAACATCCTATGGGGCAATCTCTTCTACAGCTGCCATTTGGGTCGGAGCAATTGGCGTTACCATTTTTGTAATGGTTTCCGGTATTCACGGCTCTGCGAGGACAGCTATTTTGAAGGATATTCTGATTCTTGGCATTGTCATATTTTTAGGAGTTTATTTCCCACTTCATTATTATGGCGGGCTCCAACCTATGTATGAGGCAATTGAAAATGCAAAGCCGAACTATACCATACTTCCAGATCAGGGAATGAGCGTTTCGTGGTATATATCCACTGTTATATTAAGCTCTATTGGATTTTATATGTGGCCGCACGGGTTTTCTCCTATATATGCTGCCTCTAGCGAAAAAGCTTTGCGGAAAAACGCAATCCTAATGCCCATGTACCAATTGATATTATTGTTTGCCTTTTTTGTTGGATTTGCAGCGATCTTGCAGATGCCTGGATTAAAAGGCGGAGAAGCCGATCAAATCTTGCTGCAGCTATCTAAACAGGATTTTGATCCATGGTTTGTGGGCTTAATCGGTGGAACTGGCGTGTTAGCCGCTTTAGTGCCAAGTTCCATGCTCTTGATGTCCATATCAACCATGCTTGCAAAAAATGTATATAGCGTATTCACTCCATCAGCAACGGAAAAACAGATTGCAAAACTGGTAAAATACTTGGTTCCCCTAATTTCTCTCTTAGGGATTTACTTGACCTTTAAGGGTGGAAATTCCCTCTTTAGTCTCGCTCTAATCGCCTATAATTTCATTACACAACTTGCTCCTGCCTTTTTCGCAAGTTTGATGAGAAAGAATTTTGTAACCAAACATGGAGCATTTGCCGGGATAATAACAGGAGGGGTGCTAGTCTCCATTATGGAACTGGGGAACATGAAAATCAGTCAACTATTTCCTCATCTTCCTCAAGCAATTAAAGACCTGAATGTAGGAATTATTGCCCTATTTGTCAATATCGTAGTCTTGGTGGTGGTTAGCTTGATGACAAAAAACATTAATTATACTCATCAAGGTACCGATAGTTTGGAAACGACAACGGGAGGGCACAAGTTTCCAACACCAAAAGAATCAAATAGCTAACTTAACATGATTAATAATTTCACTAACGATATGATAATGAAAAATGAATGTGCTCTTTTCTAGGGGCAGTTTTGCAGGACGCTATTTACAGTTCGGATAACGCCGATGATGAATTGGGCTTTCTGGACTCAAAGTTGTCCGTGCACATATGCTTGACCGCCTTCTGCCCAATAACAAAGAAGATGGTTTACAAAAGGAACAAACCGGTCTGAATATGGCCGGTTTGTTTCAGTTAATTACTCTGTTTTGGAACTTTGATCTTTATTTCTTTTATTTCCTTTACTGTTGTCCCCACTAACAGGAGCTTGCCCGTGTAATTGCGGTGAATTTTGATTACCGCTGCCTTTATTGAATTTTTTTGTCATGTCTCACATCTCCTTTCTTTTTTCAAATACAGTTTGTCCCTTTTTGGTGATCTTATGTTTTCACTTGGTAAGAACATCAAATTCAAGTGATATTCAAACCATTGTTTCAAAAATAAAAACCTAAAATTGCCTTTCAGGATATAGGGATGCGATAAAAATATTTTGACGTACAACAAGAAAAAAACATGAACCTTGAGATGCAGCGAGGAAACGCACTTCTTTCACACTGCAGCTAAGGCCAGAGTAAGATTTTGTTGAAAAAGAGTCGTTCACCTATTCCAAACAGGTGAATATCATCACGTAATGAAGGAGGGGCAATTTAAGTGGACAATATTTCTGACAATTACCTCGTTAGAGTATATTTTTACGGGCTATTTTTGGAATGACAAAAACTGATTTTGGTATGTACCTTATGAAGGGCCTGCCGAATATTTGCTCCACAGTTACTAGCACTTGTACCATTAATTCGACATGAGAGCTTTTCTGGTTACTGTTTTTTTCTTAATTAGTGCCATTTTATTTTTCATGCTCTTTCAAAAAGGCTGTTTTCCCATACTTTGTTGCCATTTGCCAAGTAAAGCGGTGTGGTTGATTTCCCTTCCAGATGCTCGCTTTCCGCGGGGCGGGCGGTGAGCCTCCTCGGCGTGAACGCCTGTGGGGTCTCACCTGTCCAGCTGCTCCCGCAGGAGTCTCGCACTTGGGCTCCAATCAACCTTAAATCGTTTAGTTTTTAAAAACAACAATCTTTACGAAAAGAGCCTTCAAAAAAGATTATTAGCATATAATTTAAAAGTGGGACAGAGTATCTATGAGAAAATATAAAAAACAAAAGGCAGATTGATTCTGCCTTTTGTTTTTAGGTTTAAAAATTCCCCTGTTGGTCTTTCTAAACTATATTGATTATTCCTATTCATGATTAAACAAAAACCTGAGCCTATACACTATAACCAGCTTTCATTCAGCGTCCACAAATTTCAATTTCAATAGATTTGGGTGAAATTCTTTCCTGCAAAATGTACTCTAGATGTTAAACTTTTTGACTTCTTCTATATCAACGCCTATGGTTATCATTATGAATGCCAACAACAACCCGATCACCTGAACCCGGGGGAGAAGCAATTCTCAATGGTTATTTTTATGACCGTCATTACTTGTAATGTCATTTTTATTTAAAAATTCAATGATTCCATTCACCAATCCAGGGGATAAAGGTAGTTCAGGATTTGTATAGGTTGCTAAATTTCCCTTTTGATCTTCAGGGGCTTCTTTCAATACATGATTCATCTTTTCAAGTATAAGTAATTCAGAATCTTTTTTTTCATTATGTAATGCTTTTGCGTTGGTTGCCGGCACTTGAATATCTCTATTACCGTTCACGATTAGAACAGGGATGTTCAGTTCCTTTACTAATTCTTTCGGGTTATATTGAATCCATGATATCATGTAAGGTTGAACAGAAGGTCGGAATACACTTTGTAGATCAGCACTGACAGTCCCGACTTGTTTTCCTTGCTTTAGCTTTGCCAGTATATCTTTGGATTCCGTTAATAACGTCGGTGTCAGTTGCTCTTCAAGCTGTTTAATGAGTACTTGGTCAATGGGTTCCCCTGCACCCGCCAATGAAATGAATATGTCTGTTTCCGTTTTCCTTGCGGCTGCCATCCCAATTAAAGAGCCTTCACTATGGCCGATGATGCCAACTTTGGAAAAACGGCGATCCTTTTTGGCAAATTGAGCCCAAGCAGCTGCATCATCAATATATTGTTCAAATCTCAGATCCTTTTCTTTTCCTGCCAATTGCATATTTTCACCAATTCCGCGCTTATCATACCTAATGCTTGCGATACCTTTTTCTGCAAGACTCTCGGCTAACATTTTTAAACTATTATTTTTTCCGGGATTTGCAAGGGAGTTACCATCTTTATCGGTCGGACCAGAACCGGCAATTATAATCATCACAGGGAACGGCCCTTCATTTTTGGGTGTTTCCAAAAGACCTTTTATGGTTCCGTTCTTTAAGTCGGCCTGCACGATTTCACCTGTTTCTTTCTCTTCAACTGCCTGATCGGATTTCTTAAGCAATTCAAAGGGGAACGATTGCCCATTTTGAATAAATGTTCCTGAAATCCTTTCTTTATCTACTTTCCCATCAAACGTTATTTTCTGATTTTGGATATCCATATTAAAAAACAAGTCTGAATTGCTTAACTTTACGCTTGTTAAAGGGAATTCGTTCAATCCTTGTACAGGAATGCTTATCGTTCCATCTTTCTTCGTAAAATGAACAATGATTGGAAGCGGTTGATTTGGAATCTTAATATCTCCCTCCCATCTGCCTTCAATAGCTTTCAATGAGCTCACTTCCTTCGATTTCTCTTCCACCTCTACCGTGTCCTTGGTTCTGCAACCTACCATTAATACAAAAGCACTTACGATAAAACATATAATCGCCAAAGGTCTTTTCATTTGAGCAATCCCTTTCTTTAATAATTAGAGATAAACATGTAAAGTGTTTCTTTGTTTCAGCCATTCATATCCGTCTTCATTATAAGTAAGTTTTAATATATAATTCCAATATTTTCCCTTGGAATGATGTTTATTTTACCAGTTTACGCTTTTAAATATGGTGGCAGTATGGGACGTTTAAAAAAAATATCGAAGAGACATTCAATCCGATTGTCTTAATCGGGAGCGCTTAAGTCGGTTTTCTCATGGCACTCTTTTAAAGGTAAGATTAGGGCAAAATTAGAATGATTTGAATCAAACATTGACATCTAAAAGAAACTCTTTTAGAGTGGATTTGTAAATTAAATATCCTCGTTAGGTGAGGCTCCTGTGTAGGAGATACGCTACTGCCCAAAAATGTCGAAAGACGCCAATGGGTCAACAGAAACCATCGACATAAGGTGGTTTTTAATGTAGCTGGCTTTGTCCTATGCCACACAGTGCTAAAGCTCTACGAATGGAGGAACTGGATTTATGCTTGTATTTGTCATTCAGTCATATACGACTGGTTGTATTTGTCATCCAGGCAATGTACGCATATAAACCGTATTAAGCACCTTCATTTGTAATGGAGGTGCTTTTATTTTTTTCTGGAGGTGAGGATAGTGGGGAACTATTCACGACGATATATTCGAAGCTTAATGAAAATTGAATGAACACAAAGAGTTTAAGAAGGGGAATAATAATATTTTTTTTACTCTTGATATTTAAGGGAAATATTTTTGGGCTCCCCTAAAAAGGAGTGAGTGACGAAATGATAAAAATCCTGACGGAAGATCAAATGACTTTACAAATCATAAAAGTATTAAAAGAAGGAAAAAAGAAAGAATTTCAAGCAATATTAGAAGAACTCCAACCATATGACATTGCGCGAATTTTTGAGGGGCTTCCAGAAAAACATCATACACGTTTCTTGTTATTAATTGATTCAGAACAAATCGCTGAACTGATTCAAGAAGTTGAAAAGGTTCATCAATTGAAAATCCTTAGTAAATTAGGAATAGAGAAATCCGGCCATGTAATGGATCTAATGGATAATGATGATTTAGCTTCATTGTTAGAGGACCTATCCCCTGAAAAAATTGAAGAACTTCTTTCAGGTATGAAACAAGAAGAATCAAAAATCGTTCAAAATATCATGAATTATCCACCTGAAACGGCAGGGCGAATAATGACAAACCGTTTCGTATGGATACCCCAACATTATACGGTTCGAGAATCAGTTGAAAAGCTGAAAGTCTTTGCAGAGTTTTCGGAAACGATCAATTATCTTTATGTAATAGATAATGATAAAAAATTAGTAGGTGTTGTGTCATATCGGGATTTAATAATAAATGATGAATCTGAAAAAATTCAAGGTATTATGTATAGCCGGGTTATCTCCGTATCTGCTTATGAAGACCAGGAAGAGGTAGCGCGTGTTATTGAGCGATATGATTTTTTAGCAATTCCTGTAGTTGAAAAAAATAATGAGTTATTAGGAATTGTGACCGTCGATGATATCATTGATGTTGTCATTAAGGAAGCGAATGAAGATATTGAAAAATTATCGGCTTCGGGTAAAGCTATAGACTTTGATACGAAGGCGCACGTGGCCGCATATCGTCGGCTACCCTGGCTTATTTTACTTTTATTTATCGGATTAGTGTCCGGAACTATAATAAGCGGTTTTGAAGAAACATTGTCCAAAGTTGTTGCACTTGCTTTCTTCATGCCGATGATCGCAGGGATGACTGGAAATACAGGTACTCAATCTTTAGCTGTTGTTGTAAGAGGCCTAATCACTAGTGATACGGATAAAGGTGTCGTAACCAGACTTATTATACGGGAAATGAAAGTTGGATTGATAATAGGAATTACCTGTGGAATATTGATTTTCATCATTGCTTATGTTTGGCAGGGAAATCCCGTTCTGGGATTAGTGGTTGGAAGTTCGTTAGTGATGACCCTAATTATCGGGACATTAGCTGGGACCATTATTCCTTTGATATTATATAAATTCAACATAGATCCTGCCGTTGCTTCTGGTCCGCTAATTACAACACTGAATGATATACTTTCGTTACTCATTTACTTTGGAATTGCAACGATGTTTATTTCAAAATTGATGTAGATTTTCCAGTAAACCAAGTTCACATATGCTTGCAAAGTTTTTTAAAGTGTGAACTTGGTCTCAAAGATTTCAGAACAAAATGTCCATGCCGACGTTTTAAATCGGGATTATAGATAAGAAGAAAAAAAGTAGCTTCTGAGCTTGAACATTTGCCAAGCAGACTAAAAAAAGTGTATTTCAAGCTGCGGCCTTTTCCGGTATCCAAAAGGGGAAGGGCCGTTAAATTTTCCTGGGAAGCGAACCGTAGAAGTCTACGTACATGGTTTATTCTTAAACGAACATTGAAGGTAACAAAGCCATTTGCTGATGACCTTTATATGAAAGGAAAATATGGGATATAATAGGTCGTAGCAAGTTTAGGATTTTCAGGAAAGGCTACATAAAGAGTGTTATGGAAGCAATAGCCAATCATATTCTTTGACCTATGAACTTCATCAGTGATACGCTTCTTTTCGAAATTACGTATTTAAAACCAAGGAGGAACAATGATGACACAAACCAAACAGCAAATGATCACCCTGGCAAATCGTCCAAAAGGTATGCCTTCGAAAGGGGATTTTAACTTTGTTGAGAGTGACGTTCCCACACCAAAGGATAATGAAATTTTAGTACGTACACTATATTTATCTGTCGATCCATACATGCGTGGCAGAATGCAAGATACAAAATCATATATTGCTCCATTTGAATTGAATAAGGTTATCACCGGTGGAGTGGTTGCTGAAGTTGTTGAGTCCAAATCGAATTCCTTCAAACAAGGGGATGTCGTTGTCGGGAATATCGACTGGGCAGAATACACAGTAGTCACTGAAAAGGAAATCCGCGTGATTGATCCCAAGGTGGCTCCGGTCACAACTCATTTAGGGATTCTTGGAATGACCGGTTTAACTGCTTATTTTGGCTTGCTTGATATTGGTAAACCACAAGAAGGTGAAACTGTAGTGGTTTCAGGAGCGGCTGGAGCAGTTGGTTCAGCAGTCGGACAAATTGCTAAGATTAAAGGTGCGAAGGTTGTTGGCATCGCCGGTTCAGATGAAAAACTTGAGTACTTAACGAAAGAGCTCGGATTTGATGGAGCCGTAAATTATAAAAGAGATAGTTTTAAGACAGATTTGGTTAATGCTGTTCCCGATGGAGTCGATGTTTATTTCGATAATGTGGGCGGCGAGGTGTCCGATGCTGTTTTCACACTTTTGAATGCGAATGCCCGAATTCCATTATGCGGAGCGATTTCTTCCTATAATGCAGAAGGGAAAGATCTAGGACCGCGTCTGCAATCGGCGATGATCAAAACGAGTGCCCTTATGAAAGGTTTTACAGTTGGGAATTATGCCGCTAGATTCCAAGAGGGAGCTACGGATTTAGGTAAGTGGCTTCAAGAAGGAAAGTTGAAGTATGAAGAAACGATTATTGAAGGGTTCGAAAACACACCTGATGCCTTTTTAGGTTTATTTAAAGGAACGAACCTCGGTAAACAGCTTGTAAAAGTTGCGGAACCTGAATTCGCTCAACTATAAGATTATGGGAACAAAGTGGAGGCGGAATCTTGTTTGACCTTTGAAAATGAGGGCGTATTAAAAGAGCTGTTATTTCAAAAAAATCCCGTCAAACCAATAATAGAGGTCGAAGTACATCTTTTTAGCTAAATTGATGTGCTTCGACCTTTTTTTATTTGGATATAGGGGTGTCCATTCCTAATCATTTACAAAGCATGTCCTTCATGAAAGATAATCAAGCTTAGGAGTAAAAAAGAATTCTCAGGATTTTCATATGTTGGGATCAATGTCGTTTTCGGACTTTGTCGCTATGAATAACACCCGAGATAAGATAGTTATATATATTATCAATAATATCGATACTGGTCACTAACACATGAAAGGCCGTGTTTGTCTATCTGTTGAAGGGAAGACGGTGATGTTCCTTCTTGAAAGTCAAGGACTTCGATACATGTGGAAATCATACGAAAATTATGTGAAAAACAAAGGCTCTCAAGAATTACTTACCCTTTACCGTATCTTTTGTTCCATATGAAGGATATTAAAAAAGGGTCTCTATAAACATGGCTCTCGACATAATGATATGATAAAGTAAAAAGAATAGTTACCTAGGTAATCATTTGATGAAAGGAAAAATTGAAATGAGTAAAGAGAAGCAAGGGACATCTTCAAAATCTCTGAAGTTGGATGTAATACATACGACATTTAAACAGGCTTTTGAATTAAAAAAGAATCCATTTCCTTGGATAAAAGCTTTAAGTGCAGGGATAGCGGCTGCCTTACCTGTTTTCATTGGCTTATTATTCGGCAATTTAGCGTACGGTTTACTGGCAGGAATAGGCGGGTTCACTTATTTATACGTATTTAACCAACCGTATCACCAAAGAGCTAAAAAGATTTTCTTTGTGATGGTGGGTCTTGCTTTATCTGTTGTATTAGGGACACTTTTGGCTCCATACCAATTGGGAACAGCCATAATGATGGGGATCATCGGGGCAAGTGTTTTTTTTATTTTTGGTGCATTAAAGATTACCGGTCCTTCGGCGGTTTTCTTTGTCTTGAGTTTTGCGCTAGCGACAGGTATGCCCATTGATCAGACGCTTGCACCGTTGCGTGGAGGTCTTGTTTTATTGGGGGGGGCACTGGCTTGGATAATCTGTATGTTAGGTTGGTTTTTCAATCCTCATGGACCAGAAAAGCTTGCGGTGGAAAAGGTGTACAGAGAATTGGGTGCATTCTTTGATTCGCTAGGCACCCGGAGATTCAATGCAGCAAGACAAAGAACGGTATTGGCGATGAAACAAGCGGAAGATACATTGTTAGCCGGGTTTTCAAACAGGCGAAGCCCAGACATGTTAAAGCGGTTGTTTCTATTGAATGACCAGGCGAATGTCATTTTCCTGGAAGCATTGGAACTATCCTTGCACAAAAAGGTTGTGCTACCGCCAGAATTAGGACAATCGGTACGTGCCTTGGCTGACTCCATTGCATCTAAAACTAAAAATGAATCAAAGATTCTTCAGCCGGACCAAATGGAACTAGAGGTTGCAAAGCTATTCGTAGAAATTTACAATGCGGATGCCATCATGAATGAACCGGTTAGTAAAATCCACCAAGAAGCTTCAATCTCAAAGCCTTCTTTAAAAACGATTTTTCTTGGGGCGTTCGATAAGAACTCGTTTGTCTTTCTCTCTTCCGTTCGATATGGAACAGTCCTTACCATTGCCGCCATCATCGCCTATTCCGCTGATTTTAACCGTTCGTACTGGATTCCCTTATCCTGTGCAGCTGTTATGTCAGGTGCGACCATCGTTGCCACATTTCATCGTGCGGTACAAAGGACCTTCGGGACAATCATTGGACTCCTATTGGCAAGCTTAATTCTTGCATCCGTTCATAACGAGTTCATTATCGTTCTGATCATTTTGTGTTTGACAATCATTACAGAGCTTTTCATCGTACGGAATTATGGATTGGCGGCGATGTTTTTTACCCCTTCAGCTTTAATCATGGCGGAATATTCAACTCAAAGCTATAATTTTAGTTTTTTTGCGACCGTAAGAATAACCGATATCGTCGTCGGGAGCATGATAGGTCTTCTTGGATCGCTGCTAATCGGCAGTCAATCGGCCTCAAGCCTTCTCAATCATTTGATGGCCAAAACCATTCGAAGCCAGGGGCAATTTCTGTTGGTGGCGTTCTCTGGACATGATAATGGACTTGCAATCGATGAAAGCAGTGAAAGGAACAAAATGCAAACCAATATGGTTAATCTATTAACGGTCTACAATGCGGCTCTTGGTGAGATATTCAAAAACAAGGCTAGACTGGAATCTCTTTGGCCCGTAATATTTTCGATAGAACAGCTGGGATATTATTTAAATGCAAGCTTGAAATTCTCTGATCGGTCGGTACTTTCAGAGCGTGAACTTGCTCAATTACTGTATGTTTTTGAAACAATGGCAATCGCTGCAGATAAGGGACGGTCACTTACTAATAAAGAGGTTCCGGAAATTGAAGGGTACTCAAAAATCCGCCACGAAATTTTGGATCTTCAAAAAGCACTTCGGTTTAGCGGTGAAGCAACGAGTTAATCAATCTAGTGATTCTAATAAGGGAGTTCTTATTAGAATCTCATTCGTCCACTGTTAGTAAGATGAAATTGGCAGGATTATAGAAAAGTCTGTAAAAATGCCGGTTTTCATTATAAAATGTATGTACAAACAGAAAGGTGATGAACCATGTCAAACGTTGCTAAATTTCGTGATTTTTTAACTAGTGAGAAAATCTATATGAATGAGTTGAAAGAAGATGGCACCACCTTTTTTAGAGCCGAGCAAAAGTTAAAGGACGGGTGGAAGGTCCTTTTAGTATTTGCTTTCAATCAAGATGAAAATGTGGCGGACTTATTTTGCTTTAATGTTGCCGAGTTGAAGAATCCTGAAAAGAAACAGGATGTACATACACTGTTGAATGAATATAATGCTAATTTTAGGTATTCCAAGCTTTACGAAGAAAATGGGACCATTTCCATTCGGTATTCATACTCCATTGAGGGGGACATCGTACCGGATCTGGCGTTCAGGAAGTTAATCATGCTGCTTGAAACGGCACAGCAGGTCTATCCGCGGTTAATGGAAGTCATTTGGTC
Organism: Peribacillus aracenensis; assembly: GCF_025175645.1. Classification (NCBI taxonomy): domain Bacteria; kingdom Bacillati; phylum Bacillota; class Bacilli; order Caryophanales; family Bacillaceae; genus Peribacillus; species Peribacillus aracenensis. Next base: position 13,017 of record NZ_JANZMJ010000002.1, read on the forward strand.
TTAAATCATCATATAGGATGAAAAAGTTCTCTGAATCAGGGGACTTTTAACATCTTTACTAGAGTGAATGAATATATTAACGTTACAATCCATAAATTATTAATTTTTTTTAAAAGAACTATTGCATTTTTTCACATTAAACTATATAATTAATTTTGTTAGTGATTCGACAAAGTTCTACAAGGATATGCGGGTGTAGTTTAGTGGTAAAACCTCAGCCTTCCAAGCTGATGATGAGGGTTCGATTCCCTTCACCCGCTCCAATACATACTCATAACGTAGGGTTTCGTTACCTGGAGAACGAAGCTTTGCGTTTAAATATTATTACAAGAATTCTACTGTTTACAGTGGGATTTTTTTATTGTCCCAATTAACTACATTCTATGGAAGCGGTAATACCGGATGTCATACCGTAACGAAAATCGTAGCTTTCTATTTATTGTGATCCTTCATCTGGGAGAGTGGGAATTTCGATGCAGAACAAACTTGTACTACGTTAGTAGAATCAGTTTGAATAGGTGTGTGCTTTTATTGTCCACACTGAAAAAGTTATAATTAGGTATGACCGAACGGTTGAATAAAAGGATATTCGCGCACGGGTTTTATTTATCCATATAAGTTAGGAAAAATCATGAAAAGACCCCTTCCGATTGTGGAAAGGGCTTATTTCCTTTCAATTTTAATTATCCTTCTGCAATAGAGTAAGTCCCTACACCCCCGTGGATTTCAAGGAACATGTCCATCAAGGATTTCGTTAGCTGATTTGCTTCAGTGATTGGAGTATTGGGTTGTAAATATATGATTTGGATGGCCTTTTTCGTTCCTTCGGTGACTTTCGTGCGTTCTGAATCAACGTAAGGACTTCCGAATGCGCCATCATGGTCGGCTGATGTAATCATATTTTCCATGGAATTCAAGCGGCCGTTCAATCCCTCATAACCATCTGACCCTTCGCCAATCTTTATCGAGATGTCTCCTGATAATTTGTCGGCATCATAAATGCCGATCGGAACTTCATATAACAGCGAGAAGAAGTTATTCAAATCGATGGCTGAATGGATGGGTGCCAAGTAATTCTGCTTTTTTACGCGGCGGTAAAGGGCTTCCACGGAGGGGCGATACCGTGACGGGTTTGTTCCTGTAGCCTTGAAAATCTCCCTCCACGCTTTAATGCCGGAAAAGTCGGTCAATTCCTTTTCTTCAAGGTCGAAGAAAAGTGCTTCCTGAAATAGTTGAAGTCTTCCTTTCACCATTTGCGGGGAGGGACCTACTTCGATGTTTTCATATGTAATGATCCCAACTTTGAATTCAGGGATTTTACTGCTTAGATTAGCTGATATGGTAATTTCCAACCGTTTCACCTCCAAAAATGATTGCAATTAGTTTATCATAGATAGCAATGGTTTGAAATGGATTCAAGCTTCAATGGGAATACTGAATGAAGTAGGTGATTAATATGGATATGAACTTATTCAAGCAAGAAGTGATTTTATATAGTAAGGAAATCGGCATTGATAAAATCGGCTTTACATCGGCCACGGCTTTTACCGAATTGAAAGGCAGGCTGATACGTCAACAGGAGCTGGATTATCAGTCAGGGTTTGAAGAAACCGATATAGAAAAGAGGGTAAGGCCTGAATTGATATTCGATAAACCGCAATCCATCATTTCGATTGCGCTTGCATATCCTTCGAAATTGAAGGATGCTCCGCAAAGTACAAAAAGTGAGCGACGCGGGATCTTTTGCAGGGCTTCTTGGGGAACGGATTATCATACCGTTCTTCGAAATAGATTGCAGTTACTTGAGAATTTCATTAAAGATAAAGTGCCAGGGGCATTGACGAAATCCATGGTTGATACGGGTGAATTATCAGATAGGGCAGTGGCTGAGCGTGCGGGAATTGGCTGGAGTGGAAAAAACAGTATGATCATCACTCCGGAATTCGGGTCTTATGTATATTTGGGGGACATGATTACCAACCTGCCATTTGAACCTGATCAACCGATGGAAGATCAATGCGGGACATGTAATAAATGTGTCGATGTTTGCCCGACTGGTGCGCTCGTTCAGGGCGGGCAGCTCAATTCCAAGCGTTGCATTGCATTCTTAACGCAGACAAAAGGTTTCCTTCCAGATGAGTTCAGGACGAAAATAGGCAATCGTTTGTATGGGTGTGATACATGCCAGACAGTTTGTCCGAAAAACAAAGGAATGGATTTTCATTTCCATGAAGAGATGGAACCCGACCTCGAGCTGGCGAAACCGCTGTTGAAACCACTGCTTACGATTTCAAATCGGGACTTTAAAGAGAAATACAGCCATGTATCTGGCTCTTGGCGTGGTAAAAAGCCAATCCAACGAAATGCCATTTTAGCATTGGCCCACTTCAAAGATGAAACGGCATTGCCCCAATTGATACAGGTCATGAAGGAAGATCCAAGGCCTGTAATCCGAGGAACGGCGGCATGGGCAATTGGGAAAATTGGCCGGGAGCAGGCCGTTTCCATTCTGGAGGAAGCAAGAATGAAGGAAACGGATGAAGAGGTACTGGCGGAAATTGAGAAAGGACTGCAGTTTACCTTGGAAACAAAATGATATTTAAGAGAAAGAAGCTGTCCCATAAGTCGTAAATGACTTTTGGGACAGCTTCTTTCTCTTTTTTCTAGTTATGGACATTACCACTGAGGTTAACCGGATAGCTGTCAATTTATAACCACTTAGTAGTAGTCTTTTGTAGTAAATACATTATTGAACAGAAGATAAAACCAGTATCGGTTATCAGCAGAACTTACATCCCCATAATAAGATTGCTGTTATACGGGTATATTTGTTACGGCATCTACCAATTCATACTTAAGGTGAGCTGCAGCACCGCTTATTTCGGACACTTGCCATTCTGAATAACTAGTTGTTATGCTATTCCTGTGGTGGGAATATTTATATATATAAATATATATATGTGTGGGTACCTAAAAAGAGAGATTATTGGGCTGTTAATAATCAGCAAATCGTTAGCTCTCGAAGCATGACTGTCCAAATTTAAATGACTTGAGTTCCCCCTATCCCTCTTAACGTGGAGGAAACTGGTCATCTTGTCTTTTATCTATATACAAAGTGCCATCACTTTGTATTTCAGCATAAAATACATCTTGTAGGCATACACCAAACTGCTGTAATTGCGTTTCCAACCAGCTTTGGTTTAAACTCAGTTTACTTAAATTATGAGGAACGATTTTTCCATCCACAATAATTTCTGTAGGTATGTATAATGGTTTCACATAAGTAATATCCTTTTTGGAAACACTCTGGCTATCCACTTTTTTTAAGACAGACAATTGACCATTTGGTTCTAAAACGGCATAGTTTACCTCTTGCATGGAGAATATGCTTTGTTCTCGCAATAGCATGCTAAGGTCATCCATGTTTAATTTTTCCCCTTTCAAAGCTTTCTCTAGGATCTTTCCATCTTTGATTACAATTGTAGGTTCGCCGTCAAGTATTATACGAGCTTTTGGAGATTTTAAATTAATAAAGCTTACAAGAATAGTGAGTACGGACCAACCGATTAAACTAACGAAGGCGTCAACCATATCAATACTTGTATCAATTGTGATGGAAGCAGCCACCGCGCCGATAGTGATACCTGTAATATAGTTGAAGTAAGTCAACTGACTTACTTGTTTTTTTCCCATAATTCGAGTAATCAATAGTAAAACCACAAAAGCAGCGACCACCCTACTTAACACTTCAATAATGCTCAAAATTCCCGTCTCCAATCTGGTCTAATCAGGTTAGAAAATTGTGTATTCATTCTTATGATTTCCCAATATTACTTTGATTATAATTCAGCATAAAAAAGCCATACTGTAATCGACCCATATGGAAAGGCTTCACACGTGACTTTAAAATTTATGAATGTAAGGGTTGTTTGGATTGCCCAGGGGGAAATCGTCAGGTGCATTTTAATCCCCTTCGCACATACACATTAGCATAGATGGTAAGAAGGAGGGCATGAACTTGAGGGAACAATTGCAACGCCTTTTACAAGAAAGAGTGGAGTTTTATACTTCCGATGATTTGGAGCGGAGTGAAAGGAAGTTACATTTGAAGAGGGAAATGATGAGGAACCGTGCTGCTGAAATTGTTCGGGTGAATGCGGCAGGGAAGGTGCATTCGAGGAAAAAGGAAGACAATGATACAGTCCTGACATATCATGTGCATCTGCAATATTTATTGAAACAGGAGGATTCATTTTATATAGAAGAAGAAATGGAAGAAAGGGAGGCCCGGTTTCGAAATGGGTATATAGTGGATGAACGTGAGCTTTTTCCCACATTTGAAACTGAAGAGGCACCGCCAAAATGTGATCCAGGCGCAGATCGTCTCGCATATAAATATGATCGGATGAAGGCCGTCCAATATGCCGAGCGTTGGTGGAATGAATTCAATCCGGCTTATCATAAATTCACTGATGATTGTACGAATTTCATTTCACAATGTTTACATGCGGGAGGAATACCGATGTGGGGGGCGCCAAACAAAAATAAGGGCTGGTGGATAAGGGGGAAAAGCTGGAGTTACACATGGACGACGGCCCATTCCTTATATCATCTGCTTAAAGCCGGGAATGTCATCAGGACAAAGCGGGTGGAGTCGGCCCAGGAATTGAATTTGGGTGATATCCTCTGCATAGATTTCGAAGGCGACGGACGGTTTGATCATAACTTGATTGTTACGGCGAAGGATCAGGACGGGATGCCGCTTGTGAATGCACATACGATGAACAGCCGTCACCGATATTGGACGTATGAGGATTCGACCAGGTATACACCGAACATCGTTTATAAATTCTTTGTGATTTTGGATGGAAGGTGATTGGTTTTTAGTCTTTTTTGTTTAATGCTATAATTAAGGTGAAGTTCAAACTAGAGGTGAAAATGAAGTGTCAATACATGTAGTTTTATATCAGCCACAGATTCCAGCAAATACAGGAAATATCGCAAGAACATGTGCAGGGACGGATACGTCTTTACATCTCATCCGCCCGCTCGGTTTCTCGACGGATGACAAACAGCTTAAACGGGCCGGTCTCGATTATTGGGAAAATGTAAAGATCCATTATTATGATTCGTTAGAAGAGTTTTATGAAAGAAATGCCGGCGGTGAATTTTATTACTTAACGAAGTTCGGGGAACAGCCGCATTCCAGCTTCGATTACAGTGATCAAGACAGTGAAATATACTTCATTTTTGGCCGTGAAACGACGGGTCTCCCGAAAGAGCTGATCCAAGAAAATATGGATCGTTGCCTTCGGATTCCGATGACGGATAAAGTACGTTCCCTTAATCTGTCGAACACGGCTGCCATCTTGGTTTATGAAGCACTGAGACAGCAAAATTACCGTGAATTGGATTTGAAAACAAAAGGTTGAGTTTCACTAATGTCATACTGTCATCGGGGACATTTGAGCCCCGATGATGGATATTTTACATATTCCTAAGGGGTGGGAGCATTGAATAACATTATTGAGAAGATTTTAGATCACCGTTCCATTCGTTCTTTTGAGGACAAGTTATTGTCTGAGGAGCAAATCAATACGATTGTGGAATGTGCCCAAGCGGCATCGACTTCAAGCTATATCCAAGCGTATTCAATCATAGGGGTAACCGATCCCGATAAGAAAGCCAAGCTTGCTGAACTTGCCGGACCACAATCATATGTAGAGAAGAATGGACATCTATTCGTCTTTTGCGCCGATTTATATCGTCAGGATATGGTTTCCGAAATGGAAAACACGGACCTGTCCGAATCGATTGAAAGTACGGAGAAATTCATGGTTGCCTGTATCGATGCTGCTCTTGCGGCTCAAAATGCAGCATTGGCAGCAGAATCGATGGATCTTGGCATTTGCTATATAGGCGGGATCCGGAATCATCTCCCGGAAGTGTCAGAGATTTTGAATATACCGCATCGCGTTATGCCATTATTCGGTCTAGTTGTCGGATATCCGAAAAACCGTTCGGATAAAAAGCCGCGTTTGCCGCTGGCCAATATCTATCATGAAAATGGATATCAGGAGGATAAGCAGGAGTTCATCGGACAACTTGGAGAGTATAATAAAACGATTTCCAGCTATTACGAGCAACGGACTAAAGGTAAACGAAAAGACACCTGGACCGAGCAAATGGCTGGAATGCTTGGAAAGAAAAGCAGGTTGTACATGAAAGATTACGTTGAGAAACAAGGTTTTAAGAAACATTGATTGATGAAAGTGCCTATTAGGAATATTCTTGCCTTCCCATAAAAGACCATCTTTCAAAGTCCCGAGTATGGGCCAAACGGTAAAGATCCCGGAAATGTTTCCGGGATCTTTACCGTTTTCATTTGTATACGGTTCGGCTCAAAAAATCCCGGCAGAATTTCTTCTTATATACCCATGAAATTACCATTGACAATATATATAGATAGAATTATAGTAATTAGGTAATGGATAATGATAATCATTTTCATTTGGAGTTTTTACTTATCTATTTTTCAGTAAATGGAGGTTAAAAAATGGTTCGCCTATATACAGAGAATTTAAATATTGGTTATGGTGAACGTTTAATTGTAAAAGATCTCAGTGTGGAAATTCCAGATAAAAAAATCACAACGATCATCGGTTCAAATGGATGTGGAAAATCCACACTTTTGAAAGCGATCACCAGGATCATTCCAAATCAATCAGGTTCGGTTGTTTTAGATGGAGTGAATATTTCAAAAGAAAGCACTAAGATCCTTGCAAGAAAAATGGCCATACTTCCGCAGACACCCGAGAGTGCAAGCGGATTGACGGTTGGGGAGCTCGTATCATATGGGCGTTTTCCCTATCAGAAAGGTTTTGGGCGCCTGACCCAAAAAGACTATGATGTGATCGATTGGGCACTTGAAGTGACCGGAACGAAAGACTTCAAGTTCCGTCCGGTGGATGCTCTTTCAGGAGGTCAGCGCCAGCGTGTTTGGATTGCCATGGCCCTTGCCCAGGAAACGGAAATCATTTTCCTGGATGAGCCGACCACTTATTTGGATATGGCGCATCAACTGGAGGTTCTAGAATTATTACAGAAGCTGAATGTAGAACAGGGACGTACAATCGTCATGGTTCTTCATGATTTAAACCAAGCTGCTCGCTTTGCCGACTATATCATTGCCTTAAAGGACGGGGAAATAGTCAAAGCGGGTGATTGCGAAGAAGTCATCACTCATGAAGTGCTTAAGGAAGTATTCCATATTGATGCGGTAATCGGGCGAGATCAACGAACGAACAAACCAATGTGCAGCACATATAATTTATTAAAAGGAGATTTGACAACAAATGAAAAAGATAATGATCCCGTTTATACTGCTGTTAGTGTTAATTATTAGTGCTTGTGGTAACGAGTCAGCCGAAAAAGAAAAAAGCACCGATTCAAAAAAGGAAAAATCAGGTACTATCACATATCAATCTGAAAATGGTCCTGTTGAAGTTCCGGCAAATCCTCAGCGTGTTTTAGTACTATCTTCTTTCGCAGGTAACGTAATGGCATTGGATGTTAACCTTGTAGGCGTTGATTCGTGGTCTAAAATGAACCCGAACTTTAAAGAGTTAAAAAATGTCGAGGAAGTAACGGACGAAAACCTGGAAAAAATCATCGAGTTGAATCCGGATTTAATCATTGGTTTATCAACGATTAAAAATGTTGATAAATTAAAGGAAATTGCTCCAACTGTAACGTATACATACGGAAAAGTGGACTATTTAACACAACATGTAGAAATTGGTAAACTTTTGAATAAAGAAAAAGAAGCTCAAGCATGGGTGGATGATTTCAAAAAACGGGCAAAAACAACCGGTGATGAAATTAAGGCTAAAATTGGAGAAGATGCTACCGTTTCCGTTTTCGAAAAGTTTGACAAACAGTTCTATGTATACGGCGATAATTGGGGACGTGGAACGGAAATCCTTTATCAAGAAATGAAATTGGGCATGCCTGAAAAGGTAAAAGAAACGGCATTGAAAGATGGTTACTTTGCCTTATCATTAGAAGTCCTGAAAGACTATGCCGGTGATTATGTGATTTTGAGCAATAACAAAGATCAGGACAATTCATTCCAGCAAACAGATACGTTTAAAAACATACCTGCCGTTAAAAACAATCAACTATATGAAGCTGATGCAAAAAAATTCTACTTCAATGATCCAATAACATTAGAATATCAATTAGACTTCTTTTCCAAAAGTTTTCTTGGAAAATAATACAGCGAGGGAGAGGGATTCCAATTCCTCTCCTTTTATTCTATAAAAAAGAGATGAGAGAGACAGATGACTAATGAAAATCAACGTTTCATCCCATTTATATATAAACTGATCATAGGGATCGCTCTATTCATAGGCATGTTCATTATTTCAATGGCATTTGGTGCTGCGGATGTTACCGTAAAAGATGTCTGGCAAGCACTGACATCGAATGCTGCTGGTGAAAAACTTTCAATCATTCGGGAAATCCGTTTCCCTCGTGAAGTGGGGGCAATCTTTGTGGGTGCAGCACTTGCCGTTTCCGGTGCCATCATGCAGGGAATGACTAGGAATCCACTTGCTGATCCGGGGTTGCTTGGATTGACGGCAGGAGCCAATGCAGGTCTCGCCATTACTTTGGCATTTATTCCAAATGCCAATAATTTAGGGATCATGATTGCGTGTTTTATAGGTTCCGCGGTGGGGGCAACCATGGTTTTCGGGATCGGTGCGATGAAAAAGGGAGGATTTTCTCCTTTACGGATCGTATTGGCTGGTGCTGCAGTCTCTGCATTCCTTTTTGCCGTTTCGCAAGGGGTCGGCCTTTATTTCAAAGTATCAAAAGATGTATCGATGTGGACTGCAGGCGGGAATATCGGAACATCATGGGGCCAGCTTCGTGTAATCGTCCCGTTCATTTTAATTGGCATCCTGATTTCCCTTTTCTTTTCCAGACAGCTCACCATACTAAGCTTAAGTGAAGAAGTGGCGGTAGGATTAGGCCAAAAGACCACACAAATAAAGGCGGTACTCTTCGTAGTCATCGTTCTCCTGGCAGGCGCTGCCGTTGCACTTGTTGGAAATATGGTATTCATCGGCTTAATGGTCCCCCATATGGTCCGGGCTTTCGTTGGTACGGATTATCGATTCATCCTGCCTATGTCAGCGATTTTAGGAGCCACTTTCATGCTACTTGCCGATACGATCGGCCGTACAATCAATTCTCCATATGAAACACCTGTGGTAGCGATTGTTGCGATGATAGGTTTACCTTTCTTCCTCCTAATCGTGCGCAAAGGAGGTAAAGCATTTTCATGATCCAGTCAGCTTTAGTCAAAAAACAGCGATGGATAGTAGGTGCACTATCCGCACTCATTATCATTACGATCATTATAGGAACGTGTTCGGGATATTCGAATCTTTCTTTAGGGCGACTGATTCCAACGCTTTTCGGGCAAGGGACATTTAAAGAGGAATTCATATTATTTTCCGTCCGATTACCACGAATCATCATTACCATTTTAGCAGGCATGGCCCTGGCACTGTCGGGAGCCATCCTTCAAGGAATCACACGTAATGATTTGGCCGATCCCGGAATCATCGGGATCAACTCTGGAGCTGGTGTTGCCATAGCCGCTTTCTTTCTGTTTTTCCCGCTTGACGCTGGATCATTTGTTTATATGGTTCCGCTTGTCGGTTTTATCGGCGCGTTATTGACGGCCTGTTTAATATATATCCTCTCATTTAAGAGAAGGAGCGGCCTTGAACCCGTTCGGTTAGTGTTGATCGGGGTTGGTTTTTCAATGGCGCTTTCAGGCCTGATGATTGTCCTCATTTCATCAGCGGAACGAGCCAAAGTCGATTTCATTGCAAAATGGTTGGCGGGAAATATATGGGGAACGGATTGGCCTTTCATTTGGGCAGTTCTTCCATGGTTAATCATTCTCATTCCATTCACTTTATATAAAGCAAATCGTTTGAATCTGCTTGGTTTAAGTGAACCGGTCGCAATTGGGGTCGGTGTATCGATTGAGAAGGAGCGGATCATATTGCTAATCACGGCTGTAGCATTGGCTGCGGCTGCCGTTGCTGTTACAGGCGGAATTGCATTCATTGGACTCATGTCCCCGCATATAGCAAAATCTTTGGTAGGACCTCGAAATCAATTATTCATTCCGGTTGCCATTTTAATCGGTGGATGGCTATTGTTGCTTGCCGATACAATAGGCCGTAATATAATTGAACCAGAGGGGATTCCTGCAGGTATCATGGTTGCATTGATCGGTGCTCCTTATTTCATGTATTTATTGTTGAAAAAATAAAATCTTGCAAAAATCCCCTGAAATTTTTCAGGGGATTTTATGTCTTTTCAGTGCTTCCGTTTTTTGTTTTAATCAGGATTATGTATATCTAATTATTTCATCAGGACTCAATCGTTTCGCTTCGAAATAAAACACTTGAATAAATTTTTTTGTATTTACCCGGGTAGGTGTAAGGACTATTGTTGAATCATTTTGCAGTTCTTTCATCTTTTGACGAACGACTGTGAAATCAAAAAATTTAGAAGCGTAATTTTCAAACTTCGGATTTGAAAAATCCGTTAAACCGAGCGAAGCAAAATGATTTAACGAATGGTTAATCGTTCTGCGTATTCGCTGTTCGGCAGCTTTTATTTCCCGGTTGATATCAACCTGCAAAGCTGATGTGCCGAGCTTTTTTTTGGTGATTTCTACAAAGATATCTTTAAGGGTCGGAAAATGCCTTCCAAAAGTAAAAGTCCGTTCATACATAAATAAATATTGCAGCATTTCGATTAAATCTTTTGCACCCTTTTCTCCAACGATCCCTAATTCCGATAAAAGGAACTCACCCACCTCTCTTATACTTTTTTCATTATAACGATTGGATTTATCAACTTTTGGTTGTTCAAAGTTAAATACACTGTTTAATGAGGCCTGGATATTTGTGATCGATCTTTCTAAATGAATGCGTTCCATGACTTTTCGGATGACTGTTAATATTTCAATACGATTGATTGGTTTAGTAATATAATAATCGATTCCAAGTGAGTATGCCTCACCAATCAGATCCTTTGATTCAACCTGCGAAATCATTATTATTTTCCCGTTAAATGTATTTTTTATATGACGAAGTGTCTCAATGCCATCCCGGATCGGCATTAATAAATCAATAAATAGTATATCGATTTGTTTTAAATTCAAAATATGTCCTTCTAATAGACTTCCATCCTCGGCTTCCTCCACCACTTCTCCTAAATCTTCGTTCTCAATAATTTGGCTCAAGTTTGAACGTATCGCACAATCATCATCTGTTATAAAAAAACGCATGGAATCATCCCTTCTGGATCAACTTATGAATGGGTAATTTTATTGAAAAAACGGCACCGTTAAAACTATTCTCAAACAGGATATCGCCTCCCAGTTCTTTTACGACTTCTTTAACATATGAGAGACCAATCCCTGTTGAAGGTGTCCCAAAATGATCATATTTTGAAGTGAATCCAGGTTTGAATATGACAGTCTGATATTTTTGAGGAATTCCAGGTCCGGTATCAGCAACCCTGAATTCTACATTGTCGCGACTTTCACTCAAACTTAAATGTACGATTCCCTTTTCTTTAATTGCTTCCACTGCATTAGCGACTAAATTATTGAAAAGGGATAACACGGTATATACATGATAATGTGAATCGTTTTTTCCATCTAATGAGTATTCAAATTGAATATCCTTTCCTAATGATAAGGCATATTTTTCATTAATTCGGATGATTAAATGAAAAAGTTCAGCAGCATTCATATAATCCCTAAAGCTCTCATTGGAAATCAATTTGGAGAGACCAGCAAAAATTCGTTGATTATCTTTCTTGACTTCATGCATTTCACCCGCGATGCGCAATGCTTTTTGACTATATGGCTCTATAGGAACATGAAAGTGCTTTTCCCGTTTTTCCAATGCTTTTAATTCTCGATACAAATCATACGATTTCTTTGTAATATTCTCTGCATTTTTTAATGTTTTTTTTAAGTGGATCGTTTCCTCGTATAAATTGGATATGAGCATCAGCATATGTTCATTTTGTTTTCTGATTTGCCGTTCCCTTGATTGTGCTTCATATAGTTTCATCATATTAAAAAAGCTTAAAACGATAAAACTGTGGGCGAATGCGATCATGATCATCTCGTTTAGTGAACCTAACGTAATTGTTGTTTCTAATACAATATATTGAAAGATTAATTCTATTGAGTCAGACAAAATTTCGATAATAAGACCAATAAATCCAATAATCAACGATCGGTTTTGAAAGCGATTGATTTTCACTAAATAAAAAAGAAAGGAGTAGGTGAAATAAAAAAAGAAACTTGGAAAATGGACTTGAAAAGAGGAAGACCAGGAAAAACTATCAAGCATGAAAAAATCTATTAGAATACGAAATACCACAACCGTTGTTCCTGTCAGGAAGCCTGAAAAAATGGCAGGTGTTTTCTGTAATAATAGTAAAAAGAAGAAAAGTACAGGCGGACCAAAGCTTACCCGAAACGTTTCATTTAAAGGGAAAAAATTCAATTCGCCTGCTAACGGCACTGTTAACAACATCAAAGCAAGGATATTGACCTCTTTTTTCATTAACGTACTGAGATTCAAGTCGTCACCACCCAATTTGTTTAAAAAATCAGTATACAGTTTCATCGGCTTCAATACAACGCTTACTTTGTTTCTGAATAGAACGGCTTATTACCGATTATGGCAAACCCAATCTTTTTTCTATATGTGAAATAAACACGTTTTTTTGTGGTTTTTTATTTTTTGATTTTGTAGGTTTTTGTATGATTATGTAGTTCCCAATTTAAAATGAACGGTAGATAGAAATATTTGAAAGCGCTTAATAATATTTAGAATATTCATTATGTCTTCATCGAATCTATTATAAGTAAGCTTGATGGCATTCGGAAAGACGCTCATATTGAAAAAAAATGATACAACAACTGAAGAGGTGGAAGAGTGTGATCGAAGAATTGTCAAAAGAGTATGACATTCATGTTAATAGTCAAAGAATAGCCGACTTAGATGAATGGGTAGCACATTACAGATCCTTTGCTACTGAAGGGCAAACCGCCAATTATATACCGGCATTGAGAAATGCACATTTACCGCAATTGGGCATTTGCATATTGGAGCCTGGTGGAACAATGATCAAGACAGGGGATTGGGAAGTCCCTTTCACGCTGCAAAGTATTTCAAAAGTGCTCAGCTTTATAGCCGCATGCTTGGGGTGCGGCATTTCTTATGTGCTAGAGAGGGTCGATGTGGAACCAACCGGGGATGCTTTCAATTCAATTATTCGTTTAGAAATGCATAAGCCGGGAAAGCCATTCAATCCTATGATAAATGCAGGGGCGATTACCATAGCATCGCTTCTCCCAGGGGATTCTTCACGAAAAAAATTGGAATTTCTCTATGCATTATTTGAAAATTTGTTAGGGAAGCGCCCAACCATCAATGAGGAAGTATATCAATCTGAGTGGCAAACTTCCCATAGAAATAGAGCTTTAGCCCACTATTTAAAAGAGACGAATTATTTAGAGTCGGATGTAGAGGAAGCTTTAGAGGTTTACCTCAAGCAATGTTCCATAGAAGTAACCACAGAAGACATAGCCTTGCTTGGACTGATTCTTGCACAAGATGGATACCATCCTATTCGTAAAGAACAAGTACTCCCTAAAAAAGTGGCTAAGCTGGCCAAAGCATTAATGCTCACTTGTGGTATGTACAATGCTTCGGGGAAATTTGCGGCTTTTGTTGGGGTGCCAGCCAAAAGTGGAGTATCTGGCGGGATTATGGCACTGGTTCCTCCAAGTGCCCGAAGCGGAATGCCTTTTCAAGATGGATGTGGCATTGGCATATATGGACCTGCTATTGATGAATATGGGAATAGTGTAACAGGTAGTATGTTATTGAAACAAATGGCACAGGAATGGGATCTAAGTATTTTCTAAAAGCAGGGAAATTTATTCTTATAAAAAGGTAATCTTTAACAAAAGGTTATGTAATGCACAATTACTTTAAGATTCAGTTGAATGTACTTGAGACGAATCATAAATCCAATTACTTTAAGGACCTTATTATAAAGGAATAATTTTGGAAAGCATGGTGATGAACATATGAATAATTTGCAGCGAAAGATGGGAACGTTTTCGTTAACGATGGTAGGACTCGGGTCTATTATTGGCTCAGGTTGGTTATTCGGAGCTTGGAGAGCGGCGCAAATCGCAGGACCCGCTGCCATTATCTCTTGGATTATCGGGATGGTCGTTATTTTATTTATCGCACTTTCTTACAGTGAATTAGGATCTATGTTTCCTGAAGCTGGGGGAATGGTAAAATACACGCAATACTCTCATGGTTCTTTTTTAGGGTTTCTTGCAGGTTGGGCAAACTGGATTGCAATCGTTTCCGTGATTCCAGTTGAAGCGATCGCTTCTGTTCAATATATGAGCTCATGGCCATGGGAATGGGCACGGTGGACACATGGATTGGTGGAAAACGGAAGTCTTACTGGGGGAGGCCTGGCAATTGCCTCTGCCTTACTGATCGTGTACTTTTTATTAAATTACTGGACAGTTAGTTTGTTTTCGAAAGCTAATTCATTTATTACGGTGTTTAAGGTTATTATACCTGGACTTACGATTGGGTCACTTTTATTTGCAGGGTTTCATGGATCCAATTTTACCTCTGCAGGAAGCATGGCTCCAAATGGTTGGGCAAGTGTACTTACAGCTGTAGCAACTTCTGGTATCATCTTTGCATTTAACGGTTTTCAAAGTCCAATTAATATGGCAGGTGAGGCAAAGAATCCTGGACGTTCGATCCCAATTGCCGTAATTGGATCCATTTTAATTGCAACGGTCATCTACGTTTTATTACAGGTTGCGTTTATAGGAGCCGTGGATCCGTCCATGATCGTGAACGGATGGCAACATTTGAATTTCAATTCACCGTTTGCTGACTTAGCAATTGTTTTAGGCATAAACTGGTTAGTTATTTTACTATATGTGGATGCATTTATTTCTCCATCCGGGACAGGAATAACATACACGGCAACAACGTCACGAATGCTTTATGGAATGGAAAAGAATAAATATTTGCCAAGCGTTTTTGGGAAATTGCATCCACTTTATGGAATCCCTCGTCAAGCCATGTTTTTGAATCTAGGGGTATCTTTCTTATTTTTATTCATGTTTAGAGGCTGGGGCGTTTTGGCAGAGGTTATTTCGGTTGCGACATTAGTTTCTTATATTACAGGTCCAGTCACAGTTATGACATTAAGGCGCACAGGTCAGAATTTGTACAGACCATTACGTCTAAAAGGATTAAGCATCATTGCACCACTTGGTTTTGTTTTCGCTTCCTTGGTTCTATATTGGGCAAGATGGCCGCTGACAGGACAAGTATTATTTATCATTATGATTGGTCTTCCCATTTATTTCTATTATCAATCAAAAATGAAATGGAAGGGATTCCGTCAAAACTTTTCGGCTGGGCTTTGGATGGTTGTTTACTTACTCTGTATGATGACCGTTTCATACTTAGGCAGTGAAAAGTTTGGAGGACTAAATATAATCCCATTTGGTTGGGATATGGTCATCATTACATGTTTAGCCTTAGGGTTTTATAGTTGGGCAATAAAGAGTGGATTCCAAACAGAATATTTGGAACAAGGACAAAAAGTAAATGAAGACTTGAGATCGATGGAGAACGACGTTGCATCTCAAACTGATAAAAAGAACGCTGTATAAATGATGAATCCACTTCATTGGTTAGCATGTTCCAATAAGCTATTACATTCGTAGAATGACATCGAAAGTGCTTCTTTCTATTTATATTGATGAGGATACTAAAAAGGGTGACGGCAAATTTAATTTGCCGTCACCCTTTTTGGAATGTAAGAAAAGGCTGTTATTCTTTTATTTCACACCTGGTTTATCTTCATATCCGGCAGTGAAGATAGCGGCTAAAAATGTAATAGCAACTCCAACGATAACAACTGTGCCCATATTATGACCTCCCTTTACCCATATTGTCCCACTTAAGTATAGGCTTAGTATACCCTAATTTTTAGCAGTAGTGCACACAAATTTTCTTGTCAGCATATTTATCATCAATTCTCAATGATTAAGCCTTTTTCGATACATGGAGAGTCAAGGGGGATTCGAAACATTGCCCGGCCACTTTTTAAAGTCTGACATGTTTGTCAGACTTGGAGCATAGATTTAAGTATTCTCTGAAAGTGACAGGGGGAGGTTCCTTAATGGATATTTTAAAGAAAATCGAAAAATTTAGAGAAGATGAACAGAAGCTGAAGTGGGAAGGCACCTTCGCAGAGTACTTAGAAATATTGAAAGAAACGCCTTTAGTTGCTCAATCTGCTCATTCACGTGTATACAACATGATCAGAGATGCAGGGATAGAGGAAGTAAATGGGACAAAGAAATACAATTTTTTCAGCGGTCAGTTGTTTGGACTAGAGGATTCACTGGAGAGGCTCATCGAGGAATATTTCCATCCAGCGGCAAAGCGGCTCGATGTCCGTAAGCGGATATTGCTTCTCATGGGTCCGGTATCAGGTGGGAAGTCCACACTCGTTTCTTTACTGAAGCGTGGACTTGAAAATTATTCATTAAAAGACTCTGGCGCGATTTATGCAATAAAAGGATGCCCGATGCATGAAGATCCACTGCATCTCATTCCGCAGTATTTACGGGATGATTTTTTTGAAGAATATGGGATCCGGATTGAAGGAAACCTATCGCCGCTGAATGTAATGAGGTTAGAACAGGAGTATGGAAGCAGGATTGAAGATGTGATGGTCGAGCGTATTTTCCTTTCAGAGGATAAGCGTGTTGGAATTGGAACATTCAGTCCTTCAGACCCTAAGTCACAGGATATTGCTGATTTGACGGGCAGCATCGATTTTTCGACCATTGCCGAATACGGATCGGAATCAGATCCGCGTGCCTATCGCTTTGATGGTGAGCTGAACAAGGCGAACCGCGGGATGATGGAGTTCCAGGAGATGCTGAAATGTGATGAGAAGTTCTTATGGCATTTGCTATCATTGACACAAGAGGGGAATTTTAAAGCTGGCCGTTTTGCATTGATTAGTGCAGATGAACTCATTGTGGCTCATACGAATGAAACGGAGTATAAAGCGTTCATTTCCAACAAGAAAAATGAAGCATTGCATTCCCGTATCATTGTCATGCCTATTCCATATAATCTTAAGGTTACCGAGGAAGAAAAGATTTATGAAAAAATGATCCGTGAAAGTGATGTCTCGGATGTTCATATAGCCCCGCATACATTAAGGGTGGCGGCAATCTTCAGCATCATGACCCGCCTGAAGGATCCCAAAAAGGGCGATATCGATTTAGTGAAAAAGATGAGGCTCTATGATGGGGAAAATGTCGAAGGATTTAATTCCGCAGACATCAATGAATTGAAAAAAGAATACCAGGATGAAGGCATGAGCGGAATCGATCCGCGTTACGTGATTAACCGAATTTCCTCTACGATCATTCGGAAGGAAAATCCGTCCATTAATGCATTGGATGTACTTATGTCATTAAAGGCAGGTCTTGACCAGCATCCGTCCATTACGAACGAACTTCGGGAGCGGTATTTGAATTTCATTTCACTGGCACGGAAAGAATACGATGCCATTGCAAAAAATGAAGTGCAAAAGGCATTTGTTTATTCGTACGAAGAGTCGGCGAAGATCCTCATGGATAACTATCTTGATAATGTCGAAGCATACTGCAATAAATCAAGGCTGCGCGATCCATTGACTGGGGAGGAAATCAACCCTGATGAAAAATTGATGCGCTCGATAGAAGAGCAAATTGGAATATCCGAGAATGCGAAAAAAGCATTCCGCGAAGAAATATTGATTCGCATTTCTGCATATGCGCGTAAAGGGAAGAGATTCGATTATAATTCCCATGATCGTTTACGGGAAGCGATCCAGAAAAAACTATTCGCGGATTTGAAGGATGTCGTTAAGATCACTACCTCAACTAAGACACCAGACGAAAGGCAACTGAAGAAAGTGAACGAGGTCATCACGAGACTTATCGATGAGCACGGATATAATTCCACTTCAGCCAATGATTTGCTGCGCTATGTGGGCAGCTTGTTAAATCGGTAATCCATAATTTTTTGCCCCTGCCCCATATCGGGCAGGGGTTTATCCCCTTTTGCGAAAGGCTAGAGGAAATCCAATCAATTCCTCTGAATTACATTAAAATCATCCACCTTTTGAAAGTGTTAAAGGGTGCCTTGACAAGGAATGAGAAATAATGAACCAAACAAAGCACCGGGCCCTACGGTATGAAGGGGAGCCCGGTGCTTTTGATTTCTATTTAGTTACATTCAAGCCATACTGCTCAATAAGTGTAATAAGTTGATTCGGTGATAGCTTGTCTTCGCTATGATCGATTTTAATTTCCCCATCATCAACATCGATGATTGCACGTTCCACACCTTCCGTTTTCAAAAGTATGGACTCCAGATTTAAAATCGGACCTTCTGACGTTGCTTCCTTTACATAAAGTGTAGTTGTTTGCATAATTCCTGCACCTCCTTAGATTTGCTCATGATGTTTTATCTATACCCGATATTTCCATAAGATATGTTACGTTTTGGATTTGGAAATATTGGGTATCAATAAGTAGGGGTGATGTTAAATGAGTAAAGAGGAATTGAAAAAAGAACATGTTCCGGAAAACAGCTCCATGGCCAAGGATTATGAAGAGATGAAAGAACTGGGGAAGCAGATGGAAAATCAAAGAACGAATGAAGAATTGAAAGAGTGGGATAAACGCCCAGGTACAGTTCAACATGAAATTGAGGAAGATAAAGATTGACGAATATCACAACCAGAATCATTCTATCTGTTTAAAAAGGTGTCCAGAAAAACTACTGGAGCACCTTTTTTGTTGTATTTCATTGCTTTTGATGCCCTTGGAAGTCTCTGTTTTGCAGATCAATTACGTGGCTAAGTTCAAAAAGATATTTTAAAATATCCTATATCCGACAAATAAAACCTGCTTTAAAAAAGAACAGACCTGATAATCATCAAGTCTGTTCTTTTTCTTGAAATACTTATTTTACAGTAATATTTAGAAAACAACCTTATAGGGCCCATAACGCCCTTGCCAAGACTTGTCTAGTTCGTAGGCAAACGTCCATTATTGAATTTTGTTGTAAATTATCCTGCATCGCTGCATAAGATAGAGTAATACTTTTCTTTTAATCCGTTTTTTCGCACTGTATTTTTCATTGGAAAACCGGAATGATGTGGGCATTCCCACACTAACTTATTATATGAAGGAATGATGAAAAGCGTGCAAACATTTTTAAGGGGGGAAGAGAATGTCGGAAGAGAGTAATCAACAGTATGTTATCTCACAGGAAAATTGGTCCCTCCATCGGAAAGGTTTTGATGATCAACAACGTCATCAGGAAAAGGTGCAGGAAGCAATCAAGAATAATTTGCCTGATCTAATTTCAGAAGAAAGCATCGTAATGTCCAATGGCCGGGATGTTATCAAGATTCCCATTCGCTCCTTGGATGAATACAAAATTCGTTATAACTATGATAAAAACAAACATGTAGGGCAAGGCGATGGAGACAGTAAAGTGGGGGATGTAGTCGCAAGGGATGGCTCACCGTCCGATGCAGGAGCCGGTAAGGGCCAAGGTGCGGGTGACAAGGCCGGTGAGGATTATTATGAAGCCGAAGTGTCGATGATGGAATTGGAGGAAGCCCTGTTCAGTCAATTGGAACTCCCTAATCTTCAGAGGAAAGAACATGCGGAGCACACGCTTGAACACATCGAATTCAACGATATCCGCAAGACAGGCCTAATGGGAAACATCGATAAAAAGAAAACGATGATATCGGCTTTCAAACGGAACGCCTTAACGGGGAACCCGGGTTTTCATCCTATTTATAAGGAAGACTTTAAATTCAAAACCTGGAATGAGATTCAGAAACCTGATTCCAAAGCAGTTGTACTGGCAATGATGGATACTTCTGGAAGTATGGGGTTATGGGAAAAATATATGGCTCGAAGCTTTTTCTTTTGGATGAACCGTTTCTTGCGGACAAAATATGAAACGGTGGAAATCGAGTTCATTGCCCATCATACAGAAGCGAAAGTGGTTCCGGAAGAGGATTTCTTTTCAAAAGGGGAAAGCGGCGGTACGATTTGTTCGTCCGTATACCGAAAAGCATTAGAACTTATTGATCATAAATATGACCCCATGAAGTTTAATATCTATCCGTTTCACTTTTCCGATGGTGATAACCTAACATCAGATAACGTCCGATGCGTTAAGCTTGTTGAAGAACTCATGAAGGTTTCCAATATGTTCGGGTATGGGGAAGTCAATCAATACAATCGTCATTCGACATTGATGACAGCTTATAAAAATATCGATAATGAAAAATTCAGGTACTATATTCTTAAGCAAAAGGCTGACGTTTTCCACGCAATGAAGAGCTTTTTTAAAGATGAGGAAAGTAAGAAGTATGCATAAAAAGGGAAACGTGGTAAGTGAAATTTTCAGATCAAAATAATTGTAGATTAAAAAGGCGTGCGATTCACATTGTACGTCTTTTTTCTAATCTTCCTTTTGGCAATGTCAGGGTGATGGATAAGACCAGATGAAAAGGCCGTTGCTCAACAGAAGCAACGGCCTTTTCAAATCTCCTATATTTATATCATTCGTTTGAAGCTTTATATTCACAATATTTATAAAGTTGAACAGAATCAAAGAAAGACAAAAAACAACCATACCCTTATATTAAGTATGGTTGTTTTAAAAAATTTCATGACTGGTTTTATTGAGTAGTTACATATTCATTATTTCCTGCACGCATTCCAACAATGAAAATAAGTGCCGATATTGCGGCCAACATCAATAAGGGAACTGTCCAGCTGTGTGTAATGTCATGTAGCAATCCGAATAATACAGGTCCAATGGCAGCTAAGAGGTACCCGAATGATTGAGCCATTCCTGATAATTCCGTCGCCTCATGGGTGCTTTGTGTTCGAAGACTAAAGAACATCATGGATAAACTGAATATGGTTCCGACCCCAATTCCAATCAATATCATGCATACTGGTATGAATAGAGTGCTTCCATATAATATGCCGAATATCCCTGCGATAAGGAAGACGACAGGGGGGATCACTAACAGACGCTGACTTTGTAGGCGTCCAGCTAAAATTGGCACAAGGAATGTTATGGGAATGACGGCAAGCTGCATGATGGATAGCATCCAGCCAGCCTCATCAGCGTTCAGCCCTTTTTGCTCCAGGATTTCCGGCATCCAGGTAATTACTGTATAGAAGATAAACGATTGCAACCCCATGAAGAATGTTATCTGCCAGGCTAACCCAGAACGCCATAAGTTAATCTTTTTATCCATTTGTGCCGTTTGCACATCTTTACCTGACTTGAATGGCCGTCTTAATTGCGGCATCCATAAGAAGACTGTGATAAGTGATAAGATTCCCCAACATCCAAGGGCACCAGCCCATCCCAATCCCGATGAAGAAGCAAGGGGAATGCTGATACCGGAACCTATTGCGCCACATAAATTCATGGAAACAGCATAGGTTCCTGTCATCAAACCGATATTCCTGGCAAAATTATGCTTGATCAGACTGGGTAACAATACATTGCCGATTGCAATGGCTAACCCAATTAAAATGGTCCCTATGAACAATGTCGGCACTCCGCCAACTGAGCGTACCCCAATCCCGATTGTTAATAATATCAAGGAAAGGAAAAGTGTAAGTTCCATTCCAAAACGCCGTGCTATCCTAGGTGCAAATGGTGATAATAAAGCGAAAGAAAGCAAAGGCAATGTCGTTAATGAACCTGATAATGTATTGGATATCCCCAGGTTATCACGGATCGAAGTGACAAGGGGGCCAACAGATGTTAAGGGAGCCCTCAGGTTTGCCCCAAGAAGAATGATCCCGATGATGAGTAGTCCAACCTTGGGTTTAATATCCATTTTTGTTTGTTCTAGTTGATTTGCTGCTTGGTTAATGCCCATAACTCCTCCTTACTTACTCTAAAGATTTTTTGAATTGTGCAATGTATTCATTCACTGTTTCGATTGCCCGGTTCGCATCTTGTTCGATGATGGCATCTACAAGATTGCAATGAATGTTCAAATGAAAGTTCACATCAGAACTCATCTCCACTATCTGGTGGATGGATTCATGCAGGGAGTGTTCCATATGTTCGTACAAATCAATCAATAAATCATTATGTGATGAAGCCATAATCGATTTATGTAACTGTATATCGGCTTCTTCGTAAGCCTTGATATCCTTTGCCCTGGCAGCTTTACTGCATGCTGATATATGATATTGCAATCGTTCTATATCTTCTTGATTACGTCTTAATGCCGCTAACTGAGCTCCCTCTCTTTCAAGGGCATGACGGACCTCTAACGTTTCTAATATACTTGACTGCTGGATCCTTCTTTCAAAAGCAGCCCCCAAGGCACTTGATGACCTTACGAATGTTCCTTTTCCTTGTTTCGTTACTAAAAGGCCCGCATAAACAAGTGACCGTACAGCTTCTCTTAATGTATTTCTGCTTACATCGAACTGTTGGATCAAATCCATTTCAGGGGGGATTTGATTTCCAATTTTCCATTCACCTGATTCGATTAACGATTCGATTTGGGAAACGACTTGTTCTACAAGTGATAAGCGATTTGTTTTAGATATGGTCAATATTCACACCTCGAATTTGTAGGATGATTGGTTCATTGGTTATTTTAACATATGTATATTGAAGATGGAGCAAAAGGAGTATTTTAAATCCAAATTTGTTTCCTTTTATTCTTCAGAAAAAAGTCGCAGTTGATTTGAGAAATCAGCTCCCTTTCCGCCGACTGTCTGCCAAGCCTCATCGAAGCAAGCGCCTGTGGTGTCTCGGCTAGCCAGTAATTCGGCAGGAGTGTCGCAAATTTCTTCCATCCAATAAGGATTACAGTAAAAAACCATAAAGTATATCAAAAGTATTGTTTTAAAATCAGTGTTCAGGATGATACAGTTCCGAATCCGCTTTTTAGACAAAAGGGTTTCTATCTGAACTTTTTAAACGAAGTTGATTGGAGCAGGTGTTCGAGACTCCTGCTTAGAAAAGCGAGTGCAGGAGAGACCCCGCAGGTGCAAAGGCGCCGAGGAGGTTTCCGGACCGACCGCGCGAATGGCCCTACGTTCAAATTGTTCTAGCACTAAAAAGACTGTAAACAAATTCGACCTGCATCGAGTTTGCCCACAGTCTGAAATCCTCTATTTAAATTCAGGGGATTTTTATATAATAGTTCTATTTTTTTTGTTTGACAATAAAAGAGAGAAGGATGAATATTGCTAACGTGACAAGACACACTGTGGTCCCAATGATGTTTTGCTTATTGAAGATAAATGCCAAAAAGATGATGCTTAAAGCAGTGATGGCTAATATAGTTGTATATGGGTACCACTTTACCCGGAAACCTGGTTTACCAGTGTATTGATTACGCAGCTTCAATTGCGCGGAACAAATGCTGATCCATAATAATAAAACTGTGAATCCAGGAATGGCCATAAGGTAGCTTAAAATCAGGTCGGGAGTCAAATAGGTTAAAAACACACCAGCCAATATACATAATGTAGTTAGGAATATACCATTAAGCGGGATACCCTTTTTGGTTGTTTTTAAAAATGCTCTAGGCGCTTCCCCATTCTGGGAAAGAGTGAACAATGTCCTTGAGGTAGCGTATATACCTGAATTTGCAGCTGATAACACAGCAGTTAAAAGAACGAAATTCATAATATCGGCTGCTCCGGGAAGACCCGATAAGCTGAAAACCTGAACGAAAGGACTTATTTCAGTGCTTACTTGGTTCCAAGGTATTACCCCACAAATAATAAGTATCGGCAAGACATAGAAAAGGATCACCCGCCATATTGTCCCTTTAATTATTTTTGGTAGGACCCGCTGACTATCTTTTGTTTCCGTGACGGCTACACCAATTAATTCTGCGCCCCCATATGAAAACATTACCACTAAAAGTGCACTTAACATTCCGTCAATTCCTTTGGGGAAAAAACCACCATGTTCCGTGTAATTAGATAATGAAGCCGAACTAGGAAACAGTCCCAGCAGGATCAAAGCTCCTAAAATAATAAAGGCAATTAAGGTTATTATTTTAATTCCTGCGAACCAAAATTCGAGTTCTCCGTAGTATTTTACTTGAAATAAATTAATTCCTATAATTACTGAAGCGCAAAGTATGCTTAACAGCCATAATGGCACCGTAGGAAACCAATATTGTAGAAAACTGCCGGCAGCGACTATTTCTACAATGATTACGATAATCCAATTAAACCAATAGAGCCATCCGACTATGAAGGATAGTTGAAACCCAAAAGCTTTATTAATGAGATGTTGCACGTTCAAATTAGGAAAAGCGGTTGCCATCTCTCCTAATGCGGCCATTACAATAAATAACAATAGCCCCCCTATTATATAGGCTAATACAACACTTGGACCTGCCATATTTAATGTATCGGAGCTCCCCTTAAAAATCCCTGTTCCTATCATTCCTGCTAAAGCAATGAACTGGACATGCCGTGGCAATAGGCCCTTTTTTAAATCTTGATGAGTCTTCTCCATTTTATTCATGCCTTTCATTCATTTTTATAATAAAATAGTCTATAAATAAAACTAAAAAAGCTCTTCTATTATTGAATGCTTTTCCGTACTAAAGTGATATGTTAATATAACATGAATCGGAAAAATGTCAATTTAGGCAGGGGAATTGAAATAGATTCCCAATCAGGAAAGAAGAGTAGTCTTTATTATCTGAAAATATTGGGTTTTATGAAATGAATCAAACGAAAAGCAAACTGATAAGTGGGTCAGACGTTAACCATACCTTTACGACGGTGGCACAGTTGTTTAATTATCAAAAATGGCTATTACAATCCTTAGAACATATTATAACTTCTGCAAACCATTTAAGTCAGGTGAAACAAAGGAAAAGGTGTATTCTTGGGAGTATATTATAAATGGGATTTCTTTAAAAGAAGCTCAATTTTTATCAATGGAATACTTCTTTCTTCTTCAACTTACGATACAGGTTATTAGTAAAAGAAGGGGGAATTGAATTTAGTGGAGATTTAATCTTGTTAGGAATGGTATTTTGACTAGAGGAATTATCAAGGAATATCAAGTTTATGTTCCGAGGGGGATCAGTTGATTGATGAAAAAACAGCGTAACATTATTTTTTACATTGGTACTTCAATTGATGGCTATATTGCGAATGATGATGGTACATTGGAGTGGTTAGAATCAACAGAGGTAGAAGGAGATTCAGGCTACAATGCACTTCTGGAAAGAATTGATACTGTCGTTATGGGAAAAGGAACTTATGATGTCATTCGTGGATTTGATATAAATTATCCTTATATTGATTATAAAAATTATGTATTTTCTAAATCTGTTAGTGGATCAGATGAATATGCTTCATTTATTGATGAAGATGTCAAAACTTTCATTAAAAAGATAAAACAAAGGCCTGGTAAAGATATATGGTTAATTGGTGGGGGAAACTTAGCTCGTGAATTTTTTAAAGAAAATTTAATTGATGAATTCCAACTAGCCATTGCACCTATTATTTTAGGGAAAGGGATTTCCCTTTATGTGGGAGATGATATTGCTCTAAAATACACATTAACGAAAGTAGAAAAATTAGGTCAACTTGCTATGCTTCATTATATTAAAAAATGATTTTGGTCATCTTTCCCTTTTTAACTACATTTATTACTGAAAACCGTTCGATGTTTATAACTAAAGATGAGTTTTAGTATAATAGTTAATAAAGATAAATAAAAGGAAGGGCACAGTTTAAATAACTGTGCTCTTTTTATTGAAATATACTAAAATCACCGAAAAAAACTCGGTGCAAATAGTTGTACATCATAACTTACATTTTTTAGATTAATTAGTTTGTGACAGGTAAAAGAACCGGTTACTTTCAAGGCCGGTTTTCTTTAATATAGGAAAAGCTAACGAGGCTATCCGTTCTCATCTAAAAAGAGAAGAGGGGCCGGCTGTAGGTTTTCTGTTTCTTGTATCGGTTCAATTTCGCTTATAAATTCCAAATAACCGGTATATACCTGCGAGGCCATCCCTAAATAGTGCAATTCAGTGTGGATGATTCCCTTCTGTGGTGAATGGTACATATACATATTTTCATCCCTCCTTTCTATAAAAAAATAGGCCAGCCAGTTATAGGAGTTAATCGAACCATTATGAACGTTATTTTTATTTGAGATCATTCTTAATGTTTCAAATATTGGATGCTCCAGGTTCGAAGTCCTTGGATTTGACGAAGGATTTTTGTTTTGTTATGAGTATTTGTTTTATTAAATCAGGATTAAAAAATATGATAAACATTTTGGAATGGTCTTAAACGAAATTTAGGACTTCCCCATATTCCTTGGCCAATTGGGTCAGAAAGCCAATGGAATCAGTTTGGAACTCCTTTTTATGTCCGTAAATCAGCCTTCCTTTTGGAACCTTTGGAGATGTGCGGAAGACATCATCAGCGCGGCTCAATGTAGTTTTTCCCCTTTCTTTAAAATAATTACATATAATCATTCTATGAGGATAAGCTAAATCGGTTTGGACAAGTCATTAAAGAAAGGGCAAATAATTCTATGAAAAAATAAAGTTTCATCAGTTAGCAAAAAAAACTCTGGATGAATAGAGCCAGAGTCTTTCATGAAAGCTGTGGGTTAATGATGTGGGTTTCAAGTTCTTTCTTCATCGTCCCCATGCAGGAAACGATCATTTTTTTCATTAATGGGCCCGCCAAATTGTGCATTGATTTCCTTAACCACTTGATCTAAAAAATCATCGGATAGTATTGGATTATTAGTTTTTTTGTGCATGTGTTTTTCAACAACCCTTTCTGGAAATCGTTGTTAGGATCAATAATGAAGGATACGTTATCAACATAACCTCACTGATAATAAATTATTCTTTCTATAGCGAACATTTTCACTCGCTTTTACATTTCACGGAAGCGTTTATAATAAACAGTTATATTTCGCTTAGAGATTAGGGTATGGGGATATGTTAGTGGATCATTTTACAACCAGAGGGGTGAACCCGATGTGGAAATGGCCCAATTACCTCTTGGTAATTGGGCGGGGGTATATTCATTTCATTTAGGGAACAACTGCCTTAAATATGTTATTAGCTGATCACGAAGTTCAGGTCGTTTCATGGCGAAATCTAATGAAGCTTGGAGGAAGCCGAATTTATCGCCAACGTCATATCGATTTCCTTTGATGATATACGAGTATATTGGTTCCTTTTCTAACAGAAGGTCTAAAGCTTCGGTAAGCTGGATCTCCCCATTCCGATCGGGCTGTGCGGTTTCAAGGATTTTAAAAATCGCAGGTGATAAAATATATCGTCCAATAATCGCCTGTGTTGATGGTGCATCCTCCACTTTTGGCTTCTCCACCAAGTTTCTTACCAGAAATATATCCTCATATCGTCCTTGGAAATTTACGATCCCATACTTGGATACATCGGCAGGTGATACATCCTTACATCCGATAATGCTCGTACGAACCTTGTTATACCGTTCCATTAACTGCTTCAAAGCTGGAACCGGGCTATCCACGATATCATCCCCTAACAAGACGGCAAAAGGTTCGTCTCCGATAAAAGTTTTGGCACATAAAACTGCATGCCCCAGGCCTAAAGGTTCCTTTTGTCTTACATAGTGGATATCCACCATGTTGGAAATGTTCTCCACGATTTTAAGCAGTTCATTTTGACCTTTCATTTGCAGAAGCATTTCAAGTTCAATGGATTTATCGAAATGATCTTCGATTGCACGTTTGTTTTTCCCTGTAACGATGATAATATCTGTAATCCCTGATTGTACCGCTTCCTCGATAATATATTGAATGGTCGGCTTATCGACAATCGGCAGCATTTCCTTTGGTTGAGCTTTCGTCGCAGGTAAAAATCGTGTTCCTAAACCGGCTGCTGGAATCACCGCTTTCTTTATCATAGCCCAGCCCCTTTTTAAGTTTCTTTAATATGCTTTTTGTTCTACCCTTCATTTTATGTGGTCATTGGTTGACCTATTTCAAAATGGGTTAAAATAAATCCCTGAAATAGAATAGATTTACCTTTGAAGCAAATATTATGGATATATGAATTGAGTCAAGAGGTGTATATTTTGCCAATTGAAAATCAAGAGAGAGTTCAAATCCTTTTTGCCTTACTCGTCATTGTTTTATATCTTTCTCCTTTATTCATCCTTGGGGAAAATGCGCATATTCGCGTACATGATAATTTGGATTCCAACCTTGCCTGGTATAAAGTCCTTTCAGAGAGCGGTGAGTTATTCGGTGCAATAGACGCCAAAATTCCCCAGATTATGAATGGACTTCCTCGAAATGCATTTGGCAGTGAGTTCAGTATTATCGTGTGGCTTCATTCACTTTTTCCGACAATGGTTGCATATGCAATGAGCCAGGCATTAACAAGGTTTATTGCATTCTTTGGTATGTATATCCTATTAAAGAAACATTTGATTACAGGATCCCGATCAGGCTGGATTAGGGTTGGAACATCCTTAGCCTTTGCCCTTACCCCATTCTGGCCATCGGGAATGCTCAGTACACTTGGAATGCCGCTTGCACTTTGGGCTTTCTTGAATATTCGCAGCAAGGACCATTCTTGGAAGAATTATTTAGTCCTTACACTTTTACCGCTTTATTCAAGCATCGTACTTGGCTTTTTCTTTTTCCTTGTTGCAATGGGGTTTCTTTGGCTAACGGATTTAATCAGGAAAAAAGGATGGAATATAACGTTTCTTCTTTCAATCGTGTATATGACGGTCATTTTTGGAATGGTGGAGTATCGTTTGGTCGCTTCATTCATTTTTGATTCAGAGCCAAACAGCAGAGATGAGTATTTTCACGCAAGGCTGCCCCTCGAGTGGGTCATTAAACTTACATTCAAAAATTTCGTTCTTGGCCATACGCATGTCATGACTGTACATGCGCTTATCATCCTGCCGATTACCATTTTCGCCTTTTATATTATTCTGACCAAAAAACTGTGGAGACAGGAAAAGGTATATGTTTTTTTATTTTGCTTGAATTTTATCCTCTCAGTGTGGTACGCATTTTGGTTTTATAAAGGCTGGCTTCCTTTAACGGAAAGGTTTCACACCCTGGATACCTTTAATTTTGCCAGATTTCACTTCTTAAGGCCGATGGTCATTTACGTGGGGTTTGCCCTCGCGATAAAGATTATTTGGGAACACAGCGATTATGCTAAGAAAACCCTTTCTATTTTCATCGCCGTTCAAATTATGATCTTAATGGGATTCAATGAGGAAATCACTCATAATAAAAAACCTTCTTTTAAAGAGTTCTATTCAGTAAGCCTTTTTCGGGAAATAAAAGATCATATTGGCCTTCCACAGGAAGAATATCGTGTTGCCAGCATTGGGCTGCATCCTGCAATTGCACAATTTAATGGATTTTACACGCTAGATAGCTATAACAATTTCTATCCGCTTACTTACAAACATCAATTTCGTCAAATAATTGAAAACGAATTGGCTAAGAATAAAAACATCAGAATCTACTTTGATGAATGGGGAGGACGTTGTTACCTATTTGCCGATGAGCTTGGGAAGCATTATATGTTCAAGAAAAGCTCGAAGAAAGAGCTGGAAAATTTAGACCTTAATATGGATGCTTTTAAAGGATTAGGTGGCAAGTATATATTTTCTGCCATACCAATTAACAACGCGGAGGAAAACGGATTGGTACTAGATAGGATTTTCGTAAAAAAAGGAAGTGTATGGAAAATTTATTTATACAGAGTCATGTGAAAAGGGGGGGAATAAAGTGAATTCACCGATACTGACGATTGTTGTACCTTGTTATAACGAAGAAAGCGTATTGCAGGATACCATTTCCCAGCTTTGTGGATTGGTGAGGGGATTAGTCGAAGAAAACGTTGTTTCTGGTCAAAGTAAAATTCTATTGGTTGACGATGGAAGTAAAGATCAAACATGGAAGATCATTTATAAGGAAACGATTAATAATGAATTTGTTCGTGGGCTAAAGCTTTCCCGGAATGCAGGACATCAAAATGCACTCCTGGCAGGATTGTTTACAGCTAAAGAAGCCTCGGATTGTGTGATTTCCATTGATGCAGATTTACAAGATGATATTCAAGTCATCCCTGAATTCATCCGGAAATTCAATGAAGGATGTGAAATTGTATACGGTGTCCGCCAAAAAAGGGACCTTGATTCATTTTTCAAACGAACATCTGCAACTGGTTTTTATAAAATGATGAACAAGATGGGGGTTAACCTTGTCTATAATCATGCGGATTTCCGGCTAATGAGTAAACGGGCGATCGCGGAGTTGGAACGATTTGATGAAACGAATCTTTTTTTACGGGGAATCGTACCGCTTATTGGGTTTAAGACGGACTCTGTTTATTATGATCGAAAAGAAAGATTGGCTGGGGAAACGAAATATCCATTTAAGAAGATGGTTGCTTTTGCGCTTGATGGCATTACTTCCTTTTCAGTTACACCGATCCGGCTTGTATTATGGCTAGGATGTTTTTCATTTTTCATTAGCTTACTCTTTGGATCTTACTTTTTATGGTTAAAGTTTTATGGGCAGACCGAGACTGGATGGACTTCATTAATCACCTCCATATGGTTGATCGGTGGCCTACAGTTGATTGCTGTCGGCTTGATTGGGGAATATATCGGTAAAATCTATAATGAATCCAAACGCCGGCCTAAATATATAGTTGATCTGGACCTATTTAATCCGCTCGATTTAAAAAAACGGGAGCAACTAGACAATGAACGGAACAGTATTGAAAAACTATCTAAAACACACTAACTCCTTTATCCGCTTTTTATTGGTTGGGATAGTCAATACAGCGCTTGGGCTTTCCCTTATGCTTTTTCTCATGAATGTTCTTGAATTATCTTACTGGGTCTCCACCTTTATCGGTAATGGTACGGGAGCTGTAACGAGTTTTCTTTTGAACAGGACTTTTACCTTTAAAAGTGATATAGAATGGCGGAGAGGAGTTGCACGTTTCTTTTGCGTCATCCTGATCTGTTATTCCGCCGCATATTCTTTAGGCCAAGCTATTGCGGAATCAATGGAAGGATCCGTTCATTTACCCATACAACAAAATGTGGCTGTGATGATAGGAGCCATTTTTTACACAGTTCTCAACTATATTGGCCAGAAATACTTTGTCTTTAAAAAAAGCAATTTAAGGCCAATTCAAGAAGGCAGGAACTAATTAGGATGGAGCAGTGTGATAATGCCCCCGATTGACGGGAATTAAAGTGGAATCGGAAAGAGAAAATCAATGCAAGTATAACGACGACTCAAGCTGGGGGCAGATCTGTTTCACTTCATCCTCTTCAAGTGGCAATCATTTATTCCTTTTATGACCATCTTTTGTTCATTCACTCCTTGTTTTTTTCTTTTTGGACGTTTATTTACCTCCGTTCCTCCCTTCGAACCATTTGTTTGCATGACTTATGTAATATACGTCAAGAATAAAACCTCGCATACAAAAAAAAATTATATTTCTGTGCAAAATTTTCATTTACATTTCCATTTCACGGGAGTATGATAATCAACAGTTTCATATTTCTAAATCGCTTAAACCTTATGGTGCGGGGGACCCGGTATTGGGATTGTTACTACAATCCAAGGGGTGAATCCTTTCAAGGTAGGGCTACTCTTAGGTCCGAATCCGACAGCTAACCTCGTAAGCGTTATATGAGAAGGAAGGTGGAGCTTGTTAGACAAAAAAATTGATGTCTACAGGTCTATTTAGTTATGACTTGTAGGCATTTTTCTATTTCTTCTTGTATTTTGCTACAGCTGGGTAACTTAAATTTAATATGGTGGTGAATACTTGATGTTATCTTCTATAAAGAGATTCCTGATTGGGAGACCTCTAAAATCAAATGCACTTGGTGAACAAAAGCTTAACAAAACAAAGGCTTTGGCGATATTATCTTCTGATGCTTTGTCTTCTGTTGCTTATGGACCTGAGCAAATATTGATCGTTCTGATCACTGTCGGTGCTGCAGCATTCTGGTATTCCCTTCCTATCGCAATCGGCGTATTGATCCTGTTAACCGCCTTGATCTTGTCCTATAGACAGATCATTTTCGCTTATCCGCATGGCGGGGGGGCATATGTGGTTTCAAAAAACAATTTGGGAGTCAATCCAGGGCTGATAGCTGGAGGATCCTTATTGGTGGATTATATTTTAACTGTGGCTGTTAGTGTTTCTGCAGGTACGGATGCAATCACGTCCGCTTTTCCCGGCCTGCATTCATATAATGTCATCATAGCCATCATTTTCGTCATTCTGCTTACAATCCTGAACTTGCGGGGGGTTACGGAGTCGGCCTCTGTTTTGGCCTATCCGGTGTACCTATTCGTTTTAGCATTGTTCATCTTGATTGGTGTCGGGATTTACAAGATTTTGACAGGGGGAGTTTCACCTGAATTGCACACGCCCATCGGGACTCCGGTAGCGGGCATCAGTTTATTCATACTGCTAAGAGCATTTGCGTCAGGAAGCTCCGCATTGACAGGAGTCGAAGCTATTTCCAATGCAATTCCGAACTTTAAAGATCCGGCCCCGAATAATGCGGCGAAAACTTTAATAGCGATGGGTTCCTTATTAGCTGTATTATTTTCGGGAATCGTATTCTTAGCCTATTATTTAAGCATCGTCCCTAGCGCAGAGGTAACAGTCGTCTCCCAGGTTGCTGAAGAGATCTTTGGTCGGAATTTCATGTATTTCTTCATTCAAGGTACGACTGCCTTGATCTTGATACTTGCGGCCAATACTGGCTATTCGGCCTTCCCTCTGCTTGCGGTAAATCTAGCGAAGGATAAATTCATACCGAGGGCGTTTACGATCAGAGGGGACCGATTAGGGTATTCCAATGGAATAATCATACTGGGACTTGCCTCGATCATCTTAATAGTCTCATTTGAAGGACATACAGAAAATCTCATTCCGCTTTATGCTGTAGGGGTATTCATTCCATTTACTCTGTCCCAGACCGGGATGATTGTTAAATGGATCCGCGAAAAGCCAAAAGGCTGGATGTTGAAATTAACCATTAATTCAATTGGTGCCATTATTAGCTTTATCGTCACGATGATATTCTTCTTGACCAAGTTTACTCAGGTTTGGCCTGTTTTGATTTTTATACCTATTATCCTGTTAATTTTTCATCGAATCAGAAAGCATTACGAAGCAGTTGGTGACCAACTAAGGATTACAACATGTGAGCCGATCTTGCCAATTGAAGGAAATATCATTATCGTCCCTGTTGCCGGGATAACTCATGTGGTCGAGAACTCTTTAAATTATGCAAAATCTCTTTCAGCGCATCAAGTCATTGCCGTTTATGTTGCTTTTGAAAGAGAAGATGAAAAGAAATTCGGAGAAAAATGGAAAAAGTGGCAGCCGGATGTCCGACTGGTTACACTGAATTCTTATTACAGAAGTATCATTCAGCCATTAACAAAATTCGTGGATACGGTTGAACATAAGGCGAGTGAATCCAATTATAAAGTTACGGTGATCATCCCCCAATTCATTCCGAAGAAGGGCTGGCACAATATTCTTCATAACCAATCAAGTTTACTGATCCGTGCCTACTTACTTTATAGAAGGAATGTGGTTGTTACGACTGTGCCATATCATTTGAAGAAGTAAGTTACAGGATGTAAGAAATATAGAAGCCTAGACTGCAGGCAAACTTGAACTGCCTCGTAAATGTTAGACACCAAACTAACATTTATGGGGTGTTTTTTTATGGCTTGTACATATTGGGCGTTTATTTCAGCTCCAGGCACTCGCTTTCCGCAGGCGGTACTGAAGCGTCCTCGGCTTGCGCCTTCGTGGGTCTCCCTTATGGACGCGCTTTTCCCGCAGGAGTCTCGCACACCCACTCCAATCAACTTGGTTATAGCATTTAATTTAGAAACCAAACCTGGGGATTTGAAGGTGTTGCTTCGGGGCAGTTGTTTCCTTCATTTGATGAAAGAGTCGTTTTCCGAACTCCTTGTGTCTACAAACTGATAGGAAGCCTAAATATGGTTTTCTTTTTTTTATAATCTTATAAATAAAAAGACAGTCCCTACAGAATCTTTTCTTGAAGAAGAACATTAATTAAAAACTCAATAAATTCACAATAACGATTAATGCTAATGAAACCCATACAAGAAAAAGGATTGCAGTAAGATGTGGGGATAAGGCATAATGATTTAAATTTTTTCAGTCAAAAGGATTTTGGAAATACTTGTCGAAAATTATAAAAACAACGCTCATGTTGATAATAGCCAGGCATGGGAAGAATGATGAACGGCTCTCCTGAAACGCGAAGAAATGTGGATGACCCTCTCGGCCGTACTCATGGCAAACGACTACTGTAGTAAATCTCTAATTGCAAGCCAAGCTTAGTGAAAGCATGAAAGTCATTGTATCAATGTTGCGAAATTATCACTGCTTGCAAAAGTTTCAAGGGTAAAGGAACTGGGTGACAATGCAATATAAAAGGAGCGTGATGGTAGTTGAACATCATTCAGAACTTCAATACCTTCGACTATTTTCCATTCCAGCCGGAATTTGAGATTCTATCGGATTACTATATAGAATATAAACAAAGAAATTCTGACCATTCAACTACATTATTCTATCAATTTAAAATCAATCGGGATTTAATGAATCCAATGTCCGTCATTCCCGATGGGTGCATCGACATATTATTTTATTGCGATCCCGATAGCCCCTCCGCAGATGTATGCGGGAGTGTCCTCAAGTACAAAACGATAAACTTTCAGGCTAATTGTGAATATTTCGGTGTGAGGTTTTTGCCTAAGCAGGAAACCCAGCATTTTAAATATTCCATGAAGGAGGTAATCAATCGCCAAATCCCCTTAGCCGATATGGTGAAAATTGGACCTGCCATTATGGAAAGGTTAATAAATGAACGGGATTTTCGTAGAAGAATAAAGCTGTTCAAAGAAGAAATAGGGATTAATATTTTTGCGTGTAATGAGTTGCCTGCCATTATAGAATATTCCTTGGACAAAATATATTCTTCCAAAGGAAATGTAAATATGAATCAATTAGCCGCTGAGACCGGATACTCTACAAGGTACTTGCGAAAGCAATTCGATGCCCATGTAGGGATGCCGCCCAAATTATTCAGCCAAATAGTGAGGTTCCAAAACTCCCTGCATATGTTATTGAACAAACGGGCCTTTACAGTTTGGGATGTGATTAATGAGAATGGATATTTTGATCAATCACATTTAATTAATGAATTTAAAAAATTTGGTTATATGACTCCTAATGAATTCATTAATGCCGTTTCAGGAAATTGTCAAACCCAATATAAAGTTATTGATATATAGTGATTAAGATCCCGTTCATACGAGATCTTTTTTTGTTTGGTTTTAATCCACGGCTTAAATATTCTGAATGTTCCGCTTTTTACAATAAAAAAATAATGCGCAGCCTTATTCTTTTAATAGATATACGATTGTTGTTTTTGAGATTTCCACTAGAAAGGGGAAACGATGGATGGGAAAAAAATATCAATTGTTCATTGAGGGGCGATGGGTTGATTCATTATCTGGAAGAACATTTGAATCACTTAATCCTGCAACAGATGAAGTGAATGCTGTAGTTGCCGAGGCTGGTCCGGAAGATGTTGATTTAGCGGTAAAAGCTGCACGAAGGGCGTTTGAATCTGGCCCATGGGCTGAAATGGCGCCGGGGGATAGGGGAAGGTTACTGAATAAAGTGGCACAGGCACTGTGGGAGAAAGCTGATATGCTGGCCGAAGTCGAATCACAAGATAACGGGCTGCCAATCAATGAAACAAAATTCATTGCGATGCCAGCCATGATAGATGTACTCGAATTTTATGCGGGGTTAGCAAATAAAGTCCAGGGAAGTACCCTTGCTTCTCCTAATAACCGGTTCAATTATACCTTGAAGGAGCCAATCGGTGTCATAGGAGCCATAGTGCCTTGGAACTTTCCTCTTATGCTGACGATGTGGAAGCTAGCCCCTGCTTTAGCGGCAGGCAATACGATCGTGATCAAACCAGCTGAGCAAACTCCTGTAAGCATTCTGGAAATGGTTAAAATCTTTCAAGAAGTCGGTATTCCAGATGGAGTCATCAATGTTATTCCGGGATACGGGAAGATAGCGGGGGATGCCCTCTCATCACATCCGGACGTCGATAAAATCGCTTTTACGGGTTCAACGAATACTGGCCGCCTAATCATGCAGGCAGCAAGTAAGAACTTAAAACCAATCAGCCTTGAATTAGGGGGGAAATCACCAAATATCGTTTTTGATGATGCCTCCATCGAGAATGCAGTGAATGGATCCATGTTTGGTATCTTCTTCGCCCAAGGCCAAGTATGCGCCTCGGGTACAAGACTTTTTGTGCAGGAAAGCATATATGATCGATTCATGGATTCATTCGTGAAGAAAGCACAATCCATCCGTGTAGGGAATCCTTTAGATCAAACGACCCAAATGGGACCGCAAGTTTCTTTACAGCAACTGAACAAAATTCAACAGTACGTAGCGGCCGGACTGGAACAGGGAGCTAATCTTGTCATGGGCGGCGAAAGAAACACGATGGCAGGAAAAGGCTATTTTTTCACGCCCACCGTTTTTGAGAATGTCACCAATGATATGACAATTGCCCGGGAAGAAATTTTTGGGCCGGTTTTGTCGGTCATCAAGTTCAAAGATGAAGAGGATGCATTGAACAAGGCAAATGACAGCTTGTATGGGCTGGCTTCAGGTTTATGGACCAATGATTTAAAACGGGCGCACCGTATGGTAAGGGGGTTAAAAGCGGGGACGGTGTATGTGAACACGTTTAGCATGCTTGATAGCACAGCCCCTTTTGGCGGCAGGAAGCAAAGTGGTTTTGGAAGGGAACTGGGCATCCAAGCGATGGATATGTATACGGAAACAAAAAACGTGTGGATTGATTTGAATGAGCAAGGCTTGAACTGGTATGGAGTTTAAGGGCAGGGATTTGATCAGCTCTTCTCACGGGTACTGGCTTAAGTTGGATTTCCTGCTATCCGCTTGATAAATCCGTATGATTGGGGTGGGTTTACTGAATATTGGCTATCTCTTCATCATATTGAATATGATTGTTTTAGGTCTTTCAATCCCGGCCGGCAGTATAGCAATGGCAACCATTCCCGTATGGCTGTTTACGGCAATGACGCTTGGCATCGCCTGTATGATCTTACTGCCAGCAGCGAAAATATACGAAAGAATCAAGTGGAAAGGGCTAGGATATAAAACGTACTTCGGGATATTCATGCAATCCCTTTTTACCGTTACATTATATACGGTCTTCCTGTTATATGGTTTGAAATACTCTAGTGTGATAGCGGCTGGAATCATAAATAGTATGGTGCCAGCCGTAACGCTGGTTCTTTCCTTCATATTATTGGGAGAGAGATTGAACATCCGTAAGGGCATAGCCATCATGCTAGCTGTTTCAGCTGTCCTGGTAATGGAGCTCGCAGGTGCGAGTACTGAGGGGGAATCCAGTGCATTAGGGATTGCTTTCATGATATTGGCAGTTGTGTCATTGGGATTGTTTTTTGTATATGCAAAGAAATTCGCAGTGGATGTGCCACCGGTGACAATGGCAGCAGGACTGTGCTTAATGGGGTTTCTAACTACGCTGCCGATGGCCATTCATGAGGCGATATCTTTTGATTGGGGAAAAATGACGCTTGGTTTATGGGGAGCTGTCATAGCCTATACCTTGCTTGGGTGGGTATTTGCTTATATTTTCACGTACTTAGGAATTTCAAAGGTTCCAGCAAGCACCATCGGGATGGCAACGGCAATCATCCCGATTACTGCAATGCTATATGCCGTGTTATTCCTGGGCGATAAATTACGAAAGGTCGATATCATTGCGACTGTTTTATTAATTCTATCGATATTCATTGCAGAATCAAAAGAAAGTGTAAAGGAAGGAAAAGAGTCCATGCCAGTTATCGGGAAAGATGATGCGGTAGGCAAATAAAATTTGCACTTTGTACACGAGTCACTTCGAGGGAAAGTTCACTTAAAAGATAGAATGATATTTTAACTATAAGGGAGAGGTTAATATGGAAAAGATGTCTAGTATGAAAGTGACGAGGGAGGATCACCCGCTTGATCCATTAACGGCCG
Organism: Peribacillus aracenensis; assembly: GCF_025175645.1. Taxonomy (NCBI): domain Bacteria; kingdom Bacillati; phylum Bacillota; class Bacilli; order Caryophanales; family Bacillaceae; genus Peribacillus; species Peribacillus aracenensis. The sequence continues at coordinate 51,519 of NZ_JANZMJ010000002.1, forward strand.
AAGAACTTAAACTGACGGTCCAGATTTTAAAACGTGATAAAGGACTGGATGACCATTACCGCTTTGCTAACATCAGCTTACTGGAACCTGCAAAATCCATTGTTCTGGGTTATCGGGAAGAAAAACGAATCAATAGAGAAGCATTCTGTATCATCCTTCATAATAAAGAGGGAAAAACATATGAGGCTGTAGTTTCCTTAACGGAAGGCAGCATAAGGTCATGGAAACTTATTCCGGGAGTGCAGCCATCCATAATGGCTGATGAATTCATGGAGTGTCAGGAAGTCGTGAAAAGCCACCCTGAAATGAAGAAAGCCTTTGCCAAAAGAGGGCTTACGAATATGGATGATATCATGGTCGATCCATGGTCAGCAGGGAATTTTGGAATCGAAGAGGAAGTGGATGTACGAATCGTCAGGGCTTTATGTTATTACCGTACATCATTATATGATAATGGATATGCTCGTCCCATTTCAGGATTATATGTCCTTGTAGACTTAAATAAGATGGAAGTCATCAAGATTGTGGATAAAGGTGTCATGCCATTTCCGCCACTTGATGGAAATTATACACCTGATCAAGTAGGAAACATGAGGCAGGATGTTAAACCTTTGGAAATAGTCCAACCAAAAGGACCAAGTTTCACGACGGAAGGCCATGTGATAGATTGGCAAAAATGGAATATCCGTTTTGGTTTCAACTCCCGTGAAGGTCTTGTCCTTCATACGGTCAGTTACAATGATGATGGAGTGCAGCGGCCAATCCTGTATCGAGCTTCTTTATCCGAGATGGTGGTCCCTTATGGCGATCCAACAGATCCGGTGAACAGGAACAATGCTTTCGATGCAGGTGAATACGGCATTGGCATGTTGGCGAATTCACTTGAACTCGGGTGTGACTGCCTAGGTGAGATAAAGTACTTTGACGCGAATCTGGTGGATAGTAAAGGGAATGTAATTCATATTAAAAATGCAATTTGTTTACATGAGGAGGATTTTGGAATCGGGTGGAAACATACGGATTGGAGGACAGATCATGTTGAAGTTCGCCGTTCAAGAAGATTGGTCCTATCGAGCATTTCGACAGTTGGAAATTACGAATATGGATTTTATTGGTATTTCTTTCAGGATGGGACGATACAGTTTGAAGTGAAATTGACAGGAATATTGCATACACAAGCCATCGAACCTGACCGGAAGCACCCGCATGGCAATTTGGTTGCACCTCAATTATTTGCTGCACACCATCAGCATTTCTTTAATATGAGGCTTGATATGATGGTTGATGGAATTAAAAATTCAGTTTATGAAGTCAATACAAAAAGTATGGAAAAAGGACCGGACAACCCATATGGAAATGGCTTCTACCCAGTTTCGACTTTGCTTAAAAATGAATCCGATGCGGTTCGAGACCTTGATTTGCGTACAGCGCGCTTCTGGAAAATCGTCAATCCATCAAAAACGAATATATTGGGAGAGCCGGTTGGTTATAAATTGTTTGCCGGGGAGAACTGTTTCCCGTTCGCCCATGATGATTCACCCTTATTAAAACGGGCTGGATTTTTAAAACATCATTTTTGGGTGACGCCATTCGATCCTGAAGAACAGTTTGCATCAGGGAGATACCCAAACCAACATGCAGGTGGGGAAGGGTTGGAAGAGTGGGTTAAAGCCGAGCGCTCCATTGAAAATGAAGATGTGGTGGTCTGGTATAACATGGGCCACCATCATATAACCCGACCTGAAGATTGGCCAGTCATGCCTACTGCGTATATTAGCTTCATTTTGAAACCGACGGGCTTTTTCAATCGGAATCCAGCTCTTGACGTGCCTCCCTCAAAACCAAAGAATTCAGCTTGCCAGATGGGCGGTAATTCTTCCTGTCATTAAAAATAAATCGTTTCACTATTGCTCGTAAAGGGGGAAATGAATCGCATGCTGCTGCTGACCAGTTTTATGATAGTCATGGCATATACAGTTTACTTTTCTAAAAAAGCTCATCAGAAAAAAGAGCATATTGGCGTTAGCCTGGGAAAATGCATGGTCATGATGTTAAGCATGACCACAAGTTTAACCTTGAGTTTAATGCTGTCATTCCTATTGCCCGGCAAGCTGGCGGTTTTAACCGTCCTGGCTATCGCAATATGTGCAGTGGCAGCAGCAATCATCGGAAGGCCTTTCGGTTTAACAGCGGTTATGGAATCTTTATCAACAACTCTGATGGGCGCAATGATGGGAGCCATGCTTGGGGTCATGCTGCCTCTTGATTCACAAACTTTCATGCTAGTTTCGATGGATCTGATCTACCTTGCCAGTATATTCTTTGTGACTTTTTATATAAAAAGAGAGGATTTAAAAGAACTAAAAGGTGGGAGGGGATTTGCTCCTTTCTATCTGACCCTCTTGTTCTCCATCATCATTATCGGAACGACGGCTGTTTGGGAAAGTGATTATTTCAAGGTCGGTGATGATTCGGAAATGGATATGCAACATCATCAACATGGTGGGTAGCTGCAATAATGTTACTTTCATCAAAAAGGGCTGCATCTGCAGCCCTTTTTGTGTTGCGGAAACACTTCATAAAATTTCCAAGGGTCAATTCAAATAATGCGAACATATTAAAAGAAGACAAATTGAAATTTCCGCTTAGTTTTGAACATACATATATGGGGGTTGTAAATGGATATATTATTAGCTCTCTTACCGGCATTATTCTGGGGAAGCATCGTTTTATTTAATGTGAAACTCGGGGGAGGACCCTATAGTCAAACACTAGGTACAACGATTGGCGCCTTGATTTTTTCAATTGGTGTTTATATTTTTGCAGATATTAAGTTGTCACTCCTGGTGTTTGGAGTCGGAGTCGTATCTGGATTGTTTTGGGCCGTTGGACAAGCTAATCAGCTTAAGAGCATTGATTTAATGGGAGTTTCCAAAACCATGCCAATCTCAACAGGATTGCAGCTCATAGCAACCACTTTATTCGGGGTCATCGTTTTTAACGAATGGTCTACAAAGAAATCGATTATTTTAGGCGTTTTGGCTTTAGTCTTCATTATTATAGGAATCGTCTTGACCTCCTTGGAAGATAAAGAATCGAAAGAGGGCAAGTCGGGAAACTTGAAGAAAGGAATCGTTATTCTCCTCATCTCGACATTCGGTTATCTGGTTTATGTGGTCGTGGCCCGTCTTTTTGATGTTGACGGATGGTCAGCGTTGTTCCCTCAAGCGATAGGGATGGTGATAGGCGGTCTGTTATTGACTTTTAAACATAAACCGTTTAACAAATATACGATTCGCAATATCATTCCGGGATTGATATGGGCTGCAGGGAACATGTTTTTATTCATATCCCAGCCCCGTGTAGGCGTGGCTACTAGTTTTTCCCTTTCACAAATGGGCATAGTCATCTCAACTATTGGCGGGATCATCATTTTACGTGAAAAGAAAACGAAGCGCCAACTAATTGGTATTGTAATTGGAATTATCTTGATCATCATAGCTGGGATTATGCTCGGGTTGGCAAAAAGTTAATAATTGGAGGGTGATTAAATGTATACAGATTTAGAAGGTAAAGTCGTTGTTATAACGGGTTCATCCACTGGTTTAGGAAAAGCGATGGCCATTCGCTTTGCTAAGGAAAAGGCAAAGGTCGTGGTTAATTATCGTACTAAATTAGAGGAAGCAGATAGTGTAATGGAAGAAATCAAAACAAGTGGTGGGGAAGCCATTGCAGTTAAAGGCGATGTCACCATTGAAGAAGATGTGATTAACCTTGTTCAATCAGCGGTAAATAATTTCGGGAAACTCGATATATTCATCAATAATGCAGGAATTGAAAATCCTGTACCATCTCACGAGATGCCGTTAAGTGACTGGAATAAGGTTATTAATACCAATTTAACCGGAAATTTCCTTGGGTGCCGTGAAGCTATCAAGTATTTTGTCGAGAACGATATTAAAGGGAATGTTATAAACATGTCCAGTGTACATGAAATGATTCCCTGGCCTTTATTCGTTCACTATGCGGCAAGCAAGGGCGGGGTGAAGCTGCTTACGGAAACCCTGGCTCTTGAATATGCACCAAAAGGAATCCGTGTGAACAGCATTGGTCCCGGAGCCATCGCCACGCCAATAAATGCCGACAAGCTTGAAGATTCCGAAAAGAAAAAAGATCTTGAAAGCATGATTCCGATGGGGTATATCGGAAAGCCTGAAGAAATTGCTGCGGTTGCTGCATGGCTGGCATCTTTAGAGTCCAGTTATGTAACGGGCATCACTCTATTCGCTGACGGGGGAATGACAAAATACCCTGCATTCCAAGCGGGAAGAGGATGAAGGTAGTTTAATTTGATGCAATAAGAATCCCAGCAGGATCATTCCTGCTGGGATTCTTGTTAAACATGCATTAACGAGTATGATGATTATACCAGCTAATGAAGTTATCGACGACCGTATCGATAAACTGGACAGTCGACTCATGTGTAAGCTTGCCTTCATTATCGATTTTATCATGAACTGCACCAACATATACTTCATTTCCGGGAAGGAGCGGGGAAGAGATGCCTAATGCGAATAGGATCTCACGTAAATGCAATTGAGCTTTAACCGTTCCTAATTGCCCCATTGACGCACCCATGATCCATGAAGGTTTGCCGATCAAGACTTTATCGACACGTGATAACCAATCGATTGCATTGCCCAATACGCCTGGAATCGTACCATTGTATTCAGGTGTTACCCACAAGACTGCATCTGCTTCAGCCACTTTGCTTTTAAATTCTTTTACAACTAATGGAGGGTCATTTTCAATATCTTGATCATAAAAAGGTAAATCCCGAATGGTCAAGATTTCGAGATCAAATCGATCTTGATATCTAGTTTGAATATATTTTGCTAGCTTAAGGTTGTAAGACTCTTTACGAATACTTCCCACTATTGCAACAACTTTCATCTTCAATACCTCCAAGGATTTGTAATGGATAATCATGTAAATGTGTTCCACTTACCTATTATAATTGGAATATAGGTGAAAGGGAAAAAGGATGCTTGAGAAATAATCATTCTGCGGATCGCCCATCATTCACACCACGATGGAAATGCTTTTCCATGACATAGCCAAAAAAGGAGGCAAGCATTTGTTGAAACAGCATGCCAAGTACAACGGGAACAGCGACGGCAGCAGGGAAATAGGTTGTTGCAAGGACGGCTCCAGCACTGATGTTTCGCATACCGCCTGTAAATGTCAAGGTGATGATATCGGCCTTTTCCCATCTTAAAAATGCACCGACCATCCAAGAAAGGGCATAACCTGAAGCTGCTATGAACAAAACCAGGAAGGCCATGATCATTAATTTCTTATCGAAATGGGTTAAGTAAGGAGCGATTTTTGAACTGTTCAATATGACTACGATTCCAACGCTTATCTTGGAAAATGGAGCTAAGCGGGGAGATAGTGTATATTGTATTCTCCCTTTTGTAGCCTGATTCAAGAACATGGCAAGCATGGAGGGAAGAACGACCATTCCGATTAATCCTTTCACAATCGACCCCAAATCCATTTCGATCGAACCGCCTCCAAGAAGGGAAACACTGTAAGGAACGATGAATGGCGAGAGAAGGGTGGCGATCAAGATGATGGTTAGGGCAAGTATGGCATTCCCATTATAAATGGATACCCAGATCATACTGGTGACACCGGTTGGAATCACTACAGCCAGGACTAATCCGGTAATCGTGAAAACATCACCATGAAACACTAGGTGGCCGAGACCAAAAGCCCAAATGGGCATGAGCATATGAAGGATGAGCAATACGATGAAAACCGGTAAAGGGTGGGTGACGGCCTGTTGCAAAGATTTAAAGTTGGAGCCTAAACTTCCGGAAAATGTAATGAAGGCGAATATCCATGGAACAAGAAAGGTGTAATCGATTAGATGTTCGGCCAATAATACTCCAATCACCACGCTTAACGGAGTGATGAGGGGCATGATTTTATCCATTTGTTCATTTATTTTTTTCAAAATCATTCATCCACTTCCTGAGCTATTCTATTAAGTAAGTTTACCATATTCCTAAAGAAATAATTTGTAAGACAAGTAATTTGTCTGTTTATTTTTGAAATGGTGAAAAGCATGTATTGGAAGGATTCATCGTTCCAAAAAGGATTTTCCCGATTATGTTCATTAACCAGAGATTTTGGCAGGTTTATTCGATGCATCGTTGTATATTCATCTAAAAATAGTTTAAAGTAGAGGGGAGAGGTGAAAGAAATGTCAGAAAAGGTTTCCAGTATAATGTGGTTTAGTCTTGCAGTACAAGCCTTGCTTGTTCTTGCTGATCATGATGGATTATGCAATAGTAATAAATTGGCTGATAAGCTTGATTCGGAGTCAGGTTTTCTTAGAAAAATATTAAGCAATTTAGTGAAGGCAGGGCTGATTAAAGCAAAGGAAGGCAGGGATGGAGGTTATTCACTTGCCAAAAATCCCGACCAAATCATTCTTGCAGATATATACGCTGCAATTAAATCCGAACCTTTTTCAAAGGGATTTCTTGATGTGAATGATAAGAAATGCTTTCAACCATCTTCACGCGAAGCTTTATGCGGATTGAAAAACGAGATGGAGAGCTGGATTATACAAGGCTTGGAGCAGAAAACGATTGCTGATTTACTTTCAAAATCATAATGTGAAAAACGAAACTGAAATGGTTTCGTTTTTCATAAACTGTATTTGACAAAAGAACAGTATGCGTTATATACTGTTCCTGTATTAATTACAGTTAAATGGAGGTCATTATAAATGACAAAAAATATAATGAGTAAAGAAGAGTATCTAAATAAATCGAAAGAATTGAATATACCGTTTGAAAAGCCCAAAGTCCTTAATGATACGGACTTCATTACGGTAGCAAAAGAACGGAGATCTGTTCGCCAGTACGATGCTGAATACGTGATGACTGAAGAGGAAATTCACGAAATCCTGGATATAGCGATCCAAGCACCGTCTTCTTCCAACTTACAGCCATGGAGATTCCTTGTGATCCAAGATAAGCAAACCCAACAAGAATTGCTCCCCATCGCCAATAACCAACAACAAATCGTCGATGCATCTGCTGTCATTGCCGTTTTAGCGGATATAGAAGGCTACAAAAATGCAGAGCGGATTTATGGTGAATTAGTCAATAAAGGGATCATGAAGAATGAAATCAAAGAGCCATATGTAGCATCCATTCTGCATAATTACGGTAACTTTTCCGCTGAAAAGGCTTTAAGTGTAGCCATGATTGACGGTGGCTTGGTTTCCATGCAGATCATGTTAGCTGCAAAGGCAAAAGGATACGATACAGTCCCAATGGGCGGTTTCGATGAAGCCAAATTTGTGGATGCATTCAATGTACCGGAAAACTTCAAACCTGTCATGTTAATTTCTATTGGAAAAGGAACTAAAGCAGGATTTGAAAAAGTCCGTTTGCCACTTGATACTGTATTGTCTTGGAATAAATACTAAGGTTTTGGAACAATATTTGTACTATGTTAAAAGGATAGCAAAACTCGCTATCCTTTTTTTCATGATTTGAGATTTGCTCTCTACTCCTAAAAATGATTATTCTCGCAAGCGATATAAGGATATGTTACAATTTTTCCACATATTTCTTTCAGGATATCTCTTCTGAAAATCACCGGAAAACTAAAAGCATAAGGGATAAAACGTGCTAAAGAATTATTTTTGGAGCTGCAAGCCAAAAAATACAGCAATTATCGTTGGCCGTTTACAATGGATGGGAGGGAGTCTTTATGAAGAATAAGAAAAGTGAATTGTTCTCGTGGTTGAAATCTATCTTATTCGCTGTAATGATCGTGTTCATTTGCCAACAGTTTTTATTTACACCAGTTACAGTAAAAGGTGAATCAATGGAACCGACTTATGAAAATGATGACCGGATAGTGGTAGCTAAAATCGGAAAGCCGGAGCGCTTCGATATGGTCGTATTTTATGCTCCGGATGCGGAAGAGAATTATATAAAAAGGGTCATCGGTTTACCAGGTGACAGCGTCGAAATGAAAGATGATGTCTTATTTATCAATGGGAAAAAGTATACAGAACCATATTTGAAAACAAAAAAAGGGGAAATTCCACCTGAAGAAAATCTGACGGAGAATTTCACCCTGAGTGATTTACTTGGAAAATCCAGGGTGCCTGCCGGCCATTTATTTGTCATGGGGGATAATCGAAGGAATAGTTGGGATGGAAGAAGATTTGGTTTTATTTCTGAAAAATCACTTATGGGCAAAGTGAAATTTCGTATCTACCCATTAAATGAAATGGGAGTGCCGAAGTAAATGGAAAGCCAAGAGGATAATTATATAGACTAAGTTGTATTTATAGCAGATGATGGATAAGAACCTTTTCCTGTGGTTAAGGTTTTTCATTTTGGATTGTAGGGGGATTAATATGACGAATGGATTAGCTGCCATCTCCATCCCGATGCTGGATGAAGAAATGGGCAGGCAGGTTAAAGGACATGTCGATTCACTGACTGTTCCTCTGGGGAGCCTAGGCCGGCTTGAAGAATGGATAATCGAACTGGCCAAGATGACAGGATTGGCATTTCCGGACATTTCGAAACCGGGGGTGATCGTGTTTGCGGCCGACCATGGAATTACGGAAGAAGGGATTTCGGCTTATCCTAAAGAAGTGACGGAACAAATGGCACTTAATTTCCTGAATGACGGTGCTGCCATCAATGTATTGAGCCGCGCGATAGATGCTTACTTGGACATTGTCGATATAGGGATCGATGCAGATATCGAAGCACCGGGGTTAACTTCGAGAAAAGTCCGCAATGGAACTAGAAACTTTTATAAAGAAGAGGCGATGACAAAGGAAGAAGTAATTCAAGCGCTTGAAATTGGATATGACCGTGCACAGAAAATGATTGCCCGTGGTGCGAACTGCCTGATCCTTGGTGAAATGGGAATCGGAAATACGACTTCCAGTACCGCTATCATCTCCCTCGTAAGCGGGAAAAGCGTTGAATCACTAGTGGGGCAGGGAACAGGATTGAAGTCAGAAGGCATTATACATAAGCAGAGAATAATTGAAGAAGCGATTTTATCAAGAAATCCTAATCGGGATGATCCAATCGATATTTTGATGAAAATCGGCGGGTTCGAAATTGCAGGTATGGCAGGGGCCATGCTTGCTGCAGCGAATAACCGTATACCCATTCTTGTTGATGGTTTCATTACAACCACGGCTGCTGTGTTGGCCAACCTGATTTCCGGACGTGCAGCCGATTATATGTTTGTTGGACATCGATCTGCAGAACCTGGTCATAGAACGGCCATAGAACTGCTTGGCAAGGATCCGATACTCGATGTGGGAATGAGAATCGGGGAAGGAACAGGGGCTGCCCTGTCATACCCCATCCTTAAGGCAGCGACATTGGTCATTAAAGAAATGGCAACATTTGAATCTGCAGGCGTGTCAAATAAGTAAGAAATAGGAGATCTTCATTGTGATGGTCTCCTATTTTTTATGTCTTCTTTCATTTCACTTTTACTTAATGGGCAGATGCCCTTTATATTTCTTCATTTTCCTGACGACGGAAGGCTGGCTGATCCCTAAGAATTTAGCCATTTCATATGTGGACTTACATTGTTTACTCGCTTTCATCATCATCCATTTTTCCACCTGTTCGAGAGCGGTATTGAGATCACTATCATCAACCATCACATCGTCAATCATTAGGGAATCATCTATTTTCTCAAAAGATTCTTGTCCATGGAAATGGGAGGGGAGAAAGCCAGGGAAAATGATGGAGTCTTCCGAGGTCAAAATGAGCCGTTCAATCAGGTTTTCCAATTCACGCACGTTTCCTGACCATTTATGCTGAATCAGTATTTCGTAAGTGGAAGGGTGCAATTTCTTATCTGACTTGTATTTCTTGTTGATGATTTCGAGATTATGATTGATTAAGATGGCAATATCTTCTTTTCTTTCTCGTAATGGCGGTATTTGGATGGGAATCACATTTAAGCGATAATACAAATCGAGCCTGAATGTCCCCTTTTCCACCATTTCCTCAAGGTTTTGATTGGTTGCCGTTACAAGCCGAAAATCTATCTTATGCTCTTTTTTTCCGCCAACCCTTTTAAAAGTCTTCTCTTGCAGGACATTTAATAATTTCACTTGCATATCCAGCGGAAGCTCTCCTATTTCATCCAGAAATAGGGTTCCATTATCTGCTTGTTCAACTAGCCCTTGCTTCCCCTGCTTCTGCGCTCCGGTGAAGGACCCCGCTTCATATCCAAACATTTCAGATTCAAAGAGACTTTCAGGGATGGTACTGCAGTTGACTTCGATGAATGGCTCTTTGCTGCGGTAACTCTGATTGTGCAGCCTGCGGGCGAATACGCTCTTCCCTACACCGGATTCACCAAGAAGCATGACTGTCGCATCCGTTTTGGAAACACGGTGTATCGTTTTGGCGATTTGCCGCATTTCCTTGCTGCGATAGATCAGCTCTTCCTGTTCCCTAAGTTCCTCGACTTCCGATTGGTATTCTTGAATCTTTCTTTCCAATTGACCGTACTGATCCTGGAGGTTCCTGATTTCAGTTTGATCTTGGGCATAGCTGACGACACGAATCAATTCACCATCATCATCAAAAATGGGATAGGCAGTCGACATGACGATTTTTCCCGTCTTTGTATGCTGCATGATCTGGACAGGTGTTTTCTCTTTCAATACCATGGCGGAAATCGACGGTGAAAGAATTCCTTCCGTCTCGAGCTGGTAAACTGATTTTCCAAGATAATGTTCCGGTTCGATTCCATATATCCACCAATGGTTAGGATTCGTGAATAAAATGAATCCTTTTTCATCGGTCACGGTAATATTATTATTGGATGTGTTGATGATGCATTCCAAAACTCTTTTGACATTATTATCACTCATCATTTTCCCCCTTATCCACTGTTCCGGTGATTCAAATATAAATCAAAAACAGAGGTGAAATCAAGAATTTTCAGATATTTTGATTTGGAATTGAATCATTTTTTATAAGAGCCATGCCTGGGATAGTCTCACTCACTTCATTCATCAAAGCTAAAACTAGAGTAATAGAGTAGCGAATCCACCTTAAGTATATGGATATTTACGGTTAACCTACTTATGTTTGGGTATAAATAAAGTAGAGAGTAATCGATTGAAGGAGTGATTGACTTGACTGAAAAAAGAACCTTGGGACAATATTTATACAACTGCTTAAAAGCAGAAGGCATTACAGAGATTTTTGGTGTGCCTGGAGACTATAATTTCTCATTGCTAGATACTTTGGAAGATTACGATGGGATTGAGTTCATAAATGGACGAAATGAACTCAATGCAGGATACGCTGCGGACGCTTATGCCCGTGTGAAAGGAATTTCGGCACTCATCACCACCTTTGGTGTCGGTGAAATGAGCGCATGTAATGCAATCGCTGGCGCGTACAGTGAGAATGTGCCGCTCATACATATTGTCGGCTCGCCAAAGTCCATGATGCAACAGAAGAAGGAGCTTGCCCATCATACGTTTATGAATGGAGATTTTGATGTTTTCCGTAAGGTTTATGAGCATATCACCAGTTATACGGCAATTCTTACACCAGAAAATGCAGCAAGGGAGATACCGGCTGCAATCAGAATCGCGAAAGAAAAGAAAAAGCCCGTTTATTTGGTAGTGGCTATCGATCTTGTTGAAAAACCGTTGGTTTCTCACGGTGAGGCTTCTGAAAATGTGGCCAAAACGAATGTCGATGCGCTGCAGTCAGCAGTGAAGCATATAAAAGGGATGCTAGAACATGTGAACAAAGCGGTTCTGCTTGTCGACGTGAAAACACTTCGTTATAACCTGCAGAAACCCGTACTGCAGCTCGCTGAGAAGTTAAATGTTCCAGTTGCTTCGTTAATGCAGGGAAAAAGCGGGTTTGATGAGAGCCATCCCCAGTATATCGGTGTTTACGGCGGAGCTTTCGGAAGTAAGGATGTAACTCAGACTGTTGAAGAAGCGGATTTCATCATAGCCGTTGGTGCTGTTTGGTCAGACGTCAATACCTCCAAAGGTACAACAAAGCTTAACCCATTGAAAATGGTGGAAATTCAACCTGATACAGTAAAAGTGGGGGAAGCCAGCTATATGAATGTCAAGGCGGAGGAAATTCTAAATGCACTCCAGGACATTGGGTACCGGCAGAACGAATCTGTTGGAAACATCTCATTTCCTTATGACACAATGGTTGAAGACCCATCAGCACCATTGAAGGCGGCTTCTTATTATCCTCGAATTCAGCAAATGTTAAAAGAAAATGACATTGTGGTCACGGAAACAGGAACATTCTCTTATGGCATGTCACAGGTCAGGTTGCCGAAAGGGGCGACCTACATAGCACAGGGAGGCTGGCAAAGCATCGGATATGCCACGCCCGCAGCTTTCGGTGCTTGCATAGCGGATAGAAACCGGCGTGTTCTTTTGTTCACCGGGGACGGATCGATACAGCTGACAGCACAGGAAATAAGCTCGATGCTGGAGAACGGCTGCAAGCCTATCGTGTTTATTCTCAACAATAACGGTTACACGATAGAAAAATTCTTGAATGTAAAAGTCGATATAGAAAAACAGAAATACAACGAAATACCAGAGTGGGATTATACAAAACTGGCTGAAGCGTTTGGGCAAGAGGCATTTACAGCAAAAGTCGAGACGAATGGTGAACTGGATGATGCCATTACAAATGCTCAGAACGCCGATAAGCTTTGCCTTATAGAATTGGTCGTGAAAGATCAAATGGATGCCCCGGAATATTTGCAAAAAATGAGGCAGTATCTTGAAAAACAAGAGAAACTAAAGTAATGCCATGTTCGAAATGCTCTAACGCGGGCGGTCCGGGAGCCTCCTCGGCGCTCTTTGCGCCTATGGGGTCTCCCTTGGACACGCTTTTCTAAGCAGGAGTCTCGAACAGCTGCTCCAATCAACTTCGTTTAAAAAATTCAGATAGAAACCCTTTTGGGGAAAGGGAGCTGATTTCTGAAATCAACTGAACTTTTTAAATAAAAAACTCCAGGCAAACTGAGTTTTCATAGAGTTTGGCGCAAAATGGTGTTCGAAGTCCGAATAGTAAGGTGAAGGTCAATAAAATTCTTGAATGGTCGAATATGGTGCTTCGGCCTTTATGGTTTTTACTCTAATCCTCATTGGATGGAAGAAATATGCGACACTGCTACCGAATAACTGGCTAGCCGAAACCCTTCAGCTGCTTGCTTTGATGAGAAGCCAGCGAAAAGAGAGAGGATTATTGAAAACAGCTGGAACGGATTTTTAAAGAAAGGTCTTCAGTTTATGAAGGCCTTTCTTTTTGGTATGGATACTGTACTTAGATATATCTATACGGCTCGATCAAGGACAAGAATGCAAGTTGGAAAAGTAATAGGATGGATTCCAAAAAGATAATGAGAATGGTTATAAGCCATAACACCAGTTGGCAGCTATTTGACATTATAATACGCAAAAAAGCGTGTATGATAGTTTATCAAAACACGCTTTTTTGTTCTTTTATCAAGGCATATAGTGTTTTTTAGCCAACAATCGGATATTGACATCAATGTTTAGTTAAGTACACGAACTGCCTTTACAAAGCTAGGTCCCCAGTAAGAACTGTTTATGTCAGCGTAGGAGACACCTTTAGATGTGGAAGCATTCAGCATTTGACCATTACCGGCATAAATTCCCACATGATTGATTACACCATCATTGTTGGTATCGAAAAATACTAAATCCCCTTTTTGGAGGGATTTTGAAGATACCGTTGTACCAACGTGTGATTGAGCCACTGAATTTCGAGGCAAGGAAACACCTGCACTTTGGAATGCCCTTAATGTGAATGAAGAGCAATCAAATACATCAGTGCGTGAAGTGCTAGCACCGTAAACATACTTCGCGCCCATATATTTAGCGCCAGCAGCCAAAACTTGATCCGCCTTGGTCGATTTGGACTGTTTTTTAATTGCAGATGCTGAGGCTTGTCCGGAAACCCGGATGGATTGGCCGATACGAATACGATTTGAATTGGAAATAGTAGGGTTCATTTTAAGTAAGGCACTAAGGGAAAGGTTATATCTTTTAGCGATTGTTGATAAGGAATCCCCTAATTTAACCACATAAACTTCTGTTGTATTTTTACTATTATTCGTATTCGTATAGTTGTTAAGGGTATTAACCTTCAAGATCTGGCCGGGAAAAATAAGGTTACTGGTCAAATTGTTTTTAGACTTTAATTGTTTGACAGTCATATTATTGACTCTAGCAATCTTATCCAGGGTGTCACCGGATTTGACCCTATATGTTGCATTAGAAGGGCTGTTTTTAGCCGCAGAGCTAGATGCAGGGGCTTTTCCGGAAACCCGGATGGATTGGCCAATATAAATGCGATCCGAATTAGAAATATCAGTGTTTAATTTAAGCAGGGCACTTAGGGAAAGATTATACTTTTTAGCAATTTTTGATAAAGAATCCCCCAGTTTAACCACATATTTTTCGGTTTTATCTATATTTTTATCTGTTTGGTTGTTAAGGTTATTAACCTTCAAGACTTGGCCGGGAAAAATAAGGTTCCTAGTCAAATGGTTTTGAGACTTTAATGCTTGGACAGTTGTATGATTAGCTTTAGAGATTCCATCAAGGGTGTCCCCTGATTTAACTTGATAAGAACCAGCATAAGCGGAAGTGCCTGCCACTAGGGTACCTATAATAGTACCTGCAAGAATGAAAGAGTTTTTAGAGTTGTTCATTTAGGAAAGTTCCTCCTGATGTGGTAAAAAAATATGTAGCATTTATATTATAAGGGTATGGAATATAAAAAACATGACCCATATAAATAAAATTCAACTTTTTCGTCATTTTTCAGGTAATCTTGCTACAGGTAAATGGGGGTTTATGGGATTTAGATGGAGTGTAAGAGGGCCATACTGTAATTTCGCATAAATGGATAAAAAGAGCATTTCATAAAATGGAAGTTTGAAGTAATTAAAAAGAAAGGTAAGAATAGAATATCCTTACCTTTCCATGATTCATTTTTTAATATTGTCTATAAACGTAGGGATCATCCGGTTCAGCGATTTTACTATGTGATGATACTTTGAGCAGGGGAATGGTTTTCTTGAATGGCTGATAATAAATGGATTCCAATTCACCTGTCACGGAATACCACTCATCATTTTTGGGATGCATTCCTTCAGGAAATTCGATTAGCATACCGAATACCCCAGAGTCCGCGACACAGTGAATGACCCCAAACCGGAACAAGAATACCTGGTTTTTGGCTAGCTCATTTGAATTGTACGAAAATCCGGTTAACGTTATTTGCTTGCCAGCGAACTTTCCAGGAGAGTAATAGATGGCTTCTAAATCGTTTAGGTAGTTTTCATCTGTTAATTGAAGACTATCACGATCAACCAAGCCTTTGAGAGAGTTATCCATTAAAGTTAAATAGTCATCCTTGCCATAATAAAGACTCGTATCCGGCTGCAGGAATTGATGCTGGCTATATTCATCTGAGTCTTCATATACTGGGAAATGAAACCCCTTTTTTTCTACAATATTGGAGTCCATAGTGGCAACAGGCAAAAAGAGACCGGTTAAAATGGGAATGAAGAATAGGAAGTAAGTAAGGTTCCTTTTCCATTTCTTATTTTCCTGGGAGTGATCATGTCCGCACTGACAATCATCACCTTCTTCTTGATTATCTTCTTTAAAATATAAGTAAGATCCCATTAACGTGAATATTGCCAGTATATAGATGGCAACCTGTGAAACATATGAATATTCCATATTAATGTATTTCGATATATTCCCTGAGGCGTGTAAATGCATGAATAAAAAAGTAAGTCCAAGTAATATGAATAATCTTCCCATATAAAACACCCTCTTTAAGAAATAAACAATAAAGTTAGGCCTAAGACGGAAATAAATATATAGGCCATCAAACATAAAACGAATTTTGTTTTGAAGGTACCTAAAAGCATGATTGTATTTTTAATATCAAACATGGCCCCGAATACAAGAAAAGCAACTAGTGAAGAGGGCGAGAAGGTACTTCTAAAAGAACTTGCAACAAAGGCGTCCGCTTGGGAACACAAGGACATGACATAGGACAAAGCCATCATGACTGCATTCCCGGATAGTTTTCCTTGACCGATTTCAAGCAATAGGGATGTTTTCAAAAAAGTTTGAATGGCAGCTGCCAGTAATGCACCAATGATTAAGTATTTTCCAACAGAAAAGAACTCTTCAATCGAGTGTTTGAACATTCCCGTTATTTTTTCTTTAAATGTAAGTTTATGTTGATGTATATGTTCGATATGTTCCTGTTTAAGCTGATTTGTCTTAAACTGAAAAGACAGGATGCATGCAATGATCAGTACGACCACGAATGCAATTCCACCACGATAGAAAACCATGCTCCAGCTATTACCAAACGCTATATAGGTGGAAAACAGGACAATCGGATTGAGAATGGGTGCAGAAAGCATAAAGGCAATGGCCGCTGAAAGAGGAACCCCTTTAGCGATCAAACGGCGGGTGATCGGGACAATCCCGCACTCGCAGGCAAGAAAAAAGACTCCTGCACCTATTGCGGTTAGAACAGATAAGATCGGATTTTTCGGAATGATTTTTGCAATCATCTCTTCTGACACAAACATTTGGATGATTCCAGATATAAGGACTCCCAGTAAAATGAAGGGAAGGGATTCAATTAGGATACTAATAAAAATTGTATTCATTTGCAAAAGGGCCTGAACGTTCATCATAAACCACCTTCCATATTGCTGACTTTACTATATTAGGTTCGTAATAGAAGGAAGTCAATTTATTATTACTTGGGTAATAGGCTGGAAGTTGAAGGGGTAAGGAACTTATGGGATATTGAGGGACTTGGATGATCAAATGTATAAGTTTGGCAGGAATAAGTAGTACTTCAATATAAGCCTTGATCCTTTTGAGGCTAGAGCCTACATTAGCGATAGTCATAATGCTTTCATACACGACTTGTTGATATGGATCTAGGGATGCTTACGGACAAAGTAAAATCCCCTCAAAGTTGTGTAATATCCACGGAATTTACACAACTTTGAGGGGATAAAATCATGGTTCATTTTTCGGCACAGCCTTATTAATTAAGTTTTTACGGGATATGAACGGATTGTCGGTAATCCAGAAACGCCAAGGATAATCTTTTGCTGCCCCGGAGTTCTCGATTCCGACGCGGGGGCCGCTGGATATGTGTTCAGGCATTTTTCCGGCAGCAAGATATAGCGGGGGATCCGTAAAAGGTCGACCATAATCATCCATGGTGATGCCTAGTGCCTTTGTTAGCTTCCCAGGTCCATCGGTCCATTTTCGGATATCGGCAATGCCGCGTCTTTCCTGCATTAACTCAAGCCCTGAATAGGGTTCAACAGCTCGAATTAAAATGGCCTCCGGATTTTCAGGCCCGCCGCTTACGACATTGACCAGAGTATGTGTGTGCATGACGTAAGTATAAATCAATCCGGAATTACCGAACATCACTTCCGTCCGTTTTGTCCTTCTATTTCCAAAACTATGTGCGGCCCTGTCCCCAGGTCCGATATAGGCCTCTGTTTCAACAATGAATCCAGAAGCGGTTCCATCCGCTGTTTCTTTTACAATGAGGCAGCCAAGAAGGGATTTTGCCAGTTCAAGCGTGGGCTGCTGATAAAAATCTGCGGGTAAAATTGAATGGTTTATCACAGTATCACTCCATTTAGTCTCATACAGGTAAAATTCCCTTATCAATGAAAAAAAAACATCAAGGGATTAAAAAGACCGGCTGAATATATCAGCCGGTCCCGAGCATATTTTTAGCCTAATTCTTTTTCCGTTTCTTGATCTTTTTTGATACGGCCTGAACCCACGGAAAGTGCCACCAATATCCCCGCGGAAACAAAAAAGATACCGGTGATGAAAACGCTGGAGAATGCATCGATCCAAGCATTTTCAATCGTTTTTACAAGGACATTGCTGACTTCTGCCGGCATTTTAAGGTTTTCCGGATAAAGCATGATGTTGAATAACGCATCCGTTTTATCGGCCAATGCTTTCAGTGCCGCATGCAATATAGGGTCCTTTTGGCTTACGACCGCATCATCCATATTTTGCTGGAGATTATGATTCATGACAGCGTTCAAGATCGTGATGCCCATCGTTCCTCCTATAGATCGGAAGAATGTGGAAGCTGCTGTAACCGACCCTAGCTGGGATTTTGGAAACTCGTTTTGAACGGCAATCATCAATGTCGGCATGACAAGACCCATACCTATTCCAAGGATGGCCATGAATGAGTACGCAGTGAATATAGTCGTACTGCTGTCCATCATGCTCATTAGGAAGAAGCCAAGCGTTGCAAAGGCCATTCCAAAGGTAAGGACGGTACGAAAACGGAATTTCAATAGTAACCGCCCGCCAATGATGCTGGAAAGAATCATGCCGACCATCATCGGAGTCATGGTCGATCCCGCTTTTGTTGGTGAAACTCCCAGTACGCCTTGCATGAAAAGCGGGACGAACATGATTGCCCCGAACATACCAAGGCCAAGCAGGAATCCCAAAATATTCGTGGTGGAAAAAACTCTATTTTTAAAAAGGGATAAATCAAGGATCGGTTCGACTGCTCTTCTTTCAAAAATGATGAATAGGGTAATGAAGACAATGGTGCTGCCAAAAATCAAGAAAGATTCCAGTGATAGCCATTCAAATTTATCACCACCGAAGGTCAAGCCCAGCAGTAACAGCACAATACCAGGAATCAAGGTGAAAATCCCCAGGTAATCGATATTCACCTTCTCTGCTTTCCTTATGGCTTCATGTTTCAATCCCACATAAATCAAAATGGCAGATAGTAAGCCCGTCGGTACATTGATCAAAAAGATCCAATGCCAGCTGATATGGTCAACGATCAGGCCGCCCAGAAAAGGACCGATGACGGAACTTAAACCAAAAAGAGCTCCAAATACACCCTGCCATTTGGCTCTTTGTTCGGCAGAGAATATATCGCCGATGATCGTTTGGGATAAAGGCATGATCATCCCGCCGCCGATTCCCTGCAGCCCTCTATAAATGATCAATTGCTCCATCGAAGTGGCTGTGGCACATAAAAACGAACCAATCGTGAAAATGATCGTACCAAGCAGATAAAGGGAACGCCTGCCATATAAATCAGATAGCTTTCCAACAATGGGTACGACAGTCGTTGAGGCTATTAAATAGGCAGTCGTCACCCATGCAAAGATGGTAAAACCATTCAATTCCCCGATAATTGTCGGCATGGCCGTACCGACGATTGTCTGTTCCAATGAACTGAAAAACATTCCTATGATCAATCCTGTTAAAACTAGCTTGGTATTAACTGCTTTTTTTTCCGTTTGCATATGATTTCTCCATTCCTGGAATTTTATTCCTTATTCGTTTTGTGACTGATAGGTCAAAATTATAAATCCGAAATGACCATTTAGTCAACGGTTTTTTCACTGAAAATTTCAATTGAAGTTGGATATCAAGATTCATCCATAACAATTAAGTAATTCGACCAGAAACCACCAAATCCTTCCTGATTAATATTTCCAACGTGTTTCCATTTATGATATCCGATATAATAAGAAGGAATATAGATGAACTTATGATTGGAAGTGTAAGATATGAATAAAAAAATCGGGTTTATTGGATGCGGCAAAATGGGTGAGGCAATGCTTGAGGGCATGTTGCTTGCAGAGGTCATTTCACCTGAAGGGATCATGGTCAGTACTGCGAGTGCGGAAACCAAAACTAAAATCACCACGAAATATAACGTTAAAGGCACTTTGGATAATATAGAGGTTGCTGGTTTTGCCGACATTCTCTTTCTAGGGATCCAACCTGCCATGCATAAACAAGTGCTTGAAGAAGTGAAGAATCATGTGAAAGAAGAAGCTGTAATCATTACCATGGCAGCTGGGATCACTATATCTTTAGTGGAGAGCAGTATCGGAAAAAAAGTGAAGGTTATCCGGACGATGCCAAACACTCCTTCGCTTGTCGGTGAAGGCATGACGGCCATGAGCATCAATGGTGAAATTACCGATGCTGATATAGAGGATGTGACTTTTTTGCTGAATAGTTTCGGTAAAACGGAAATCCTCCATGAAGATTTGATGGACGCAGTACCGGCCATCAGCGGTTCGTCGCCTGCTTATGTATACATGTTCATCGAGGCGCTGGCTGATGGAGGGGTCCGTGATGGCATTCCACGGAAACAAGCGTACCGAATGGCAGCACAAGCTGTAATGGGGGCTGCTAAAATGGTACTGGAAACGGAAAGGCATCCTGCTGCTTTAAAGGATGATGTCTGCACGCCGGGAGGGTCAACGATAGCTGCGGTAGCGTCTTTAGAAGAGAATCAGCTAAGATCCAGCATTCTGCAAGCAATGAAGTCCTGCACGGATAAAACGAAAGGCTTCAGTAAGTGAAGAAAGATGGATTGCCCATTGGCGGGCAATCTCATTTTGTATAATATTTTCAGAATGTTTGGTAAAAAAAGAGGGGGGCAGCATAATGAATGGTTACATAGAAGAATTAAGGAAGATATTGACGGAAGAACAAGTAACGGTGAATGAAACATTATTGGAACAGCATAGCCATGATGAATCCTACCATACTCCGCATTTACCGGATATGGTTATATACCCAAGGGATACTGGGGAAGTAAGCGCAGTCATGCGGTTTGCGAATGAGAATGAAATACCGGTCATTCCTTTTGGATTGGGTTCTAGTTTAGAGGGGCATGTCGTTCCAGTCAAGGGTGGAATTTCCCTGGATTTGTCCTTGATGAATCAAATATTGGAAATCAGGGAAAATGATTTCCTTGTGAAGGTCCAACCAGGTGTGACAAGGACGCAACTCAATAAAGAATTAAAAAAATACGGTTTGTTCTTTTCCGTCGATCCTGGTGCAGATGCTACATTGGGAGGGATGGCAGCTACGAATGCAAGTGGTACGACCTCGGTCAAATATGGGATAATGCGAGATCAAGTCAGGGATCTGGAAGTGGTTTTAGCAAACGGTGAAGTCATTCATTCCGGAAGTTTAGCGACAAAGTCATCTTCAGGCATTCATTTGAATGGCTTGTTTGTCGGCTCTGAGGGTACGCTAGGTGTATTTACTGAACTGACATTAAAGGTATATGGCATTCCTGAAGTCACAATGGCTGGAAGGGCCTCGTTTCCAACCGTCGAACAGGCAGTATCTGCGGTTAATGGGATCATGCTTGCTGGAATTCCGATTGCACGAATTGAATTGGTTGATGCCGAGTCCATAAAAAAGGTTAATCAATTCATGGACAAATCCTATGATGTCAAGCCAACTTTATTCCTCGAGTTTCATGGGAATTTTGCCGGACTGGAACAGGACGTCAAATTTGCCAAGGAAATCGTAAGTGATTTTGGCTGTGGCGATATTCAGTTTGAAACCGATTCAAAAGCACGGAATGCCTTATGGGAAGCACGCCATAACCTCGCTTACGCATTCATTCACAGCGCACCTGGAAAGAAACTGATGGTGACCGACGTAAGTGTGCCCCTTCATGAATTATCGAATGCCATACTGGATACAAGGAAGAAAGTCGAACAATCCAAAGTGGAGGGTGCGATCGTAGGACATGTAGGTGACGGGAATTATCACGTATTGTTCATGATCGATCTGAAAAATCCTGAAGAAATAAAAGAAGCGAAGAGGTTAAATGAAGAAATCGTCGAATATGCATTAACAAAAGGCGGTACATGTACGGGTGAACATGGAGTAGGACTTGGAAAATCGAAGTATCAGCGAAGGGAGCATGGAGGAGCTTACGTAGTGATGAAAACGATCAAACAGGCATTGGATCCGAAAGGAATAATGAATCCTGGGAAGATCTTCATAGATTAAGAGGAATGTACTATTTTGTAGATTAGTAATAACATCAAACAGACTTGATCCCATATAAAATATAGTGGAAATCTTGTCTATTATATGGGGCCAAGTCGAAAACGCCAATTATATATCACGGAATGTAAACATATATTCGCATAAAAATGACTTTCGTCTTTCATTCGGGCTATAATCGGAAAATGGTCCGTCCGATCTGATAATTCGACCTATATCTTGCTAAATCGCCTGTAGTGCGGCTAATCCGGCCTGATCCAGATATTGAACGAAGAAGTACAGCTTTCAACGGGATTCTTGTACAAAAAAACAAGACTCCAGACAAGGTTGTGTCTGGAGTCTTGTTTTTTATTAAGCGTTAATGTTATTTGAATTTAAGGCATTTTCAACACTTACATAGTTGTAGCCAAGGTCTGTGGCAACTGCTTCGAACGTGATTTCACCGTTCGCTACATTGACGCCTTTTGCAAGTGCATCATTTTCAAGGATCGCTTTGATGGCACCTTTGTTTGCAATTTGAAGTGCAAATGGTACTGTTACGTTAGTTAATGCAACTGTAGAAGTTTGAGGCACTGCTCCTGGCATATTCGCCACTGCATAATGCACTACTCCATGTTTAACATAAGTAGGGTTATCATGTGTTGTTATGTGGTCGACCGTTTCAAAGATACCGCCTTGGTCGATTGCAACATCGACAATGACTGAACCAGGAGACATCGATTTAACCATTTCTTCAGTAACGAGCTTAGGAGCTTTTGCACCTGGAATCAATACAGCACCGATCACTAAATCGGCATCTTTGACTGCTTCCGCAATATTATAAGGATTGGAGATAAGTGTAGTCAGTTCATTTCCGAAAATATCATCAAGCTGACGAAGGCGGTCAGGGCTTAAGTCAAGAATGGTAACATCTGCGCCTAATCCAATAGCGATTTTAGCAGCATTCGTTCCAACCATACCTCCGCCGACAACAGCGACTTTACCACGTTTAACTCCAGGAACTCCGCTTAAGAGTATTCCTTTGCCGCCGTTATTTTTTTCAAGGAACTGAGCACCGATTTGTGCAGCCATGCGTCCTGCAACTTCACTCATTGGTGTCAATAATGGTAGTGTGCGGTTTACCGCAACCGTTTCATAAGCAATGGCCAAGACACCGCTTTCTTTTAGGGCCTGAGTTAGTGCCGGTTCAGCCGCAAGATGTAAATATGTGAAAAGGATTAAATCTTTTCGGAAATATTTATATTCAGATGAGATAGGCTCTTTTACTTTCATGATCATTTCTGTGCTTGACCAGACGCTAGCAGCGTCCTCGACTATAACAGCACCAGCTTCTTGATATGATTCATTTGTAAAGCTGCTTCCTAGACCTGCGTTCATTTCGATTAATACTTCGTGACCTGCATTGACTAATGCCACAACCCCGGCTGGAGTGATAGCTACACGGTTTTCATTGTTTTTAATCTCTTTTGGAATTCCTATTCTCATCTTAATCCCTCCAATAATATGTTTTTACTATTTGTATAACAAGTATAGTTGGAAAAAGAAATAGTTAGTATGTGGAAATCAGAAAATTGAAAAAGGTGTATTTGTGGAATTCCACAAACGCAGTGTCAAAAAATATGGGCTAGCCAGGAACAAGACCTTTTTAAAAGCCGAATTCAATTCTTTGCAATAGGTTCTTGAATGCGCTCTAAAATCCTTCTTTTCTTATATAGCATGATTCCCGTATCGGCTATATCGGCAATCATGGAACGATTTGTAAGGGCGCCAAAGATTATCCCGGCAACAGGAACCATTTGCATAAGCTTTTTCCAGCCAAACTGATCACGGTATGTATAAACGACTTCCCGCCAACCTTGCAGTTCGGATGCTATTTCCCTTTTTGATTGGGAATCGGTCTGGTCCATTTTCGATAATTCATTTAATAGAGCCTTTTTGCCGACAACATCCGATGTTGTGAATTGCAGACATTTGACGATGAAAATACGTTCTTGGCGGTCTCTAGGATTGAAGCCATATGTAATGGAGATATCCTGAAGCGTTTTGATCGACATGCCGAGAAGAAGGGGGATGTCGATGGCCAAAGTGAAAATTCCGCCAATCCCTGTAGTGGCACCTTGAACCGTTGCCAATTTGCTGCCTGAATTTTTAATATCCTGACTCACGCTATCCATGATTTGGAGGGGGATGCCTGAAACATCTTTCAGGGCTTTAATTTCCAACTCGGGAACCTTTGCTTGCAGCTGACTTAGAATATGAGTTTCTTTCGTTAAATATTTTCCGCCATTCTGAATGTAGCTGCCGATTTCATCAAGCATGACACCCAATTTTTTCTGAATGAAATCCGGTGTCAACTTATCCAATAGCTTGAAGGGAATCCGTCCGATCCGCTCCCAAAACCATAGTCCTTTCTGATCTTTTTCCCATTTTTCAATGATTGTTAATTCTTTTTCAAGCTCTTCTTTTGTTTCAAGTTTCATATGATCAACCTTTCCACACTTCTAGTATTCCATATCAGGGAATATATCATTAATTTTTCTTGTGAAATTCATCATATTGATTAAGTTTAATGTTAAGGAAGAGGGACATTTTTTGAATCGGGTCTTTTAGTCGAATATTTCCCACTTCAGAGATTCTTTTTAATCGGTAATTCAATGTATTCACATGGATATGAAGATTACTTGAAGATTCATTTGGATTGCAGTCTTTCTCTAGATAGACAGTGAGCGTTCGCAGCAATTCCGTCTGGTTTTTCATGTCATATGCTTTTAGCTTAAGGATTGAAGGATGAACACGACGCTGTTTGTTGCTTGCGAGTGACTCAATCATTTGAAACATGCCAAGTTCTTCATAATGTAAAATGAGTTTCATGTCATCTGGGAAAATACTCTTCATTTTAAGGGTGTATTGAGCTTCTTCGTAACTTGATTTAACATCCATTAAGTTTTTATACATATTGCCAGCCGTTCCAAGGATATGCTCAACACCGAAACGCTGTTTCATCTCCAGAATGAAAAAAGGAATGAACTCATAAATCGATGAAGTGAAAGATGGGCTGTTTTCCTGGTTGCCTCCCGCGAAAAGAATGAGCTTGTTATGGTCAATGGCGAATAAGGAACTGTTTATCTTCTGAGTGGTCGTTAACATGTATGAGATGTAGCGCTCCACTTCGCGATTGATCTCTTTAGGAAATTCGAATACCAATATGGAAAAAACCACTGGAACGTGGATGGAAAATTTCTTGAAATGTTCAATTATTTCCGATTCTTCTTGGTAGTGCCCGGTCAACATGCGCCAAAGGAACTCTTGATGACCTGCTTCTTTCCTTTTCTTTTTCAATTGCAATTGCTGTAACTGGTTCTTCGCCTCCTTGGCAGCGAATTGCAGAAATTTCATATCTTCTCCGGAGAAAGGTTCATTTACTTCCAAAGCCCAAATGAATCCAAGTACTTCATTATTTTTCCGGATGGAAACCGCAACCCTGTTACCGAGACCGACATCACTGATGGCCCCGATTTTAATGGGGGCATCTTCTTTCAATAATGCGGGGATGAAGCCATCTTTCCATAAACTGTTGATGACCTTTTCAGGGACACGTCTTCCGATTATGGTCATGATACGAGCCTGATCCGTAGTATCATCGTGTGTGCTATAAGCAAGTAAGCGGTGGTTACCGTCCTCGATCGTAATGGGGCAACCCAAAACAGAACTGATTCTATCGGCAAATTCCATCATATCTCCATAAAGGTCTTTAAAAATATCTCTATTTTTTTCGAATTCCTTCATTTTTATTTGCCCCTCGCTAAAAAAAATTCCTTCTTCTTGAATTTTAAACGTTTCCTATTAATAAGCATAGATAAATCCTTTGTTAAAAACAGAAAATCCCTACCGTGGAAACCGGAAGGGATTTTATTTTAGAATAAGAAGTTAATTAAAAGATAAAGCAAACCAGCTAATGTTGCCGAGATGGGAATGGTAATGAACCAAGTGATGATCATTCTTTTTGCCGTTCCCCATTTAACGCCCTTGACACGATGCGCAGATCCAACACCAAGGATTGAAGACGAAATAACATGGGTTGTACTGACTGGCATGTGTATAACTGTCGCGCCGAAAATGATGAAAGCCCCGGTTAAATCCGCTGCAACACCATTGACCGGACGGATTTTCATGATTTTGCCGCCAACGGTTTTAATGATTTTCCATCCGCCGACGGAAGTTCCAAGCCCCATTGCTAGCGCACAGGAGAATTGAACCCAGAAGGGGATATCGGTACTTGATGCATAACCATTCGCAATGAGGGCCATCGTGATGATACCCATCGCTTTTTGTGCATCGTTCGTTCCGTGGGTATACGATTGAAGTGCCGCAGTAGCAATCTGTATAGTACGGAATTTTTGGTTTGTTTTTGTCAGGTTATTATTTTTAAAGACTACTTTAAAGATGCTGTATACGATAAACCCGATTGCAAAAGCAATTAGCGGGGAGAAGATCAAAGCTTGAAGAATTTTCATGAATCCTTCCCATTTAATGCCGGTGAAGCCTGCTGCAGCAATGGCGGCACCGGCAATCGAACCAATCAATGCATGGGAGGAACTGCTTGGTATTCCGTAATACCAGGTAAGAAGGTTCCATATGATAGCGGCAAGCAGAGCAGCCATGATTACATACGAACCATTCGGAAGCGTGAACGGATCCACGATATCCTTCGTTATGGTCTTCGCTACTCCAGTGAATGTCATAGCTCCGACGAAATTCATGATGGCTGCCATGATGATGGCATGCCTAGGCTTCATGGCCTTTGTTGAAACGGCAGTCGCAATTGCATTGGCTGTATCATGAAAACCATTGATGAAGTCAAATGCTAAAGCAAAGAAAACGATTAATATTGTTAAAATTAATAAAGTATCCATTTATTGGGGTACTCCTTAGGCGTTTTTCATTATGATTGTTTCAAGTGTATTGGCCACTGCTTGACAGTGATCGGCAATCTCTTCAAGGCTTTCGTAAATTTCTTTATATTGAATGATCCTGATTGGATCTTTTTCAACTGTAAACAAGTTTTTGATTGATTGACGTTGGATTCCGTCACAAACTGATTCAAGATCTTTAATCTTGATTGCATTTTCACGAATCATTGGTAATTTCTTAGTGGATAGTGTATCGACAGCATTTTCAATCTCATACGTACACTGTTTGATTGCATCCACAAACTTAAGCATATACTCATCTGCATTGACAATTGAGTACATCTCGAATAATGCTGCACAGTGTTCCAAACCGTCTATGACATCATCCATTCTCATGGTCAATTCAAGAATATCTTCCCGTTCGATAGGAGTGATGAAGGCATTGTTCAGCTCTTTAATCACATTATGAACCATTGAATCGCCTTTATGCTCATAGTCTTTCATCGTATCTGAAAATACTTTGAGATCGGAGATGTTTTTGAGTTTATAATCCGCGAAATAGTCAGCACCTTCTTTAAGGTTTTGAGCGATGTTAAAAAGCATTACTGCGAATTTGTCTTTTTTTGATTTAAAAGCCATGTTAAAGCCTCCCAATTAGTCATGCAAATTTACGCACTTTAGTCGTACGCTTAGTATTAACAAATTGATTGTAACGAATTCATGTAGTATCCGGGAAGGTTTTTCGACGAAAATTTACAAAATCTTAATAAAACTTTATATAAAAACACAATGAAAATTAAAAAATGGGAAAAACCCTACAATTATAAGGGGAATCTGTAGAAAAAAAGCCTTTCCAATATGGAAAGGCAAAAGTTTCTATAAAAATAAAGCAATTAAATAGTAAATGATTCCAGCTAAGGAAGCGGAAATTGGCAATGTAATGAACCAAGTGATCAACATGTTTTTTGCGGTTCCCCATTTTACCCCTTTGATGCGGTGTGCAGAACCGACCCCAAGTATTGAAGAAGATATGACATGTGTCGTGCTGACCGGCATATGCAGGAAGGTTGCACCGAAAATGATGGATGCTCCAGTCATATCGGCAGCCACGCCGTTAACCGGGCGGATTTTCATGATTTTACCGCCAACGGTTTTGATGATCTTCCAGCCTCCGATTGATGTTCCAAGCGCCATGGCTATTGCGCAGGATAGTTGTACCCAGAAAGGAACTTCAGAGGTAGAGGCATACCCATTTGCGATTAAAGCCATCGTGATGATCCCCATGGATTTTTGAGCATCATTCGTTCCATGTGTATAAGACTGGATGGCAGCCGTGAGAATCTGTATTCTCCTGAATCGCTTATTGGTTTTACCTAAATTATTATTTTTGAATACTACCTTGAAGATACTGTATACAATGAATCCAAGCGTGAAGGCAAGGATAGGGGATAGAATCAATGCTTGTACAATTTTAGTGAATCCACTCCATTTAATCGTATCGAATCCACTAGCCACGATGGCAGCTCCCGCTATTGAACCAATGATCGCATGGGAGGAACTGCTTGGAATGCCAAAATACCAAGTGATTAAATTCCATATTATTGCCGAAAGCAGGGCGGCAAGGATTACATAAGAACCATTGTTCAATGTGAAAGGATCAACGATATCCTTCGTTATGGTATGCGCTACACCGGTGAAGGTCAGTGCTCCTAATAAATTCATGACCGCAGCCATGATGATTGCATGACGTGGTTTAAGCGCCTTTGTTGATACTGCTGTAGCGATGGCGTTAGCCGTATCATGGAAGCCATTGATAAAGTCAAAGACCAAAGCAAAAATAATAATTAGCGCGGTTAAGATGAGTAGGCTATTCATACATGGAGGACTCCCTTGATTTCAAGTATGTAAAGTGTATATGGATTGTCGCCAATGAATGGGCAGGACAGTTTGCAACTCCTCAATATTAGAATGGGAGTTTTACATTTGATTATTCTTAAAATTTGGCACCTTCTTTTTTACTTGGTTTTAAGCCGAACTATTCAATTGTAACGAATTTCATACCTATAAGGATAGATGTTTCGTCATTTTTTTACAAAATATTTAACTTAGTGAATGATTTAAAAGACAAAATGATCCCTTTAATATATATAAATGGTATGTAAGGGTGTGTTTTCGCTTAAGAGGCTCTATAAGTCCCGAAGCTTATGGTTAGAAATAGAAGGTGGAGGGAGGTATAATTGGTAAATAAAAGTAAGGGGGAATGATGGAATGATTTCAAATATTGGGGAAACGATCACCTTACATAATGGAGTTAAAATGCCACAGTTGGGTTTCGGTGTATTTAAAGTGAAAAATGGCAATGAAACGGTTGAATCCGTCAAGAAAGCGATCGAAGTTGGTTATCGTGCGATTGATACGGCGGCCATTTATGAAAATGAAGAAGGTGTTGGCCAGGCGATTAGGGAATGCGGAGTGCCACGTGAAGAATTGTTCATTACATCTAAAGTGTGGAATACAGAGCAAGGATACGAAACGACGCTCCAGGCATTTGATGATAGTTTACATCGCCTTGGTTTGGAATACTTGGATTTATACCTGATCCACTGGCCGGGAAAAGATAAATATCTGGAAACCTGGAGGGCATTGGAAAAGCTTTATAAGGATGGAAAGGTGAAATCAATCGGTGTAAGTAATTTCCATGTGCATCATTTGGAGAAGTTACTTGCAAACAGTGAAGTGAAACCGGTGGTCAATCAAATTGAATTGCATCCACTTTTGACTCAAGTCGAAATTCGTGACTACTGTGCAAAACATGAAATAAAGGTAGAATCTTGGAGCCCGCTGGGCAGAGGGAACCTATTGGAAGAGCCGACAATTAATCATATAGCGAAGAAGCACGGGAAAAGCTCAGCCCAAGTGTTGATTAGGTGGCATCTACAACATGATCTAGTTGTAATACCTAAATCGATTACGCCGTCCCGTATCAAGGAAAATGCAGAGGTATTTGACTTTTCATTAAGCCTGAATGAAATGAATCAAATAGATGCCTTGAACAAAAATGAACGGTTCGGCAGCAATCCCGATGAACTTTTGTTCTAAAAAATACTGATAGAAGGGTGTCCCGAATGGGGCATCCTTTTTCTTTTTCCTCATGAACATAATTGAGACAGTTATTGCTTATACTAACTATGTGACAAAGTTGAGCATATGGTATACCCGTTTAATATGTCTAATAATCCTGTTTTCGTTGCCAAATATTTTTAAAAAAAATTAGGTTTTAGATTAATTAAACGGGGAAAATAATGAGTACAGCGGCAAACAAAAAGAAAAAAATCACTAACATGAGGATTGTCCAATCAGTTACTCAAGGGCTATAGCTAGCTAAATCTACCCAATAACTAAAACATTCACATTCATTAGATATTGTGCGTTATCGGCATCATACCATTTGAATGTAAAAGTTAAAAATACTGAAAAAAGGCATGACAATATGGAAGTGATTTGATTTCTTGGAGTCTGCTGCAGAAATTGAAAAATAACTAATTTAAAGGAGGAAATATATTATGGGATTTTTATGGTCATTAATTATCGGAGGTATCATTGGTTGGTTAGCAGGTATGATCGTTGGACGTGACGTACCATTTGGAATTATCGGTAACATTATCGCTGGTTTTGTTGGTGCATGGTTAGGTTCATTAATTCTTGGGAACTGGGGCCCTTCAGTAGCGGATTTCGCTATAATTCCAGCATTGATTGGTGCTATCGTGTTTGTTTTCGTCTTAAGCCTTATCTTAAAAGGCATGAGAAAAGCTTCATAAATGCAAAGATTAAGCTGGCCCAAGTGGCCAGCTATTTTTTTTTTGCCAAAATGGACAGATTTCGTCCCGGCATGCTTTAAACCAATTCAACCCAATCGTAGAAAATCCTGCCGCTGGTCCACAAAAAATATGGGCAACAATTTCAAACCAATGGAAGTAATAAGAACACCGTCCCAATGGAACGGTGTTTATTCAGTTTAAATGGTGACATCGAATATTTCAGGTCTATCCATGAAAGGAGCTTCAATGCTCATTTTTTTTTCTGAAATGGGGTGGATGAATTCGATTTTCCTTGCATGCAGGGCTTGACGTGGAAATGTCTTTTTTCCGCCATACAAGGTATCTCCGGCCAAGGGGTGATTCAAATGACTGAAATGCACCCTGATTTGATGGGTTCGGCCGCTTTCCAGTGTACAGCTGACAAGCGTCAAGTTTTTCTTGGGATCGCGATTGAGTACCTGAAAATGGGTGACTGCCGTCTGGCCTGTAGGGGAAACCCTTCGTCTCGTGGCATGGTGTCGGTCGCGGCCAATTTTTTCTTTGATTTCGCCTTCGTTCTTTTTAATGTTTCCTTCGACTAAAGCTAGATATGTCCGTTTGATCTCCCTTTCTTCCAACATTCTATCTAGCATGGACCCTATGAGGCGGTTTTTGGCAAAAAGGACCGCACCGGTGGTATCCTGATCAAGCCTATGAATATGCTTGATCATACAGGACTGGCCAGTTTTTTGAAGATGGTGCGCCACTCCATTGATGAGGGAGTGTGACTCACCCGGTTGAGAAGGGTGGGTATCCATTCCAGCCGGTTTATTGGCTATCAACAACACATCATCTTCATATATGATGGAAATTCCTAAGTCTGTCGCTTGAACAGTTTCTTTTTCAGCGTGATCCGATAAAGGGATGCTGATCGTATCCCCTTCATTAAGAACAGTTGACCATGCGACGGAATTTCCGTTCACTGTCACTTCTTTACTCATCCTCCATTCATGGACTAATTTCTTTGGGGCCTTCCACCGCTCCCTAAAAAGCTTTTCCAATGTTAATCCATTCCAACTTTGAAGAACATCTATTTTTAAATGTTGGTTAGTTAATTTAAAATTTTCCAATTAGACTCCTACTTTCGACTACTTTGGTTTTATTTAAATGAAAAAAATATTTAATATTTAAAGATAAATCGTGAAAAAAGTAACCTTGGACCTATTGATGAAATTTTCGTGGTGGAAATTACCACATATTTTTTACAAAATTTATGTTATTCTATTGGGAAAGAAATCGCTTGTCCTAGAATATACATATAATAGATAGGTCTAACGGATCTGAAAAAAGGTGGTTTTTTTAGTGAAGACGGTCTTTTCTTCAACTGAAGAACAAGAGCAAGAAATAGCGAGTCTCGTTTCTCGTTTCTACGAATCTGTATTTCCAAAATACTTTACGGAAAGTGAAATTCTTCATTTTCGCGAGATTGGCGTTTTAGAACCCAATCAAAGTTCTGTTACTTACTTGGCAACATTAAGAGACGCATTTCAAGTAATGACATGTCTTCAAGTTCTTATGTCGATATTAGACAAACAAAAGAGAGAAGATTTTATAATGATGGAATCTAAATCTGAAGAATTGTTCCAACATAACATCACACTATTGAATGAATGCGGAATATTCTTCCCCTTTTATTATGACCATTTTTCAAGTATAAACCAAGAAGCGAATAATGATATGCAGATGATGGACATCCAGGTGGCGAATCAATATTTAGTATAAGGCAAAAAAAATGAGCCGGCTATAACGGGAGAAGCATTTCCGTTAAGGCCGGCTCATTTTTTCCATTCCTAATTAATATCATGGTCCTCGAACCATTTCTCGAACGTTACTTCATCATTAAAACCGACGATTCGTTCTTGTTCTTCACCATTTTTATAGTGAACGATGGTCGGGGTCTTTTTGATGCCATAATCGCTCCATCCTTGTTCAAACTCCAAAAGATTGAATTGAACAAGATCAATACCCAACTTCTCTGCCAAAGGTGCTACGACTGGTGTGGTTTTTTGGCTGGTTGAATTCGTAGGACTATAGAAATAAACGGTCACGTCTTTACTATCTTGGAGGTCCTTCTCCAACTCTACAGGAAGGATCAAATTTTGATAATTGGGGTCATCCAGCTGATCGACAGTGGCAGGTTTAAGCTTATCCTTGCCGTATGGATTTCCTTTTGATTTTTCTTCTTTTTTCATGTTTGTAAAAACGCCCAGCAGGACAAAAAGGGCGACGATTATCACTAAAAATATAGCCATTTTCTTCATTAAGCTGCAACCTCCTTGGATCTTGTCCATACGATGTAAATAATAATGACGAATGCAGTCAAGGCTAGAACGTGATGGTGATGAAACCAATACGTTAATATATTGTCCTGTACATGGAACCCTTCCTCATGCAAGGGTGTGTTCGGGAAAGAATGAAACCTTTGCAAAATAATGATACGTGAAAATGTATGCACCGATGCTGTTACTATCCTGGTATAAAAGCAAATCCAATGATCTTATCGAATGATTGCAATTCCTAAAATGATCGTAAAAGGATACGCCGCTGATACCAACAGAGCGCAAACGGTTCATTTTGCTTAATTTCAGAGAAATAAAAGCTTCCAAACATAGCAATGATGGAGCAGCCAAGGCTAAAGTTAATAGGTTTTCCCCATTGCAAATAGTCTTGTTCATGGTTCCTCTTCCCCATCTCTTTTTGCTCTCATGAAAAGTATAGTATGTATGGACGGGGTCTGTAAAATATATATTCTTTTTATCGGGCATTGAGAATGGTTTTTATCCATGCAATTTTGAAATCCATGGGTAGGTTCAGTTGTTTTAATTTTTGAATAAGGGGTATAATTCTTATGGAAGAGATTAAAGGAGTATGAGGAAAATGCCCAATTTGGACCTGCATAAATATGAAAAAATAATGGAAATACGTAATATGAGGCTAGGAGACATAGATGAAATAATTGCTTTGCAGTCGAGTTGCTTTCCTGGAATGGTTCCCTGGAAGCGAGATCAGCTTGAGAGTCATCTGGCAATTTTTCCGGAAGGACAGTTTGTGGCTGAATATGATGGAAAAGTGATTGGCTCATGTTCCAGTCTCATTATTAATTTTGACGAATATGATGACCGACATACATGGGATGATGTAACAGATAATGGATACATCACGAATCATAATCCGGACGGTTATAATTTATATGGGATCGAGGTCATGGTCCATCCTAAATTCCGCAGGATGAAAATTGGTCAAAGACTATATGATTCACGAAAAGAACTTGTTGCCCATTTGAATTTAAAAAGCATCATTATCGGCGGCAGGATCCCCAATTACCATAAACATGCGGAGGAACTGTTACCAAGGGAATATGTGAAAGAAGTGCAATTGCATAAAATATATGATCCGGTTCTTTCGTTCCAGCTTTTAAATGGGTTCACGCTTATGAGGATCAATCCGAATTATTTACCGGATGATCTGCAATCGAATAAGTATGCTACGCTCATGGAGTGGAATAACGTCGATTATCAACCTAAAACAAAACGTTATTATAAAACATCAGAACCGGTAAGGGTTTGCGTCGTGCAGTACATGCTGCGTAAAATCGATTCATTCGAAGACTTCGCTAACCAAGTCGAGTATTTTACCGACGTTGCTTCGGATGCCAATGCGGATTTCGCCGTGTTCCCGGAATTATTCACCACCCAGCTGATGTCTTTCTTGAATGAAAGATCACCAAGCTTGGCTGTACGGAAACTGTCGGATTTCACGGAGCAGTACATTGAATTGTTTACCACTTTAGCTGTAAGGTATAACGTCAATATCATCGGCGGTTCCCATTTCGTAAAAGAAGATGATGATAATATCTATAATATCGCTTATTTATTCCGTCGCGATGGAACGATTGAAAAGCAATATAAAATTCATATCACACCAAATGAAAGAAAATGGTGGGGTATTAACGCCGGTGACCGCGTTCGAGTCTTTGATACGGACTGTGGAAAAATCGCCATACAAATTTGTTATGATATTGAGTTTCCGGAACTCGCCCGGATTGCTACCGACATGGGAGCCAAAATCATATTCACTCCATTTTGTACAGAAGACAGGCAAGGCTACCTGCGAGTTCGTTATTGTGCTCAGGCCCGTGCTGTGGAAAACCAAATTTATACCGTCATTTCCGGAACGGTCGGGAATCTTCCGCAAACGGAAAATATGGATATTCAGTATGCCCAATCGGGAATCTTCGCTCCATCGGATTTCGAATTTGCGCGTGACGGCATAGTCGGGGAAACCAGCCCGAACCTTGAGATGGTCCTGATAGGCGATGTTGATTTGGAGATCTTAAGGCGGGAGCGTCAGTCTGGTACTGTAAGGCAATTGAAAGATCGCCGCCATGATATTTACAATCTGCATTACAAAAATGGCGAAAAATAAAGAGGTAAAAAAGGCTCGTGATGTGAAGAATGCTAGATGTGGTTCTTTTCATTACGAGCCTTTACTTCATTTATTGGAATAAATATGATAATTTTGTATATGTAAGGAAGATACATAATCATTACAAATAAGGCGTTGGGAGGAGATGTTGGAGATGGATTGGAAATCTTTATACACCACATGGGCAGGGTACCAGAATTTAAATGGGGAATTACGTGTCCTCCTTGAGGAAATGCAGCGGGATGAAGCAAAACTCGAAGATGCCTTTTATAAAAATTTAGAATTTGGAACAGGCGGGATGCGTGGGGAAATCGGAGCGGGAACGAACCGGATGAATCTTTACACTGTAAGGAAGGCTACGGTTGGGTTGGCTCAATATATCTCTTCGTTTGGGGAAGAAGCAAAAGGAAGAGGGGCTGTGATCGCTTATGATTCGAGGCATAAGTCCCCGGAATTTGCACTCGAAGCAGCTAAGACCTTGGCTACATTTGGGGTGAAGGCTTATTTATTCGATGAATTGCGTCCGACTCCGGAATTGTCGTTTGCGGTTCGCGAGCTGAATGCTTTTGCTGGAATCGTCATCACGGCAAGCCACAATCCGCCTGAATATAATGGTTACAAGGTTTATGGGCAGGATGGGGCACAATTGCCCCCGGAAGCAGCCGATCAAGTGATCAGCTACGTGAATGCCATTGAAAATGAGCTTGAAATTCAGATTGAAGAAGCTGATATCCTTAAAGGGAAGGGCCTCATCGAAATGGTCGGGGAGGAATTGGATGCGGCATATAACCGTAAGTTGCTCACAGTTCCCGAGAATCCGCAGCTTGCCGAGGAAATAGATGTGTCAATCGTCTTTACACCGCTTCATGGAACGGCCAATAAATCCGTCAGGCGGGCACTGCAAAGCTTAGGGTATCAAAATTTGCATATCGTCAAGGAGCAGGAATTGCCAGATCCGAATTTTTCGACAGTTAAGTCACCAAATCCTGAGGAACCAGCTGCATTTGAAATGGCCATCGAACTTGGAAACAAAGTGGATGCGGATTTATTGATCGCAACAGACCCAGATGCCGACCGGCTTGGAATTGCCGTGAAAAACGAAGTAGGTCAATATGTTGTCCTGACTGGAAATCAAACAGGTGCACTTTTCCTGGACTATTTACTGTCCCAGAAAAATGAAAAAGGGAAGATTCCTCAAAATGGAGTCGTCTTAAAAACCATCGTCACTTCAGAAATCGGTCGGGCGATTGCCGAGTCATATGGCTTGAAGACGGTTGATGTACTTACCGGGTTTAAGTTCATCGCCGAGAAAATAAATCAATATCATGTAAGCGGGGAAAATAGCTTTTTGTTCGGATATGAAGAAAGCTACGGTTACCTGATTAAAGACTTTGCACGTGATAAGGATGCCATTCAAGCCGCAGTGCTGGCTGTTGAAGTCTGTGCTCATTATAAAAAGCAGGGATTGACACTATATGAAGGGTTACTGAATGTGTTTGAAAAATACGGCTTTTATTTGGAAGGATTACGTTCATTGACTTTAAAGGGCATAGAGGGAGCGAAACAGATTTCTGGAATATTGAATCAATTCCGTCAAAATCCCCCTTCCCGAATAGCTGGCATTCCGGTAGTTGCTGAAGAAGACTATCAACGCAGCAAAAAGCGTACATTACTTTCGAATGATGAAGATTTGATCGAGCTTCCGAAATCAAATGTATTGAAGTATTTCCTTGAAGATGGTACATGGGTTTGCCTCCGCCCTTCTGGCACTGAACCGAAAATTAAATTCTATTTCGGTGTCCAAGGTAAATCAATGCCAGAAGCTCAGTCCAAGTTATCGGGAGTCATGGAAGATTTCATGAGCAAGATTGAGGCGTTGGTTTAAATATATGAAAGCTAAACGAAAGACCCTTTTCGGTCTTTCGTTTTTTTGTGATAGGAAATTTTCAGCAGCATGAATGATCAAAACTCTAGGAAATTCCGTTTCCGGTTTGGTATACTGTATTGGCGACTGATCTCGGAAAACATCGGGAATAATGGAGGTATTAATTCATGAAATTAGTAATCATTAACGGTTCACCACGTAAACAAGGGCGTACGGGGATAGCCTCACGCTACATATCCAAGAAATACGGAGCGGAACTTATTGATTTAAGCAATAGTGAAATCCCTTTATATTCAGGTGAAGGTGAGCAATATCAATTGGATGTGATTCAAGGTCTTCGGAAAAGCATCGAGGAAGCGGATGGCGTAATCCTGACCACTCCGGAATATCATGGTTCCATGAGCGGAGCCTTGAAAAATGCCTTGGATTTTCTAAGTAGTGAGCAATTCACGCATAAACCAGTTGCACTTTTGGCTGTCTCCGGCGGAGGTAAAGGTGGAATCAACGCCTTGAATTCCATGAGGACAGTGGGGCGAAGCCTTTATGCAAATGTGATAGCTAAACAATTGGTGCTTGATCCACATTGCTTCGATTACGAAAATGATGGTTTATTTGAAGAATCTGCCGTACTTGTAGAAGGTATGATTGAAGAGCTTAAAATGTATGCAACTGCATATACTGCAATGAAAAAATAATGAAAATGGGGGTCAGGTATTTAAATACCTGACCCTTCCTTGTTTTATAGGGTTTCACCAGCCAAAGTTATATCCCCGATAATTAATCCTCTTGTATAAATTTTCCCGTTTTGCAAAAACTATAGTTGATTTTAGCTTGGAAGTTCACTTAAATAATCACTTGTTTGTTCTGCTGCATGATCCAGATAGCGAAGCAGTGCATACAGCTGGGATTGAATGATTTGATAATCATGCTCAAACCTGTAAGCATGCAAAAAATGTTCTATTTTTTTCGAAAGAAAGTGATCTTTCGTTCGAACCATCAATACTAACAAGCTGTCCCAATCAGAACGGTGTGTGTGAAACAATGCCTGATCATAATCCGCAATCCTCATGTTCTTCTCCCCCTTAATAAGGAGCTATTTGTATTTTGTTCAGATATGAAAGAACATTTCCTTACAATAAGTGGCGATGTATTTGGACCGCGGTTGTTGCTTTTTTCCTGAATAAAAATAAAAGGTGAGTGCATGAGGAAAATACTTGTAATAGGAATATTGGTGCTGCTTTTTTTTCCTGAACCATCGCTGGCGGCAAAAGCGTATTCCCCTGAACAGATGGAAATGGATCTGCAGGGAATCCAAAAGCAGTATGAAGTTAACGTTAAAATAATCGGACAAACTGAAAAAGGGAAAAATATAAAGGCAGTCAAATTAGGGAAAGGAAAAAGATCGATTTTGCTGGTGGGATCACATCATGGAAGGGAATGGCTCAGCTCCATACTTTTAATGCGCATGCTTGAAGAGTATGCAGCCGCCTATCAAGCGGGCAAACCAGTTGGAGAATACCGGACGGAATCATTGGATGAAGTGAGCATCTGGTTCATTCCGATGCTGAATCCAGATGGAGTAAGCATCCAGCAAGGAGATCTCTCCAACTTAAATGTTTTTGAAAAGGCTGCAGTATGGAAAATGAACCGATTTAGCAGGAATTGGTCCAGGTGGAAAGCCAACGCTAAAGGCATTGATTTAAATAGGCAGTATCCGACTGGATGGCAAGAGGTCATGAGTGATGAAACAAAACCAACGTATCAATTTTATAAAGGCGGAAAACCATTAGTAGCAGCTGAAGTAAAAGCGCTTACGGATTTCACGAAGGAGATCGATCCCCTTATTGCTGTTTCCTACCATACCTCAGGAAGGGAAATCTTTTGGCATTACAAAAACAAACGGAAAAATATGGCGAGGGATTATGGGATTGCCAAAAAAACTTCCGAATTGACTGGATATGAACTGACCTTTCCGGAAAAAGAAGCGGTAGGAAGCGGATTTACGGATTGGTTCATCACTGAATTCCGCCGCCCGGGAATGACGATCGAGCTTAGTTATTTAGTGGATGAAACCAATCCGCCGTTGGCTGTGTTTCCTGAGGAGTGGAAGAGGAATCGATTGGTTGGAATCATGCTTGTAAAAGAAGCGAAGCAGCTGCATAACAACTGAACAATTTTACATAATAATAGTAAGCGGAAAGTATAAGGAGGAAAAGATTTTGAAAAAAGTCATCGTGTTGCTAATGGGGATTTTTTTGATCATGCAAGCAGGGGCCATTTCAGCACATGCCCAAAAACCCGATTACGAAAAATACGGAAAGATTGCAATTACAGTTGTGCAGGCAGATTATCCTGAAGTTGAGATTAATGATTACGAATATAAGGGCAGAAAAACTGTATCGAAAAATCTCGTCGAAGACGTTTTCAGATTCTTGGTCGATGATAAAGGTCAGAAGTTCAATGTAATCGTGACCGTACAACATGATTTGAAAAATGAAAAATTACTTAGTTTGAAGGTCACGGAGCAAAAAGAGAAGTGAGGTCAGAACAAACGGAAAATTCAAGGTAGGCACCTTATCGGACATCTTCACCTCGAGAAGATGTTTTTTTCTGATTTCTTTTATAGGTTGTCGGGAAAATGGTGAATACCGGATTAGTTGCCAATGGAAAGTGATTCACATCCGTTCAGCTGCCATGAAGTTTTCATTGCATTTATGAGCAGCTAACCAGTATAGTTAGTATCAGATTGAAACAATAAGCTTGATTGTAGGGGTATTAAAAAATGAGAAGGTTTAAGAAAGTTTATGTGGAAATTACGAATATATGTAATTTGAAGTGTAATTTTTGTCCAAGTTCCAGCTTGCAAAGGACCCTGAAATTCATGGATCCTGAAGGGTTTACGGATGTAATCAAGAAAATCAAACCACACACCGATCATATTTATTTTCATCTGATGGGTGAACCATTTTTAAATAAAAATTTGGGTACATTCCTGGATATCAGTGCTGAAAATGACCTGAAGGTTAATATTACAACGAACGGTACTTTGATTCAAAAGGTCAAAGACAAGCTGCTCTCCAAAAAAGCCCTTCGGCAGGTGAATATTTCACTTCATAGCTTTGAGGCAAATGATACGAGCAATAGCCTTGATTCTTATGTCAGTAATATTGCCGATTTCATAAATGAAGCAAATGAAAAAAGTGAAGTGATTTGTGCCATTCGTTTATGGAATATGGATACGGCTGAATTAAAAGCGAGTAATGGCCTGAACGACGATATTCTTAGCATGCTGGAGGAGAAGCTTTCATTGGACATTCGTTTAAGTGAAGCTCTTCAGCAAAAGAATAATATTAAGTTGAAGGACCGGGTTTATATAAACATGGCCGAAAAATTCGAGTGGCCGGAATTGGACCGTGACATTATCGATGAAAATATTTTCTGCTATGCCCTTAGAGATCAGTTAGGCATCTTGGTGGATGGTACAGTGGTACCTTGTTGCTTGGATAGTGAAGGGAAAATACCGCTTGGAAATATATTCGAAACATCACTTGAAGACATTTTAAATGGTGAACGGGCGAAAAATATGTATGATGGTTTTTCAAGAAGATGTGCAGTTGAAGAATTATGTAAACGCTGTGGCTATGCAAAGCGCCATAAAAAATAAGATTAAGAAAAACCACGGAGCCCATCTTCGTGGTTTTTTGTGTGATTGAATGATATTGCTCCTTCTTTTTTATTAAAAATTCAGAATATTGTTGTTTTATTGGAAGTCCCGTGATAAAATACTCACTATTATTGATGAAGTGATAACTTCATATTGTTCTATAAAAAGTATTGGATTCATATCTTGCTTCAGAGGGGATGTTTTATGGATTTACAGCAAAAGGTTAAAGAAGTATTCCCTAGTTTATCCACTGGTCAAAAAAAGGTAGCAAAATACTTGTTAGTGCATTCACATACATTTGCAGTCACTTCAGCTCAAGAGCTCGGTAAGGATATAGGGGTGAGTGAAACGACCATCATCCGCTTTTGCTATTCATTGGGGTTAAGTGGATATGCGGAACTTCAAAAACTTATTCGCAATCAATTGATATACGAGAGCAGCAGTTTGAATGAATATCATTCTTCAAAACTTGAAGCCGCGAATCAGCCAAACTTCATGGCTCAGGTGATGGGGCAAGATATCATCAGCATTGAAAAGACAATGAATAATTTATCAAATGAAGATTTCTCCAAAACAGTTGATAAATTGGCGGCAGCTGACAATGTTTTGATATCCGGACACCGGTTATCATTTTCGGCAGCACATTGGTTAACCTTTACGCTGAGGCTTGTTAGGGAAGAGGTCCATTTATATAGGCCTGATACAGATGATATTTTTTTACTGTTGAATAAAATGACTGAAAATTCCGTTTTCGTATCCATTTCTTTTCACCGTTATGTTAAAGAGACTGTGAAAATCACGGAAATGGCCAAAAAAGCGGGTGCATTTGTAATTGGTGTTACAGATTCTGAACTGGCTCCAATTGCTGAATACGCTGACATATTATTGCCCATTTCAACACCCAGGACTTCCACTATCGATACGGCACCGGTGTTATTCTCATTATTGAATAGTTTAGTAGCTGGTGTATCGATTAAGGACGAACAGGGTTTCAAAGAAAGAAAAGCTATATATGATGCGTTCAATCAAGACGAATTTTTCTTTTAAAAGATTAAATTTCCATCAGTTCGGTGAACAAGCCGATTAAACCGGGATACAAGGGGGAGACAGAAATGGATATCACACAATCTATCGAAAAATTAAGGCCTCGTATACTCGATATCTTTGAGCATTTACACGCGCATCCTGAAACGAGTTGGAATGAAGTGAATACGACAGCTTTCATTTCAAATATTTTAACGGAAAATCAGTGTGCGGTGAAAACATTCAAGGACTGTACAGGAGTGATTGGGGAAATCGGGGATGGGGATTTCACGGTAGGGTTACGATCGGATATCGATGCACTTTGGCAGGAGGTGGATGGGACGTTTCAAGCCAATCATTCCTGTGGACACGATGGGCATATGACCTTGGCACTTGGAGTATTCCTGGTATTGAAAGAAATGGACTTCCATCCAAGAGGTAAACTTAAATTCATTTTTCAGCCTGCTGAAGAAAAAGGTACGGGCGCCTTGAAGATGATTGAAGAAAAAGTATTGGATGATGTCGATTTCCTTTATGGGGTGCACTTAAGACCGGTTGAGGAAGTGAAGGATGGGCAAGCGGCACCAGCCATTGTCCATGGTGCCGCTCAGTTCATTAAAGGAGAAATAGCGGGGACTGATGCACATGGGGCCAGACCGCATCAAGGGCAAAATGCCATCGAGATAGGAGCAGCATTCATCACTTTGTTAAATGGTATCCATCTCAATCCATCCATCCCTTATTCGGCAAAAATGACGCAGTTTTTTGCTGGAGGGGAAAGCTCCAATATCATCCCTGGG
This sequence comes from Peribacillus aracenensis, assembly GCF_025175645.1. Taxonomy (NCBI): domain Bacteria; kingdom Bacillati; phylum Bacillota; class Bacilli; order Caryophanales; family Bacillaceae; genus Peribacillus; species Peribacillus aracenensis. Next base: position 94,095 of record NZ_JANZMJ010000002.1, read on the forward strand.
AGAGCCACTTTCTCATTGGATTTACGGGCACAGGATAATTCAATGATGGAAGAGCTCACCAAGAAGGTGGAGAAGGTTGCAGAATCTTTGGCGATCGTCCATGGAGTCGAGGTGAAACTCGAACCGGGAACCAATGTTGCCGCAGCAACCGTGAACGATCAAGCCCAGGAAATAATGTCTGAAGCGATAGCCGATACAATCGGGGAAGAAAATCTGGTAGCGCCTGTCATTACGACAGGAGGAGAGGATTTTCATTTTTATACGTTGAAAAGACCTGAACTGAAAGCGACGATGCTTGGATTGGGCTGTGATTTGGCACCAGGGCTCCATCATCCGAACATGACGTTCAACAAAGATGCTTTGTTATCGGGGATTGAAATCCTGGCCAAAGCCATCATACTGACTTTTGAGAAATATGGGGAGGGGGGACGCTTACATGACTGATGAACTAATCATTAAATCCCTATCAACACTTGAGGATTTACAAGAAGTGCAGCGACTGGAAGTTCTTGTATGGGGCATGGATTGCGTTCCCATCCATCAGACGATTACGGCAGTCAAAAACGGCGGGCTTGTTTTAGGCGGCTACATCAATGGCCAGTTAGTCGGGTTTCAATACAGTTTTCCGGGTTTCAAGGATGGAAGGTCATATCTTTGTTCACATATGTTAGCAATCCATCCGGCCCATCAAAAGAAGGGCTACGGCAGGTTACTTAAACTTGCGCAAAAAGAAGAAGCACTGAAAAAAGGTTACGACTTGATCACATGGACGTATGATCCATTGGAAAGTGTGAATGCAAACTTGAACATCGGTAAGCTAAAAGCTGTTTGCTCTACCTATATGGATGATTGTTATGGAAATATGAATGATACCCTCAATGAAGGATTGTCGACTGATCGATTCATGGTGGAATGGAATATACGCCAGGAAACAAAGGAAGACACTCCGCTTCCAGATAAAGCCACACACATCGTAACGACAGGAATGAATGACCAAGGCTTTCCTTACATCAAGGATTATCATTTTGAAACCAATGCAGAAGTGATCGCCATACCCATTCCGACAGATATTCAACAAATCAAAAAGACTGATCTCAGCCTTGCGATTGATTGGCGGTTAAAAACCGGTGAATTATTCAAAAAGCTTTTTGCCAAAGGATATGTTGCAGCCGGGATTGAACGGGAACAAGGTGAAATTATTCAAAACTATTTATTAAAAAAACAAGAATAAGAGGAGAATCGGGATGAAAATAACAGAAGTGCGTTTACGTCATTTAAATATGGATTTGGTAGCTCCCTTTACAACAAGCTTTGGAACGTTTGTGGATAAGGAGTTCATTCTTGTGGAAGTGAAAAATGGAGAGGGGCTTTCAGGTTGGGCTGAATCTGTGGCGTTTTCAGCACCTTGGTATAACGAAGAAACCATAAAAACCAATTGGACCATGCTGGAGGATTTCCTGATACCGCTTGTATTGGATAAAGAAATAGAGCATCCCCGTGATGTATCGGATATGTTCTCGCATATACGTAAGAATAATATGGCGAAATCGGCAATCGAGGGAGCCATCTGGGATTTATACGCAAAAGAAAATAATATCCCATTAAGCATGGCTTTAGGCGGGGAACTGGAAGAAATCGATGTTGGGATCAGTATCGGCATCCAAAAAACGGTACCTGAATTACTGGCGAAGATAGAAGCTGGATTGAAGGATGGGTATAAAAGAATAAAAATGAAAATCCAACCAGGCTGGGATGTAGATGTAATCAGGGAAGTGCGCAATCGATATCCCGATGTCCCGATCATGGCGGATGCAAACTCCGCTTACCGCCTGAAAGACATCGAATTACTGAAACAGCTTGATCAATTTGATTTAATGATGATCGAGCAGCCTTTGTCATCAGATGATATTGTCGATCATGCCACATTACAAGCGGAAATCAAAACACCGATTTGCTTGGATGAAAGCATACATTCCGTGGAAGATGCAAGAAAAGCCCTTGAATTGGGAAGCTGTAAAATCATTAATATTAAGATCGGCAGGGTTGGCGGTTTAACGGAAGCAATGAAAATACATGAATTATGTAAAGAAAGGAATGTACCGGTTTGGTGCGGAGGCATGTTGGAGTCTGGTGTGGGGCGTGCCCATAATATCGCATTGACAACACTTGATAACTTCACGATGCCTGGTGATACGGCAGCATCCGCGAATTATTGGCATAAAGACATCATCCAACCGGAGGTTACAGTGGAAGATGGAGTCATAACGGTTCCAAAGGCGGCAGGCATTGGCTATGAAGTCGATTACGCTGCGGTCGATGAATTCACTTCCTATAGTAAAAGATATACCAAATGATAAATGTATAAGAGTTGAAAATAAAAGAGCCTCCCAGCTTCATGGGCTTCGGTCCGTTAACTTGAAGCAGGGAGGGGTTTGAAAGAACCGGATAATGATGAAAGGGAAGATATTTCCTTTACCTTAAATTGTCAGAATAATCATATAATTGAGGTGGTATGTGAAATGAAAAATAGTGTAAATCTTGCAGGGGCCTATATTGGAATCATCATTGGAGCAGGTTTCGCTTCAGGACAAGAAGTATTACAGTTCTTCACGAGTTTTGGAATCTACAGTGTATTGGGAATTTTGGTGGCAACAGCTTTATTCGCGTTTTTAGGCATGCAAGTTACTCAATTGGGGAGCACTCTCCAAACACGCTCCCATAAAAGCATCATCGATCATATTTGTGGCCGCTATATAGGCAGGGTGGTCGATATTATTATTACATTTTTCTTGTTTGGCGTTACAGTCATCATGATTGCCGGTTCCGGAACGATTTTTGAAGAACAATTCGGGATTCCAAGTATAGTTGGTGCAATCGTCATGACGGTGCTCACGATTGGTACTCTTTTACTAAATGTTAACAAAATAATGTCCATCATAAGTGCCGTAACACCGTTTTTATTTGTTATCATGATCATTATTTCAGGTTATTCATTTTTTACATCCGATCTAAGTTTCAATCAAATCATTTCATCTTCAAGTAAAGGGACGGCAGCAACCGGAAATTGGATGATGGGGTCATTACTTTATGTTTCATATAATATGACTGCCGGAATTGCCATGCTAGCCGTAATGGGAGGGACCCTCAAGAATAAGAAAGAGGCTGGTATGGGAGGGGTTCTAGGAGGTATCGGATTGGGGATTTTGCTATTCTTGATCAATTTGGGGATGATGTCCGACTTGAAGGGCATAGAAGGCTCAGGTATGCCTACCCTTCATTTAGCAAATCATATTTCTCCATGGTTGGGATATCTCCTATCAATCATCCTTTTAGGAATGATTTATAATACAGCTGTCGGGATGCTGTATGCATTCACCGCCAGGTTGGTGCCTGCTGAAACGAAACGCTTTAAAATATCCGTGATCATGGTCGGGGTCCTCGCGTTCCTTGCAAGTTTCGTTGGCTTTATTGAATTGGTTGGGACGGTATACCCAATCACAGGGTACTTAGGTTTTGTAATCATAGCAGCGCTCATCATTTCCTGGGTCCGTTCAAAAACGAAAAAAGAGGCTGTGAATACGGAATTAGTGAAATTTTAATATCCATAAGTTTGAGTGCAGAACTGCATGAAACATTTTGCCTGACATCTTCTTCATGGAGGTGTTTTTTTTCTGTTATCGAGGACCTTTACTCATGATCACGGCATTTTTCCTCCTTTTTTTCATACATTAGTTTAAAGGCGGAAGACAAGGGGGATATCGGATGAATGAAGCGGAGCAAAAGGCTCTGGAATATGCCATTAGTGAAATTACAGAAATAGCAACTGGGTTCGGGTTGGATTTTTACCCGATGCGTTATGAAATTTGCCCTTCAGAAATCATTTATACATTTGGTGCCTATGGGATGCCGACCCGTTTTTCTCATTGGAGCTTTGGGAAGCAATTTCATAAAATGAAGCTGCAGTACGACTTTGGATTAAGTAAGATCTATGAACTGGTCATTAACTCTGATCCTTGTTACGCTTTTCTGCTGGACTCCAATTCACTTGTACAAAATAAATTGATTGTTGCGCACGTTTTGGCGCATTGTGACTTCTTTAAGAATAATATCCGTTTCAATAATACTAAGAGGGATATGGTAGAAAGTATGTCGGCAACGGCAGAAAGAATCCGTGAATATGAAATCCTGCATGGCAAAAAGGAAGTGGAAACCTTCCTCGATGCACTTTTAGCCATTGAAGAACATATCGATCCGTCGCTGATGAGACCGAAACTTGCCTGGACGATGGAAGATGAGGAAGAAGAAGAGGAAGTAAAACCGACAGCCACACAATACGATGATTTATGGAACCTTGATAAAAAGGATAAACCGAAGCAATCGAACATTAAAAAGAGAAAAAAATTCCCGCCAAGGCCTGAAAAGGATATTATGCTTTTCATAGAACAGTACAGCAGGGATTTAACCGATTGGCAACGGGATATCATGACGATGATCAGGGAAGAGATGCTGTATTTCTGGCCGCAGCTGGAAACGAAAATCATGAACGAAGGCTGGGCATCCTACTGGCATCAGCGCATAATCCGTGAATTGGATCTATCCTCAGGGGAAGCCATTGAATTCGCAAAACTGAACGCAGGCGTCGTTCAGCCATCACGGACCAGCATCAATCCTTATTATCTTGGATTGAAAGTGCTTGAAGATATTGAAGAACGCTATGATAATCCAACTGAAGAAATGATCAAGCTGGGCGTCAAGCCTGGATCTGGCCGGGAAAAGATGTTCGAAGTCAGGGAAATCGAATCGGATATTTCCTTTCTCCGCAATTATTTGACGAAAGATCTAGTCATGCGGGAGGATATGTACTTATTTCAAAAGCAGGGCAAGGATTATAAAATCGTCGATAAGGCATGGGAAAATGTTCGTGATCAACTCGTGAGTATGAGGGTTAACGGCGGTTTTCCTTATATCACAGTAAATGATGGGGACTATATGCGCAATGGGGAACTTTATCTAAAGCATTGGTATGAAGATATTGAACTGGATCTGAAGTACCTCGAAAAAGTCATGCCATATATCCATCAGCTCTGGGGCCGCTCCGTTCATATGGAATCAGTCATAGAAGGGAAAGAAGTCCTGTTTTCCTATGATGGAAAAGGTATTCACCGGAAATATTTATAAAGCAGAAAAAACTGCCGATCACTCGGCAGTTTTCTTGTTTCAAGCTCTGTAATTCGTTATAAAGAATCATGATACTTGTGATTTGCAACTATTAATGTTATAAATCGATTATAGAATTTTGAAAAAACTCATTTGGCAAACGGAAGGGGAAAAGTATGATCATTCGTGAAGCGATGGAAACGGACATAGTTTCCATCAAAGAACTTTACAATCAAGGGATTGAGGATCGGGCTGCCACGTTAGAAATTGAAACGAAGGACCAAACCTACATGGAGGAATGGTTTGCCAAACACATGGGACGATATAAGGTCATTGTCGCTGAGCAAGAAGGGCAGATTGTTGGATGGTCTTCTTTAAACCCATATAACAGCCGCGCTGCTTATAAAAGGGTTGCGGATTTATCCGTCTATATCTCAAGAGATCATCGAGGAAAAGGGATTGGCGGTTTATTGCTGCAATCAATAGAAAAGCTCGCAATAGAAAATGACTTCAATAAAATTGTGTTATTCACTTTTCCCTTTAACCGGATGGGTCAAGGATTGTATAAAAAACGGGGGTATCGCGAAGTGGGTGTGTTTAAGAACCAGGGGATGTTAGATGGTGAATTTGTTGATGTGATGGCTATGGAGAAATTACTGTAAACAATAAGGGAGGAGGAGTATGACAGTGAACCATTCAAGTGTGTTGTCTGTTGGATATTTTGATGCCTATTTCAAACTGGTTTTAGCTTCTCGTGAACCTGTGGTGGAAAAGGCAAAAGAATTCATTGAAACCAACTTTTTTAAAGGCGAAGCGTGTTATTATGGTAAGCAAACTCACCGAAATTTCATGACGGCTTTTAACAAGCTAAAAGGATTAATAAGAAAAAAATCGTATCGAATAGTTGTAAAATGCAAGTAATTAGCGTATAAATAAAGTGAGGTGACAGTAATGGAAAATGAAAACCTTAGAGGTCTCTTCCAACTCTTAACTAGACGTTTTGGATTATTGAATAAAAATTGTTGCAGCGCAGATGGAATTGAGATTTCACTCGTACAAAGCCATATCCTGTATGAAATAAACCGACAAAACAACGCTTCGATCCAGCAAATTGCAGAAACCCTGGGAACGGATATCACGACGTTCAGTCGACAAATCCAATCCCTTATAAAGTTGAATTTAGTCACTAAAACGCCTGATGCAGAAGATCGGAGAATTTCTATCCTTTCCCTGACCGATGAAGGCGTGAAAATCAATCAAACCATCGATCAGCAGATGAATGATTACTTAAATGAGATTTTCAAGACGATGAATGAGTTTGAAAAGGAATCAGTCGTGCGTTCTCTGCAACTGCTTAATGATCGAATGCTGAAGTCTTCGGTATGTTGTACTACTCCTTGGGGGTAGTATAATTTTTCGACAATACTTGCAAATTACAACTTTTTTAAATATAGGAGGGAATAATGATGGGTCAATTTGATAAAAGTGCATTACCAGTGGCAATTATAGGAGGAGGTCCTGTGGGGCTGGCCGCGGCCGCTCATTTACTAAAAAAAGGGGAGAAGTTTATCGTATTGGAAGCAGGGAACTCGGTGGGTTCAAGCATACTGGAGTGGGGACACGTTCGAATGTTTTCTCCGTGGCAGTATAACATCGATCAAGCAGCAAAGGAATTACTGGAGAACGCTGGATGGACGTCACCTGACGAAGAAGCTTTGCCGACAGGTCGCGAATTGGTAGAAGAATACCTTTTGCCGCTAAGTAACCTTCCAGAAATAAAAGAACGGAACGGATGATGTTACAAGCAAAAGTAGTCGGTGTTGCCAAAAAGGCTTACGATAAATTAAAAACAGGAAAACGGGACACGGCTCCCTTTCAACTGTATGTAGAAGTGAATGGTGACACAACAGTCATTGAAGCGAAAGCTGTCATTGATTCATCAGGTACTTGGACCAATCCAAACCCTATCCTTTCAAATGGAATCTGGACGAATGCGGAGAGACAATTACACAAACAAATCCACTATGGCATCCCTAACGTCGTACAACTAGAAAACAGATATCAAAATAAAACGACCGTGGTGATTGGAAGCGGCCATTCTGCCATCAATGCCCTATTAGATCTGGCCACCTTACAGCAACAATATACGGATACAAAGATCTACTGGGTTCTTCGTAAAAAACAGATCCATGAAGTGTATGGCGGGCAAGAAAACGATGGATTGGCCGCTCGAGGAGAATTGGGCATTAGAATTCAGCAATTAGTGGAATCTGGACGAATCCATATTCTTACTCCCTTTCATATTAACGGAGTTACTCCAACAAACGGTAAAATCAAGGTAGTAGGAGAACTAAACGGAGAAAACTTCACACTCGGTAATATCGATGAAATCGTTGTGAGTACGGGCTTCAGACCTGATACATCCTTTTTAAATGAAATAAGGATAAACCTTGCTTCAGCTGTGGAAAGCATAGAAGCGCTTGCTCCGTTAATTGATCCCAATATTCATAGTTGTGGAACCGTGCGGCCGCATGGTGAACAAGAATTACGGCACCCTGAAAAGAACTTCTACATTGTTGGCATGAAGAGTTACGGAAGAGCACCAACCTTCTTACTGGCAACAGGCTATGAACAAGTCCGTTCCGTGGTGGCATATTTGACAGGAGATGTAGAGGGGGCAAAAGAAGTGCATTTGGAACTCCCTGAAACAGGGGTTTGCAGTGTGAATCTCGCTTCTAGTTGCTGCGATTCTAATATTCCTGCAAATGAAACAAAAGATAATTCTTGCTGTGGCAGTCCCGTTTTAGCGAGATTGGACATTAAAAATAATTCATGTTGTGAATAAACCAAAAGACCAGTTTGTAACCAGACTGGTCTTTTATATTGAACCCTTTTATTTCTAGATGAAGTAACCTATGGATTAGCTTAATAACATTATTGTGATTTTTGAACAAATAGAAGAGACAACTTATTGTGGTCTTCTTTAGGGTCCAATAAAACTAATACCTAAACGCTAGTAAAGGGAGCGTGTAGGCTAAGTTCGCCTAATTTTAAAAAATTATTTTGTTGAATATTTAAGCCTTAATTAAATAAGAATATGCTTATACAATGATATTGAATTACTACATAAGCATTTGATTATATATTCGATTAGGCTAGGAGGGATAACATGCAAACGAATGAAGCGTTGGATATAGAAGCTACGGCAAATGTTCTTAAACTTTTAGGTGATAAAACCCGTTTGACGATGGTAAAAATTATGTCTGAACATGAATGTTGTGTCTGTGAATTTGTAGACCTGTTTGATATGAGCCAACCTGCTATTAGCCAACATTTACGAAAGTTGAAAGATAGCGGAATCGTGAATGAGGCGCGAAGGGGACAATGGATATTTTACTCGTTAAACCAAACATCTCCGTATCACTCATATATTCTAACTGTTATCAAGGCTTTGCCAAGTCAGGCATTTAAAGTAGAAGAATTAAATGCACAAGGAAAACGAATTTGTTGTGACTAACGAGGAGGAGAACAACAATGGGTACAGTTATATTAGCTAGTATCATCTTTCTGCTGACGTTGACACTCGTCATTTGGCAACCTAAGGGATTGTCAATCGGCTGGTCAGCATGCGGGGGTGCGGTACTTGCCTTACTCGTTGGGGTTGTTGACTTCAATGATGTAATTGCCGTTACGGGTATTGTATGGAACGCGACGTTGGCGTTCATTGCTATTATCATTATTTCTTTAATTTTAGATGAAATTGGTTTCTTTGAATGGGCAGCTCTACATATGGCGAGAGCGGCCAAGGGAAATGGAGTAAGGATGTTTGTGTATGTGAGCATTCTCGGAGCTCTAGTCGCTGCATTCTTCGCAAATGATGGAGCCGCGCTCACTTTAACTCCGATTGTATTGGCGATGGTTCGAAACTTGAAGTTGGAGGAGAGAATGATCTTCCCATTTATCATCGCGAGTGGGTTTATTGCGGACACTACATCCTTACCGCTTGTCGTAAGTAATTTGGTCAACATTGTTTCTGCTGACTTTTTTGATATCGGGTTTATTGAGTTCGCATCTAGAATGATCGTTCCCAACCTGTTTTCATTAGCGGCTAGCATCCTGGTATTATATTTATACTTCAGAAAGAGCATTCCGAAGAATTATGATATGGCTCAATTGAAGAAGCCAGTTGATGCCATTCGTGATATAAAAATGTTTCGCCTATCTGGGATTGTTTTAGGGGTTCTGTTGGTAGGCTATTTTATCAGTGAATTTTTCAACATTCCTGTATCCATCATTGCAGGTGTTATCGCCATTTTCTTCTTGTTTATGGCAACACGAAGCCCAGCTGTTAATACTAAGGCCGTTGTAAAAGGCGCACCATGGGCGATTGTGTTCTTCTCCATTGGAATGTATGTCGTGGTGTATGGATTAAGAAACGTTGGATTGACGAACATTTTAGCTGACCTTATTCAAGTGACGGCTGATCAAGGATTATTCGCTGCTACTGTTGGGATGGGATTCACCGCAGCCATTCTTTCATCGCTTATGAATAACATGCCGACGGTCATGATAGACGCTCTTGCCATATCTGACACACATACAACAGGGGCAATCAGGGAGGCTCTTATTTATGCAAATGTCATCGGTTCGGATTTGGGACCGAAAATTACACCGATTGGTTCTTTGGCTACATTATTATGGCTGCATGTCCTTTCATTAAAAGGTGTGAAAATCTCATGGGGAACCTACTTCAAAACGGGTATCATCCTAACCATCCCAACATTGTTCATCACATTAGCCGGCCTATATATATGGTTACAAATCATTCATTAAACACTTACTTTACTAACAAAGGGGAGAAACATCATGGCTAAAAAAACACTATACTTCTTATGCACTGGTAACTCTTGCAGAAGTCAAATGGCAGAGGCGTGGGGGAAGAAATATTTAGGTAACGAATGGCAAGTGCTTAGTGCAGGAATCGAGGCCCATGGATTGAATCCAAAAGCTGTAAAAGCAATGAATGAAGTTGGATTGGACATCTCCAATCAAACATCGAATATCATCGACCCTGACATATTGAATAATGCTGATTTTGTCGTTACGTTATGTGGTGATGCGGCAGACAAATGTCCAATGACACCACCGCAAGTTAAACGTGAACATTGGGGCTTTGAAGACCCGGCAAAAGCAGAAGGAACAGATGAAGAAATATGGGCTGCCTTCCAACGTGTTCGTGATGAAATAAGAGAAAGAATTTCACGTTTCTCTAAAACGGGTGAATAAATAAACATGAAAAGCCGTTAGTGTTAGTAGGCGGACCGAAGACCATAAAGAAAGAGCTGCCAATTTTGGCAGCTCTTTTCATCATTAAATCTTAATATCGACCTTAGCATTTTTCTGAAGTTCTTCCACATGCTTCACAAGCTTTTCCTGTTTCTTTTGCTGCTCTAATTGTTCCTTGATTTGCGGCTTCAATTCTTCGAGTTTCTGTACCTTCTGCCCGCTTGTTTTAGCTTGCTCTGCAACCTGGTCATAATACTTTTGGATTTCTTCATCAGTTACTTCTTCCACTTTAATCTCTTTTTCAACATACTTCGTATATGGGATATTCTCTGCGATCTGAGCATTCAGCATTTTTGAATTCAGGCCTGCTTGCTTCATCGCTTCCTTGAATTTCTCTTCACTCTTATATGGCTTTTTGATTTCGGCAAGTTGCTTTTCAATTTCGGCCTTGGAAGCTGTGTAGCCCTTTTTATCAGCTGCTTGAAGCAGCAATGTCTGCCCCACTAAAGAGTTGAGCGTTTGCTCTTTAATTTGTTTGGCTCCCTCCTTGGTTGTTGGATCTTGTCCGAATTGCTGCATTTGCATTTGTGTGGTAGACAACACGGTATTATATTCCGCACCTGAAATTTTTTCGTCATTGACGATGGCCACCGTTTTCTTTTCATCCACCTTTTGCTTGTCTAGTTTCTTCTGCATTTCTTCCATCTGTTTTTGCTGTTCTTCAGTTGCTTTAGCCGTTTCTTTCTCAGTTGTTTTAGTCTCTTTGTCGTCATTTTTCTTATCAGCTTCATCGTTCGAACCACAAGCCGTCAGAACAACTGCCAATAATCCAATGATGATTGGGTATAATAATTTCTTCATATTTCAGTCTCCTCTCGTATTCAATGCTAAAAAATCATCTAATGCGCATTATAAAGGAATTTCCCATTAAAACACAATATTTTCATTCTTTTTTCCAGAAAACAGGAGGATAGTATAGGCATTAGCTCATTATATAAGTGTAACATTCGCGGAAATGAACCAATTTACCCTTCGTCATGAAAAAAACTTAAAAGGAATTCGAAGGCTGATACGTGGTGCAGACAGAAACTTGTAGTCCATCACTTACACACAAAACATTGCTTAGTAACTATTGTATCTAAAACTTGTATGGTATTATATACTTTATCATCCGAATGTAGTTCATTTAGCCTATATGTTGAGATTTTTAATCATGAACGGAGTGAGCCGTGAAAATGAGAAAAGTGAAGAGACAGGATTGGAAATCCAGCTATTGGAGGTATAGATATTGAAAGGGAAAACAAGGCTGCCATCTGAATTAGCAGCGTATTTAAAGTTGGGGGATGCCGTCATCATTACGGATCAAGATCATCGCATACTTGATATTAATGCTTATTATGAAAGGACGACAGGATATTCAAGGAACAGTATCATTGGGTTCAAAGCTGGATTCCTAAAGTCAGGGATAACACCTTTGTATACATACACATCCCTGAAAAACGAATTAAGGAAGGGAAATCCATGGTCAGGGGTCTTCACCAACCGAAAGAAATCGGGTGACATTTGGCATTCCTCGATTACGATTACTCCTATTCAACTAGGAGGGCAGTGGTATTTTGTCGGGATTTTCCGTGAACTGGAACAATTGAAAGAAGGGATTTACCTTTCGGAAAAGAAAAGGGCAGAGACCCAAAGGGAGTTGTTAAAGGTTCTCGCCATTTCATGCGAAATCCGTGATCCAGGCATTGAAGAGCATTTATTGAGAGTTCAAAACCTAACCGAGCAGCTAGTCATGGTTCATAATCGAAGATGCCAGCTGGAACTATCTAAAAGCTATATGAATCATATCGTTCATTCAAGTATTCTGCATGATATCGGGAAAGCGGAAATTCCTGAGGGGATATTATACAAACCTGGCCCGTTATCTCCATATGAACGAAAAATCATCGAGATGCATCCATTAATGGGATCCGATATTTTGAATAAGATTTCAAGGGAAATAAACCATGATGTAATCAGCAGCCTGGAAGTGGCTGAAAACATCATCCTCCATCATCATGAAAAATGGGATGGAACTGGATATCCACATCGTTTGAAAGGTGAGGGCATTCCATTTGAAGCAAGAATGGTTGCCATTGTGGATGTGTTCGATGCATTGACCAGCAGAAGGCCGTATAAAGATTCCTGGTCAGTGGAGCGGGCCTTATCATTCATAAACGAACAAAAAGGAAAGCATTTCGACCCATCCATCGTAGCGTCTTTCATTTGTTATTTTAATGAAAAGGGAGCGCAGAAAAAAGGTTTAGAAACCGTTCGCAGCACAGGGATATATTAAACGAACTCATCGAATATCTTATCCCGGTATAATTAATGGGTTGGTAATGCCTTATTTGAAATAAAAGGTAGTGTCCGCCATCTGGATCTGGTCGTTAACCATTGGAGACCAAGGGGGGCGGCTCCTTATCAATTGTAGGGTTGAAAAGAAAATCCCTGCCAATTTACCCTAAAAGTAGAGAAGCCTTTTTACTACATTCCTTTTTTCTTGTTTCTATTAAAGTAATAAACGATTGCGATTACCAGAATCAACAGTACCAAAACAATTCTTACATCGCCCGATGCCTTCAATACTTGTGTTACCGAATACGCTTCGACAAGGAGGGCAGGCAGTTTTCCGATGGATGTCGCGAGAAAGAAAAGCAGCATTCCCGTCTTGCTTAATGCTGCTGTAAGGTTGATCACGCCAGATGGAATAAAAGGAAGGAGCCTAAGCATCAGGATCATCCAAAATGCATGATAGCCTTGTGACTTATGCAGCAGCATGACCCAGCGGTTCTTCATGAACTTGGGTTTGAATGTTTGAAAGCCCTTTCGATATAACCAAAAGCTGACCACTGCTCCGCCAATTTCCCCCATGTAAGAAAGGATCAATCCCTTTTCAAATCCAAACACGGTGATATTGGCAGCCGTGATGAATACGCTTGGAATAAAACCAAGCACACTAATCAATATATTGAATGCTAAACTTACAGCAATGGAAAAAGGTCCGCTGGATAGTAATGCCTCAGAAATGAAATTCATATCAATCCACGGAACTCCATTTATACCCGATGCCCCAGACCGATTTCAAATGTTGATCTGCTGGAAAACCGGCATGACGCAGTTTCTCTCTAATATTTCGAATATGGGAATCGATTGTCCGATCTTCCGTATCCGTTTTAAATCCCCATATGGTCGAAAGGAGGTGGTCTCTGGAATACACTTGATCTGGGGATTTTAAAAACAAGCACAACAGTGAGAACTCTTTTGGTGTTAATGGGATTGTTTTGGTATCATAATGTGCTTCATAAGCGGATTCATTTAATTTTAGCCCCCTAAAGATCACATGATCATCCTGTTTATGCACTCGCCGCGTGACCGCTTCGATTCTGGCAAGTAAAACATCTTCATTAAAGGGTTTCGTAATATAATCGTCTGCGCCCTTTTTCAACCCTTTCACCATTTCTTGTGCAGCATCCCGGGCTGTGAGCATGATTATGGGAATATTGGAAAACGCACGGATCCTTTCGCACGTTTCCCACCCATCCATCTCAGGCATCATTACATCTAGAAGTACTATGTCCGCATGTTTATGCCTTAAGAACCGAATGGCTTCATATCCAGATTTAATCTTCATGCATGTATATCCGTGAGGTTTCATGTATAGCTCTAATAGATCAAGCATTCTCTGTTCATCATCAACCAGAACTACTGTCTTCATTTGTTATCTCCTTAAATGTGATGGTGAAGCACGTTCCTTGCTTCAAGTTGCTTTTAACCGAAATGGTTCCTCCTTGTATCTCCACTAATTGCTTGACGATGGAGAGTCCCAATCCGAATCCACCGCTATCTCTGGCGCGTGATTTCTCGACACGATATAAACGATCAAAGATATGGGGGATATCTTCAGGGGGAATGCCAACCCCTTGATCGATTATGGAGATGGAAATCCTGCCAAGGCATTCAGTGGCTTCGATGGTGGTGACTGTATATTCGTTCGAGTACTTCAGCGCATTATCCAGCAGGTTAAGAATGACTTGCTCAAACCGTGAAGGATCTATATCGATAAATAAATCATCCTTACATTCCAGATTCAATTGAATTCTTTCATTTGTAAAAGCCGGTAAAACTTTTTCGTGAATGTTTCGCAGGAATGAGGAGAGCTGGACGGTTTCTTTTGATATGGTGAATGTATTTAGATCCATTCTAGCCATATTGAATAGTTCGTCCAATAATCTGTTTAATCGTTCGGATTCATCATGGATGATCTCTAGGTATCGTGATCGTTCGGAATCATCCAAATCTTTCCTTCGGGCAACATCGGCATATCCCTTTATATAAGTTAGCGGCGTTCGCAGTTCATGAGAAATACTTGCCAAAAACTCATTGCGTTCCTTCTTTAAATAGTTCAATTCATCAGCCAAGCTTTGAATGGATTGGGCAAGCTCCCCAAGTTCATCATGAGATCGTACGGGCACAGCCACAGAAAAATTCCCTTTGCTGAGCTTGGTTGTCGCTTCCTTCATCGATATCAGTGGCCTGGTCAAAGCCTTTGATAGAAAATAAATGATGACAAGCATGAAGAAAAGGAGCAAAGCAGTCGCAAGAAGGAAATGCCTATTCAATTGTGCGATTAAATCCTCCACTTCTCTTGTATCCTTAAACATATAAACATAGCCTTTGTTTTCTTCATCGCTGATAAATGGCGTAACGGTGGCTATGTATCTTTCATCCTTCCAACTAGATTGGATGATCAGACCTTTTCGGGGGACTTGCGGGAGGTTTTTAGCTAAGATTTTTTTCATTCCCCCATTTACCTTTTCGGAAGAGATCAGAATAGCTCCTCTTGTATCCGTAATCACAACATCCGTATCGGTATGTGATTCCATCAGGCTGATATGCTGAAGGGTTGAGCTGGAATATGTAATTTCCAACACATCACGATGACTATTGCCACGGGCCTTCAGTGACTCCAATTCCTGATTGACACGCGAATGTATCACTTTATTATGCAAGTAAACCATGGATACGGTTTCCAACAAAAAAATGCAAACAAATATAGATAGTCCGAGCTTAAGTGAGATTTTCAGGAGCATTCACCTTCTTATAGAATAAAGTCAGTTTAGCGAAAAAATATGAAGAAAGTATGCAGTTTTTTCAATTTCTGCGCTTCTTCTTAAACAATAATACGGTTTTCAAACGGAACAAGCCAATAAATTGCCGAGGTCATCAGTTTGATGTTGGAGGGGGGGGGCGTGTTAGTAAACATATGAAAACTGCCAACCACTACAATATGTTTCGGATTGCATCCCGTTGTTATTAAAAAAAGCTGTTTTCGCATACTTTGTTGCTATTCACCAAGTAATGCGGTGCGGTTGATTTCCCCTCCATTGTCCCGCTGCTCCCGCAGGAGTCTCGCACTTCCGCTCCAATCAACCTTATATAGTTTCGTTTTGAAAACAACATCTTTACGAAAAGAGCTTAAAAAAAAGATGATTATTCATCACTTGAACTTTAAATATGCTGGTCATATTTTAATCACCTATAACCATATGGGGTTTCCGGGAAATTGGACGGTTCTTTTTATTTAGTTCATTCAAAATATTTTGTATTGAGGAAACATTTTGTCGTAAGTGAATACTATGTAAAAAAGGAGTTGAACCATATGAATTGTACAAACCGTACGCAGAAAAAAATAATCGCTTATTCCGCATTATTCAAAAAAATGGGCATTCTCAATGATGAGGAATATAAAAACATCGCAAAGACTTTTCAAACAAAGGATTGAGGAAGTGTCCATTGAATCTATTCATAAACTTTCATCCTGCATTAATAGGTCTGTAAAACCCCCGCCTTTCAATTTTTCGAATGAGGAGGGGGAGTTGCAGTCTGGCAGGAACTCATTTGCTCCCATTAATTACTGAGGAGGATGGTTTCCCATACTGTCTCTTAAGGGTGTGTCGCCGGTGCCATCAATTTGTCCCGCTCTGATTCCCATCGGATTTTTCATCTGTTTGATTGCTTCGTTTTTAGCCATACAGCTGGACGAAATGATGTATCCTAAGTTTTTTAAAACTACATATATGATGGACGATCATGTGCAAATGGAGGGAGATTATTGAAAATGGGCATGCCTTATTTTTTGGCTATCGGTTAATTTCCGCCGTTTTTAATGGAGGTTAAAAAGTGAAAAGGAAGATCGTTGTGATCCGATGGTGTACTCTGCGATAATGGAATAAAGAAATTGAAAAGGGGTTACGTAGGATGGCGGAGGACTTTAAGATTCCTAGCTTGAAAGTTGATGAGATCGATAAGAAAATCATATCGGTTTTACATGAAGATGCGCGGATTTCGTATACCGACTTAGCGAAGAAAGTGGAGCTCTCCAGGGTTGCGGTTCAGATGAGAATCAATCATCTTGTTGAAAACGGTGTGATCGAGAGGTTCACCGCGGTCATAAATCCAGCCAAGGTCGGCATCCATGTTTCGGCATTCTTTAACGTTGAGGTTGAGCCTAAATATCTGGAATCGGTCGCACAGCAATTAGAAAGTGAACCGGCAGTAACGAGTTTATATCATATGACCGGTCCGAGTAAACTCCATATGCACGGAATCTTTACTGATAACCAGGAGATGGAACGATTTCTCAATGAGAAGCTGTATGCCGTCGAAGGTGTTGTCAGCGTTGATTGCCAAATTCTCATTAAACGTTATAAAAGCCGGATGGGCATGAAACTTTAAATGAAAAAAATCCCCCTATATAGGTGGATTTTTTATTATTAGGTGTGCGGGATGATAAAGCCGCCGTACGCAAAGGCAAGAATGATTACGAAGGCGGGGTGGACCTTGAATTTACCTAGGGCCAAAAAGGCCAATCCAGCGATGACGATTGAATGGATATAGCCGATGGAACCGACGGCATCCTCGGCCATATTCCAGGTGAGCAATAACATCATGATTGCAATCACGGGCTGTACAAGCAGGGACATGCCTTTTACGATAGGCGAATGCTTGTATTTTCTCAGGATTTTTAATAAATATATCAAAGCCACGGCTGAAGGGATGATCGTGCCTGCCAATGCGGCTAGAAATCCTGGCCAGCCATATACATCATATCCGACATATGCGGCTATTTTCGTGGCGATAGGTCCTGGAAGTGAATTTCCTAACGCAAGCATTTGTGAGAATTCGGCATTATCAAGCCAGCCATAACGGATGACGATTTGATCATACATAAGCGGAATCGAGGCTGGACCTCCGCCATAACCAAGAATATTGGCAATGAAAAACGCTAGAAAAACAGCAACACCTATTGGGATAATAAGACCCATTAACCGGATTCCTCCTTCCTATTCACCTTTTTATTATTCAATCTTTCCTTTAATTTAAAATGGAACGCCCCATATAGAAGGAAAATCATAATGACGATACCCGGATGCAGGGAAATGACTTGCAGAAGCAAAAAGGAAATCGCAAAAAAGGTGATTCCGAGCACCTTTCCTAACCCTTTTACCGCCTTTTCGCCAAACTCATAAGCCATTTGACCAAGCATGACAGCAACAACCGGCATGACAGCAGCGATCATATTACTGATCATGGCCGAATTACTTAAAACATTAATGAATGCAATCAAGAAAACCATCGCAATGCATGAAGGTAAAACGTGAGCGGCCACGCTGATGATGGCTCCTGGCCAGCCTTTTAATTTATAACCAAGATATGCTGCCATCTTAGTGGCAATAGGTCCTGGGAGTGTATTGGCAATCGCCAAAGTGTCCCCGAATTCATCATCGTCGAGCCAGTGATAACGGGAAACTGCTTCGTGGCGGATGAGCGGGATGACAGATGGCCCGCCGCCGAAACCTAAAATCCCCGTTCTCATCATCCCGAACGTCAATTCCGTATATGGATTTTTCAAGAACATTCCTCCTTGGTTTTAGAATTCTTTTCCATGATTATGAATTAATGATAACAAAAACGCTTTCGAAATGTACATGAAATCATGATGATAATTACGTAATGAATGTATAAAAGGTATTTTTCAATACAATAGGTTGAAGTAAATAAAAAAACTTCTTTTTGTCTTAAGAAATAAAAATTGGATTGCGCAAGAAAAACAAACAGGTAAAAATACAAAAAGTACCCTATAGGCAGATCTTTTTAAAGTGACTGCTCTATAGGGTACTTTTTAAAATATATAACTTTAATAAACTTTTTAATGTGGGTTATTCTTCCCGAATGACTAATAACACACCAATAAAAATTAATATTGTACCGATCCAAAAAGACAAGCCGATTTGTTCACCTAGTATTAACCAACCTAAAAAAGTACCCACTATAGGTTGTAAAAAGAAAAATAATCCGCCACTTGATGCGGTAAGCATTTGCAGTCCGCGATTCCACAATAAAAAGGCACATGCTGTGGAAATAACGCCCAAGTATAAAAGGCCGCCCCATATGGATGGATGCATGATTGCTTGAAAGTCAAGCTCATCTAATCGACTAATCGTAATGGGTGTTAAACAGACAATTGCCACAAGTACTGCATAGGTCGTTATAACAATTTGTGAATATTGCCCAGGTATCCGTTTAATTAGAACTGACATAAGTGCCCAAGTTAATGCAGCAATTAACAGCGATACGCCCCCAAGTTGGTGAGATGAGCCGATATGGGCATTTCCGACAATGATGCCGACACCGATCGTCGCTAAAATAACAGAAATTGATTTTTTTAAAGTGATCTTTTCTTTTAAAACAATACGTGCAAATATCACCATAAAAGCAGGTGTTGTCGAAGTAATGATGGCTCCCATTTGTGCAGTGGATAGAAGCGTACCGACTTCCTGGGTTACGATAGAAATTGTGTTTCCAACAAGTCCTATAATGAAAACCAAAAGCCAGTCTCGTCTTTCAATCCGCCAAGATTGTTTTGTTATAAAACCAATTGTCAGCAATGCTAAAATCGCAATCACATATCGTAATAATACTAATTCAAGTGGTGGAACAACGTCTACCACAACTTTTACCACAACATACATCCCGCCCCAAATGCTAGCAGCGAGTGATAAATATAAAGAACCTAATATAGTGTTTTTCATTTTGTACCCTCCGTTTTAACTAAACATTTCCAGTCCCTAACGGAGTTGCAATTTTCTACCGTTAAGGAAGAATAACTGCAGGTACATCATTTTCGAATAGCGGGGACCACAACATCAGCTTTCAGCTCTCTTTCAAAAATATTAGTTTCAATGATTTTAGTTAGTTATAAAACTATTCTGTTGTAACGGATCATTTGATTCAATAATCAGTAAGTTATATTAAATATAAAAGATTTTAGGTATTTATAAAACAACAAAAAATAGTTTTGGACACAGTGTACCGATGGAAAACAACTCCCTTGAAAATCTTCCATTAAAAAACTACTTTACACATTGAAGCCAATTTATCCGGCGTGGCTGCAAAAGAGGGGCCTCCCAGTTTACGTAGATGTAGAAACCACAACTAGAAACCCCACCGGTTGTAATAGGAAAAGGTGGGGGGCCATGTTTTAAGCTTTAGTATACTGTCTTGATTGTCGGATGATCTTTGCTTTTGTTTTAACGTAAGATAAGAAAAATGGATTCCAGTTTGATTGAAAAGAGGGATTTATAGGGAAGGGAAGCAAATGGTGCAGTAATGGTGTTAATCAAATGTCGGCAGCGGTAATGATGAAAGAAAAAACGTGGATTAGGATTAAAAAGGCTCCCTTTAAGAGTTTAATCATAATCCACCATTAAGTTTTTTTTAGTGCATGGCCTTTCCAGAAGCATCACAATCGGTTATATTTTCGTTCGATTTTCCTGAACTCATCTGATAGTTCAAATAAGGTGTGTAATACTGCTGTTTGAATATATAGATTCATATAATTATCATTACTCTTCTTTTGAAAGGATAAATCGTGTTTTTCATTAATTTTCCTAGTTATACATTCATTAATTTCGCTCCACATTTCTTTTGTGCCTTCTTTAATTTTAGTCTCCATAATCTCCCACTCCTTTTTTATTAGTTTATCCAATCTATTACATTCTTATACTTATTTATTGGCCAAGCTGGTGACTTTTTTATCTTAAAATTAATATTTACCGTTCAAGTTATGATTCTTTGCGTAGAAGAGGAGAGAGTAGCGATTATAGTGTTAGTCCATAATTATTTTTTTGTGGAATTCAATAACCTCTAATGGATGATGACCTATCCTTATTTTTCGAGTTTGTTCTCAAACAGCAGGATACCAAAGGGCTAATGGACTACGGGTTCTTTGCTTCATTATCGGAGGTTGCTTTGGCAGCACATTATGGAGCTAAAAGGGAAAGGATAGTTGCATAAGACCATAAGGTGCTGGAGCAGTTTATCTTTTAAGTGGATTTAATTGAAAGATAAGGAATAAAAACGAGCTTATCTACAGAAAATACTGCTATTAACTACAAAATAGGAGTGTAAATATGGAACAGACACTTTATGGAAAAGTCGGCGGAGAAGAAGCGATAGCAAAAGTTGTGGACTATTTTTACTCCGAGTTGGTTCTTAAGGATGATACAGTTAATCATTTTTTTGAAAAGACGGATATGGAAAAACAACGCCGTCATCAGACGAAATTTATTAGTTTTGCATTAGGTGGTCCAAAACAATACTCTGGACAATCCATGGCAAAAGCTCACCAAGGATTGAATCTGCAACCAGCCCATTTTGATGCCATTGTAAAACATCTAAATGATGCACTTGCTCACTTTGGAGTGAATGAAGCTGACATAGATACAGCTTTAACTAAAGTTGCTTCATTAAGAGATGATATCTTGTATAAATAACCGATATTTAGTTAAGAGATACTTTGTTTAAGGAGCTGACTAGCAGCTCCTTTTCGTATGGAAGTAAAGGAAATTCCACACGGTAAGCAAAAAATATTATTCTTTTAGCCTAATAATTACATTGATCGGTGTCAGTTTGACTTTGGACTCGCATTTATTAACATACTTGGACTTGGATTGTTTACTTATGGAATAAGTTAATGTGATTAAAGGCTTGCTGTTGTTGGTCCTATGGTTGTTTTTTAAAATCTCCTTAACTTTATTGATTCTTTCCTTGATTCTGACACTGATAAGATAGAAAAAATGATTAAGTAACGTAGAAATTATGTTCGGTGAATACCGACTAGTCAACTATTAATCCATCAATCTTTTTGTTTTAGAAAATCTCTTGTAGTTATAAAATAAAATCGTACCGTCTTGTATTTATCAAGACCTAAATCGTAAAATGTCATAAAAAATAAAGAGTGATACATATTAGTCAAGTATAATATGTATCACTCTGTACTACTTTTTCCGCAATCGCGCCCTTTCATTGAATAAGGATTTTCTTCAAATCGAGACGGATTGGCATATAACGTTTTCTCATTCACGAACCCTGCGAGCCTTAGAAAGAAGTTCTTAGGCTCGCAGGGTTTGTTCCCTGCTTCTTCTCCTGGCGACCAAGGGGCTCGGAGGTATGACGTACCCGACTTCTTCGAGTTACTTTCACACTGCTTTTCTGTTTCAATTTTTATTTCAGTAAAGGCTTTTTATAAAACGTCACCTACTTATTTGTTACCGAGTTGTTCTGCCAAACCGATTAGAAGTCCTTCGGTTCCACGAATGTAGCAGAGCCGATACGAGTCCTCGTACTGAACCACTTCGCCAACGAGCTGAGCGCCATACTTAGTGAGTCTGGAGACCATTTCGTCAATGTCTTCAACGGTGAACATGACGCGTAGATAACCGAGGGCGTTTACAGGAGCAGTCCGGTGATCTGCTATAGTAGGTGGGGTGAGAAATCGCGACAGTTCAAGTCGGCTGTGGCCATCTGGGGTAACCATCACAGCAATCTCTACGTACTGAGAACCCAGTCCGGTTACGCGGCCAGCCCATTCACCTTCGACAGTGGCTCGCCCTTCGAGGGTCAAGCCAATCTCCTCGAAGAAAGAGATTGCGTCATCCAGGGATTCTACAACGATGCCGACATTGTCCATTCTTAGTAATTTGTTTTTTGACATAGTTTTATCTCCTTATGTGTAAAAATTATTATCTGATCATCTTCATAATTATTCTATTAAAAAGTTACAAATTCCTTCCAAACAAAAAACACCTTGTCACAGTTCATGATAACAAAGAAAAGTCATATTGGAATATTCGCGAACCTTATTTCGTGAATGCCAAACGCATGGCAGCCCGCCCTCTTTTTTTGCCGTTAATTGTGACTATGTGCTAGGTGTACCAAATTATTCACCATTAAGCACGATTTCCCCATTCAATATTGATCAACCCCTTTATGGAATGTTCTAATTCCGTTTTTTCATTTCTTTTAATTTAATAGCTCTCTTATTATTCGCACTTCGTAATCGAGGGGGAATGGTGGATATAATCCATGGAACAACGTAAATATCGGGTGAAAAGGTTATAAAGGGTTTCCTAGCTCGACTACCGCAAAGTGAACAACGAAACTTAAAAAAGGTAATTCAGCAGAATTACCTTTTTACTAATGCTTGAACTTCCGGTAAGTTGATTTTTCTTCAATCTATAAACATTTTATACAATGTAATGCTTAAGCTGTGCGTTAGTTTTTTAACGATTACTAAAAATAATCAAATTATTTTATAAAAACTGTATACTGTATCGCAAGAAAAGAATCCATTTCAATCAATCTATTTTCAAAATGATTCTTTTTATTTACGCTGTGGGGGTTCAGGTTTGCCCATTCCAAGTTTCTTCAGAAAAAAGAATATGAGCTACAGTACCTCATATTTTCTTCATCAGTATAATATCTTTTTTGTGATATACACTTAAAACCAGACCAAACAAGCAGGCGTTAATCATAGCTGATAAAGCACCATAACTCATAAATAGTACTTATAAGAAGGTTTTTGGTTTTTAAAATTTTTCCTTTGTTACTAAAGCTAAAATATAGAAAGCATTTTAGAATTAGTACAGCAATAGTAGGAGCCTGACAGCATCCAATCAGAAATGTTTAACCGGTTATAAACATGATAAATCTTATAGAACTATTGGGACAGATTAGTTGAATAAGAAAAGGTGGGACATAAATGGACGCGTTAATTGAAGAGTATGGTCGTGGATACGCAATGATTCGGAAAGCAATCGAAGGATTAGCGGAGGAGGAGCTTCGTTCAAGCACGCACCGGACAAGTGGAGCATCCATCAAATTCCCATCCAAGTGACGGATGCTGAGGTCTTTTCTACACATCGGCTGAAAAAAGTCTTGGCAGAGCAGGAGCCACTTCTGCTTTCGTTTGACCAAAATGGAGGGGCGAATGGCTTAGGGGATGATCCGATGGACCTTGAACAGTATTTGCTCCTGTTCCAATTGCTGAGTTCCAGTATGCAGCCCATTCTGGACCATCTGACAAATCAACAAAGCGAGCGGGTGGGAGTATATGACGAGGCAAATCGGTGCACATTTAAGCAATTGCTGGAATTCCGTGTTGAGCATGTTCGAGGACACCTTGCCCAGATTGAGAGGGAGAGGGAAGCGTATCGGCAGAGAAATGTATAATGTTTGTTGAATTTATAGAACGAACGGGTGCAAGAGTTAAAGATGGAGGCCACTCACCTAATCAGTGGCCTCCATCTTTATTTTGAAAGGCTGTTTTCGCATACTTTGTTGCTATTTACCAAGTAAAGCGGTGTGTTTGATTTCCCCTCCAGATGCTCGCTTTCCGCGGGCGGGCGGTGAGCCTCCTCGGCGTAAACGCCAGTGGGGTCTCACCTGTCCCGCTGCTCCCGCAGGAGTCTCGCACTTGCGCTCCAATCAACGTTAAATCGTTTCTTTTTAAAAACAACAATCTTTACAAAAAGAGCCTTTTGAAAAGATGATTTTCTTTTCTTGTAGTTTTAATATTTCATCTTATTTAGAAACATAAGCTACTTCTTTATATTTTCTAATGCTCTATAAGCATTTGCTTCTCCTGAACCAAATAAAGCATCTTGTCCTTTCTTTCCATAGTCAAGAGCTGTTTGCTTAACACGTGCTGTTACTTGGGCAGGTTTATACTCTGGGTGGGCTGCCTTAATAACTCCTGCAATTCCAGCTACTTGAGGAGTGGCCATGGAAGTACCAGCATTAAACTCATATGAAGTACCTAAATAGGTAGGCCATGTACTTAGGATTAAGTTACTTGGATCAGCCGCCGCAGGATCATTGGTTTCTGCATATTTACGCCCATAATCTCCTCCAGGAGCTGCCACGTCAATAGCACTGTTCCCATAATTAGAGTAGAAAGCAAGCTGTTGAGTTGACCAGCTTGTGGAGGCAGACACATTAATAACTCCTGGCATTTGTGCTGGTACTACAGTTGCAGGCCCTTTCACGCTCATTCCATATGGTTCATACATTTTATTTAAAAATTCGTTTACTTCCTTCTTGTCATCTAAATTTAAACTTTCATTACCACTACCGGCTACTACAGTTACTCCATTCTTTACTGCATATTGAATAGCTCTTTTCCAAAGTAACGTTTCAGCGACTGATTTATAACTTTCTCCCTCAATTGTCATTTTAGTATTATTATAGAAACGAAGAGACATATTAATAACATCTACCTTGTCATTTGTTGCTGCAATAATTCCATCTATAATCCAAGCTGGTAATCCAAGGGCTTGCTCTGAGTATAATACGCGATAGGATCGGATTCCTAAATCTGGTCCTACACCTTTTACTTTACCATTTGCTCCAATGATCCCGGCAACATGAGTACCATGCCCATTGCGATCTTTTATATCGGTAGGATCACCTGTTTCAGATTCATCCATTCCAGCAGGAACAAGATTACGACCACCTATTATATTATTCTTTAAGTCAGGATGAGACTCATCAATTCCAGTATCAATCACTCCAACCACTGCTTTATGAGTAATACTACCATCTTTATTTTTATATCCGCCTGTTTCTAAATCATATGATTTCCCGTCGTTGGTCACCCTTTGGATATCCCATTGGGAGTCCCAATAACTTTCTGAATCTTGCTGGCTGATGATACTAGACTCATGGTTATAAGGGCTGACTTCTGTTTTGTCTATGGTTAGGGGAATTTCTCTGTTAGCAGCTTCTATTGAAGAATTACCTTTTAGGTTTTTAAGAAAAGAAGGCTCGTCAGATTGAGCTTCTATACCTCCAACTTCGGGAAGAACTTTGGTTATTTTACCACCAGCTTTCCGTATTACCTCTTGATAATTCTCTGGTAATCCATTTTTAAAAGCTATTGCGTATGTGTTTTTCATCTCTTGATTTTGACTCTTAGCTTGGATAGGAACACCGCCAACGGACAATATCCCTGCTCCTACTGCAATCGAAAGTACCGTATGTAGAATTTTCTTTTTCATATGTCTCCTCCTATATATGGGAAATATTCATCTATACTATCTTAATATACAATAACTCAAATTCCAAGTTTTTCTAATAAATCTCATATTATTGAAATTGGCAGCTCTTTTTCTTATCAAACTATCAGTTGAAACCTTTTATTTTTGAAAAATCTTGTATATAGATAGGGGAATGTATTTTTTAATAGGGGAACAGGTCAGGTTAGGGGATATGATATATCAAGTTATTGTTTTCGGAGGTATAGCGTCTATTTTAGGTGTTGGATGTTTTTTATTGTTTAAGAAGACCAAGAAAAGCTAATTAAATTTCTAATTCAAGTAGCGGGTGCTTTACTTCATTCATTATCAGGAGCTTATTAGCAGCTCATTTCTTATGGAACTCGAGGGGCAGGATAGAAGAATAACAGATATTTGCAGAAAAAATCTGAATGAAATCGGCGATATTATGTTTAAGCAAAGCATCAGGTTTCTCTTAATGTATTTTGTAGTATTAACCGTTTGGAAATTTATTGCTAACAAAGAGGTTAATTGGATTGATAACATAATGGTCAGTTTTATCATGTTCTTGATTATTCCGTTATATAAATGGTCGGGAATTCCATATAAGTGGAGTAAGGACAAGCAATGAGTAAATATAAATAATTTTCTCTTCAACTACGGGTGGGTTATTTCTTTAAGAAGTATGGAAAATGATCAAACTTCTTTTATATAAAAGTATCATTCAATTGAATATGTTAAGAGCATGTTTTGATTAATCTTTTTTCAAAACATGCTCTTTCTATTTATCAAGGTTATTTGTATTAATTGACCAAACATTAGAACCTTGAGTTAGTTCCAAATGATAGCCGTCAATAGCGGATTTTTTTAAAGTCGATTCTTGGTATAGGTTGGTTTGAAAAGTATAAAAAATATTATTGACTTATGTTTTGAGTTTTATGTATACATAATTAACTAATCATATAGATTCCAATTATTCATATGAAAAGACTTATCAAAAAGGACGGATTAACATGGCAGGAATCCATTTACCAATCGAAAAGGAAAGAACCACGCAGATAGTTTATAAGCAAATTAAAAAAGCGATTGTATTTGGTGGCATTACCGGTGATGAAGTATTTACAAAAGTTCAATTAGCGGAAGGGTTAAATACTTCAAGAACGCCTGTAAGGGCAGCTATTCAAGATTTCAAGAAACAATTTAACAGCTTAACAGCGAACCTTAATTGTTTTACGGCACGTAGCTTATTTGGAACCTTATTCGTATGAACCAAGAATACACGGTGAGACATCATCGTAGCTAATGACTATTATGCAATCATAATTAATTGATGCAATATTGCATAAAACTAGTAATTTATTAAATAGTCACTATGTTTTAATTATTGATAATATACAGATAATTAAACCATTAAATAATCAATCTCCGCTTGGTATGGTATTTGCATATTAGTTAATTAATCACGAATAAGGGTGGAGTGATACATGGAGAATGCAAAATTAAGACGTTCGTTAACAGTGTTTCCTTTAGTGCTATTTGGATTGGCTTATATGGCACCTACAACAGTTTTTTCTACTTATGGGGTTGTTGCGGAAATAACGAAAGGGATGGTGCCTGCTGCTTATATCATAGCTTTAGTTGGTATGTTATTTACAGCTTATAGTTATGGTCAAATGGTTAAGGCCTACCCTGTTGCCGGTTCTGCATATACATTCACTCAAAAGGCTTTTAATCCTCACCTTGGGTTTTTGGTAGGCTGGGTTATCCTATTGGACTATTTATTTTTGCCAATGATCAATGGATTACTGATCGCCATTTACTTAAACGCATATTTTCCTTCCGTTCCTTTTTCCTTCTGGTTAATTACCTTTGTCATTTTAATCACCACTGTAAATATAATTGGAGTGAAAATAGCAACAAAAATAAATCTATTATTAGTTGCCTGTCAATTCTTAATAATAGTTATTTTTACATTCCTCTCGATTAAAGGGTTACTTAACGGGATGGGCTCAGGAACATTATTCATGAGTTCCCCATTTGTGAATGGAGATATACCACTATCTTTAGTATTAGCGGGATCTTCCATTTTGTGTTTATCTTTTTTAGGATTTGATGCTGTTACCACATTTTCAGAGGAAACCATTAATCCGAAAAAAATAATACCAAAGGCTATTTTCCTCGTCGCATTAATAGGGGGTGGTCTGTTTGTCACCATCTCATACATCAGTCACCTTATTTACCCAAATTTCCAAGCCTTTAAAGATCCAGATTCCGCTTCCTTGGAAATTGCTATGTATATCGGGGGTAATTTATTTCAATCTATTTTTCTGGCAGGTTATATTACCGGGGGGCTGGCGTCTGGTTTATCAGCTCATGCAAGTGTTTCGCGACTTTTGTATGCGATGGGGAGAGATGGGGTTCTTCCAAAGAGAATTTTTGGTCATATTCATCCAAAATTTCAAACTCCAACACACAACATCATCTTAGTGGGCATTTTTGCTTTATCTGCGTTATTTATTGATTTAGTGACAGCCTCATCCTTTATTAACTTTGGGGCGCTCGTTGCCTTTACATTTGTTAATCTTTCAGTTATTTCCCATTATTTCATTAGAGAAAAACAACGAAGCGGGATTAACACACTAAAGTACCTGATTTTGCCGCTGATTGGTACTGGTTTCACAATTTGGTTATGGACCAGTCTTGATTCAAAGGCGCTTTTACTCGGACTGGGATGGTTAGGAATTGGTTTCTTCATGCTCCTTTCTAATACGAAAATGTTTAGTAAGCGGCCACCAGAGCTTTCTATTGATAGTGCGATTGAAAAAGAAATTCAAGCATAAAAGCTATATTCATTAAGGAGGACAAAAAAT
Source organism: Peribacillus aracenensis (assembly GCF_025175645.1). Taxonomy (NCBI): domain Bacteria; kingdom Bacillati; phylum Bacillota; class Bacilli; order Caryophanales; family Bacillaceae; genus Peribacillus; species Peribacillus aracenensis. The sequence continues at coordinate 122,845 of NZ_JANZMJ010000002.1, forward strand.
GGTAAGTGCAGACATCATTCTTTCTGGTCAACATGTATTCACTGGGTTACAAGATGAGCCAATAAAAGCAGCTATCGCTATAAAAGGTAATAAAATTATTAAAATCGGTTCTAAAGAAGATATAATGTCATTCCTTGGAAGTGAAACGAAAGTGTATGACATGGAAGACGGACTAATTATTCCGGGATTTCATGATTTTCATATGCACATTATGATGGGAAGCATTTTACAAAAGGACAGTGCCAAATTATTTGATGCAGCTTCAGAAGAGGATGCAGCCAAAATAGTAGGTGAATTTGCAGAAACGAGACCAAATGATGAGTGGATATTCGGCGTGGGTTGGGATCATACCAATTGGAAGAACAAAGTACTGCCACATAGGACAACACTAGATAAATATATTAGTGATCGCCCTGTTTTATTATTCAATGCAGAAGTGCATTACGCATGGATCAATAGTAAAGCGATGGAAATGATTCAATTAACGAAGGATACCCCAGATCCGGAATATGGGGAAATTGGAAAAGATGAAAATGGGGAACTGACAGGCCTTCTATTTGAACAGGCAATTGGGTATGCATCGGAACATGCATACAAATTACCGAAAGATAAACGTGTAAGCCTATTCCAAGGTTTCCTTAATGAAACAAAAAGATTGGGAATCACATCTGTTAATGATTTATATGGAGCTAAAATTGCGCCAAATCCATTAGATGATCTTGAAATTTTTAAGGGATTTGAGAGAGAAGGGTTACTTACAACCAGAATTCACTTTTCGCCGGAGTTAAAAATGGATTTAGCTGCCGCAAAGCAATTACAAACAAATTATCAGTCAGACAAGCTCACCTTTTCTGGATTAAAACAATTTATAGATGGTGTTGTGACAAGTCATACTGCTTTTTTATTGGATCCTTACAAAGACCGTCCAGATACAAAAGGCGGAACCACTTATCCAGCCGAAACAATTAAACAATTAGTAAAAAAGGCAGATAAGGAAAATTTTCAAATTCGTTTTCATGCTATTGGTAACGGTGCAGTCCGTTTAGCATTGGATGCATTTGAAGAAGCGAGAAACGTAAATGGAGAAAGAGATGCTAGACATGTCATTGAACATGTGGAGGTATTGCATCCGGATGATGTTCATCGCTTTAAGGAATTGGATGTAATCGCTTCCTTTCAACCTAAACACATTGAATTAATGGAAAGTGAGGCATATACAGCCAGAATCAGTGAAACACAGCAACCTCTCTATTATCCGATCAAAACACTAGTGGATACTGGTGCTAAAATTGCCTTTGGTACAGATTTTCCTGTAGTGCCCCTTAATCCCATGATGGGCATTTATCAGGCAATCACGAGAAAAGATTTAACCGGGAAGGCGTGGCAAGAGTCGGAAGGAGTAACATTGGCACAAGCGTTAAAATACTACACGGCCATACCGGCATACGGGTCATTTAGAGAAAATGAATTAGGCACATTGGAAGCAGGGAAGATAGCGGATATCGCTGTATTGAATAAAAATTTATTTAGCATATCAACAAAGGAAATTCTTGAAACAGAAGTGAAGATGACGATCATGGATGGAAAAATCGTATATGAAAACCCGGTCGTCCAAACTGTATAAGATAAAAAAATAAAAGTGAGGAAGTGAGAAGATGTCAAAAGTAAAAGTTGGTCTTGTCCAAATTCATTGTGGAGAATTCATTGAGCAAAATATTCAAAAAACGATAGAGAAAATAAAAGAAACAGTAAATAAAGGTGCACAAATCGTTTGTTTACAGGAATTATTTTCTTCTCAATATTTTCCGCAAACGGTCAGTGTGAAAAATTATGATTTAGCTGAAGATGTAGATAGCGGTACATTAGCCGAAATGGGTGAATTAGCAAAGGAATTAGCAATTGTCTTGATTGTACCTTTTTACGAAAGAGCAGGTGCTGGTATTTATTTTAATAGTGCAGCTGTATTTGATGCTGATGGAGAATGTTTAGGGATTACAAGAAAAAATCATATTCCGGATGGTCCCCAGTATCATGAAAAATATTATTTCGTTCCAGGCAATACTGGGTATCCTGTCTATGAAACGGCTTATGGAAAAATAGGAGTCGGGATTTGTTGGGACGAGTGGTATCCAGAAGTTGCGCGAATTTTGAGCTTACAAGGTGCAGAGATATTATTCTATCCTTCCGCTATTGGTTCAGAGCCAGATCATCCCGAGATATCGACAAGATCATCCTGGGAAAAGGCAATTTCCGCTCATGGCATTTCGAATGGTGTATTTGTTGCTGCAACAAATCGTGTGGGCCAGGAAAAGGACATGAATTTTTACGGTGGTTCATTCATTAGCGATACATTAGGGAATATTTTAGCTTCACTTGATGATGAAGAAGGAATTATTGTGCAGGAAATTGATTTAAAAGAGATAGAAGAGACTAGAAAAATCCTGCAATTCTTTAGAGACCGTCGTGTCGATACATACGGCCCTATTTTACAAAAAGAAATACTTCAAAACCCCATCTCCTTCAAAAAAAGGAGCGAACAAAGCACTGTTCAGTTAATCAATAAATAATAAAGCAGGTGTTTTTCCTTATCAGGTACATCATATATCCATCAAGCTAAATTTGTTTTCAATGTAGGGATTACTGCTTATTTTACGCTTACCATATCGTAAATAAGGCAGTATCCTTCTTCTCAAAGTCGGGTATACATTGGCCTTCCATAAGGTTAATTTAGATCGGAGCTGTCTTTAAGGCAGCTTCTTTTTTTGAGCAAAAAAGCAGAAATTAAAAGAAGGCGGTATTTAACACCTAACGTACTACTTTTTGTTAAGTGAGACGGTTAGAGAAGAACAATGTGGGAAATACTAAGAGAATGAAAATGTTACCGAATTTTCAGAAAAATATATTGACGGAAAATTGCGGTTGTTATATATTATTAATAAGTTAAATTTATTGTTATATAACAGGAGGAGGAGTCAAGATGATGAACATTCAGGATAAAGCCTATGAAAGTTATTTAAAGATTTGTGAAAGGTACGAAATCGAGTCGATAAACTTCGATCACTTCATCAAAAATTTAACCAAAGATCAGTTGGATGAATACAGTAAATTAGCCGTTTAAATGAAAGGACGTGATTGCACAAGATGGATCTCCCGGTTGATGTAGATGTAGAAGCCAGTTAGAAACCCCACCAGTTGCCATTGGGAACAGGTGGGGTTTTGTCATGTGTTTTAAGAGGCTATTTTTAATTAGTAGGATAAATTGACTAACGAAAATGATAGGAAGTAAGAACAATCTTTTTGGATTACCGGCAATTTTCTTGTAAAATCAAAACAATAAAATATCAATTACTATTACATTATTATGAAGGAAAAAAGCTGTGTATTAAACTTTAGTAAGTAAGAATATAAAATTCAGAATTTTCTTGAAATGAATCCATGCACATGTTAGAATTCATTTCAGGTAAGAATATTATAAATAAGATAATATTGGAATTATGGTGAAACTTCGTTTCTTAATAAGCAACAAAAAACAATAAGGAAGGATTGAAGAGAATCTATATAGGAAATAAAGTCTAAGGGGATTGGTAAAATTAAACGATTCCTTATTTAAAAGCAAAAATATCTCCTCTATTTATATCATCCAAGCATCCAGTCATACTATCTACCTTAAAACATCAAAAATCAGCACAATGATTGTTATGCATAACGACATAGCCAATAATCCTTTTTATAAAAGATTTTTCGGCAATAGAAAGAAACGACGTTGCTTATTAGGGAACGGCAACCATTGATTACTTCTTCAGTTTTAATATTATTCAAATCTATTTATGAAGGGGTGAGAGATAATTTGAAAGCGCTTCATCGATATCGAACTATAGAAAAATTTGACGGAAAATAATTTCTAAAATCAGCTTAACAGCACAAATAAAAGTTATGTCGATGTAAAAATGCTAATGATTTATTTTTTGGGTGGTGGAATTGTAAGCGCTTGTATGAAAGTTCAGTGGGTAATGTCCAGTGTATTTAGCATATAAATGAAATCATTCAGGAGGTTTTTGATTAATGAACAAACAACTTCAGATGAATAAGAAATTTAAATGGAAAGTTCGTTATACTGTCTTATTTGTATTATGGTTATGTTGGCTGTTTTCTTTCCTTGATCGAATGGTTATCACTATTGCATTGCCTTTTATTGGTGAAGATCTAAATCTAACGGCGACAGCTCAAGGGTTATTGTTAAGTATTTTCTTTGCAGGTTATGCACTGTTCCAAATACCGGGCGGGATGTTATCAGATAAATTTGGCTTTCGTCGTGTAATGAGCATTGCGATTGTATGGTGGTCAATTTTCACATCATTGACTGGCTTAATTTTTTCTTATCCACTTATGTTAATTATTCGATTCGTATTCGGTTTAGGTGAGGCATGTTTACCAGGTGCTGCTTACAAAGGAATAGCTAATTACTTTCCTAGTAAGCAACGCGGGACGGCCACAGGAATTCAGTCAACGGTTAATACGTTAGGACCGGCGCTTGCTGCTATTGCTGCGGCAGCAATTATTGCGGCATTTGGATGGCGTGCAGTGTTTATCGTAATGGGTATTCCGGGCACTATAATCGGTCTGTATATCTGGTTTAAATTCAAAGATAATCCGAAAGATCATCCTAAAATGACGAAAGAAGAGCTTGCAGAATTAGAAGAAGACAGTGAGACAGAAAATTCGAAAGAAGAAAAGAAATCTGGAGTTTCCTTTAAGGAACTTTTAAGAAAGCCTATTTTATGGCAAATGGCGCTTATTTGGTTCTTCTTTGATATTACTTTCTGGGGATTTACTTCTTGGCTTCCATCTTATCTGATAAATGTTAGAGGACTTTCTTTAATGGATACTGGTATTTTCAGTGCCTTACCGTATCTAGTTGGTACAGTCTCAATTGTTCTTGGTGGGTACTTGTCAGATAAAGTAAAAGGAAAAAGAAAATGGGTGTTTATCCCTAATGCTGTAATTGGTGGTTTAGCATTATTATTGATGCTTCAAGCTTCTTCCACTGCAATGGTCATTACATATCAATGTGTTGCAGCATTCTTCATGTTCTTAGCTCAAGGAGCATTCTGGGGTCTGGTTGTTGACACACTTCCTGCGAAAATAATGGCTGCAGGCTCATCTACTGTTAACTGTTTCGGATCAATTGCAGGATTTATCGCCCCGTTTTTAATGGGATATATGATTGAAAGCAGCGGTGGTTCTTACAATTCATCTTTCATATTAATGATTGCAGCAATTATTGTAGCAGCAATTATTGCCCTTACGATTGGCAATAATACAAAAAAAGAAAATTCATTGAATTCAGAAACAATAGTAGAAGCTTAATTTGAATTGCAAATTCATCAGTAAGTAAATGGGTTCATTCAGTTATGCTGAGAATAGCAATATAATTAAAATGATGTTTACCCTTGATAAGCGGCTGTCAGATGGCAGGCGCTTTTTAATTTCAGTGAAATCATGACTGAAAATTGTATAATCTACACAATGCAGACGCTTTTTTTTCAGATATTTGGTAAGAAAGAGGAAAAAAAGTGTTGTAATTTTCAGAAAAGTAATTAAAATTAAAAAGGAACACCGTTGCTTATTAGGTAACAGAAAGGGTGTGAATAAACGAAATAAATTAAATCATTTTAAAGGGAGTTTGAATGAATGAAAGTAAATTTAAAACCAAGCAATGTTAGTTCATTAACAAAGGTACTTGCAGTAGCTACGCAAAATCAATTTGCTGTCGGTTCGTTTACTCCTAGAGCTACAAAAATGGTAACTCCTATACTTAGAGCGGCCCAAGAAAAGAAATCTGCGGTTATTGTTCAAACTTCTGAGAGAGAGCAGGAACGATACGGAATTAGATTAGCGGGATTTAGCCGAGAGTTTTATCGTGCGATCCAAGAGGAGAATATTACGATCCCTGCCGTGTTACATTTAGATCATACGAAGGATTTCAATGTAATTGCTGAAGCCATCGAAGTTGGTTTTACATCTGTTATGATTGATGCATCAGAGCAACCATTCAAGAAAAATATTGAGATAACAAAAAAGGTTGTTGAGTATGCACATTCAAGAGGCGTAACTGTTGAAGCTGAATTAGGCAAGATAGGGACAACCGACTTTATTGAAACCGACGTTGATGAAGAGCTATTTACAGAGCCTAAAGAAGCAAAACAGTTTGTTGAAGAGACAGGTATTGATGCATTGGCGGTTTCTGTCGGAACTTCACATGGTGTTTATCTTGTTAAAAATCCAAGAATTGATATTGAACGTTTAATAGAAATTCGTGCATTAACATCTGTACCTTTAGTGTTACATGGCGGTTCAGGCACTCCTTCAGAGATGATTAGGAATGCAATTCAAATTCCTAATGGCGGAATTAGTAAAGTGAATATTGCAACAGATATAGAACATATGATGATAAAAACACTTAATCGAGAAAAGTATGTTACAGAAAAAGAGTGGTCGGAACTACCAACTGAAACATTAACTTTAGTCCAAAACGCAGTTCAGAACGTAGTAAAGGAAAAAATTGAAAACTTTTTGATAAGTAGCGATAGCGCTTCTTATTATGTTTAAGGAAGTAATATTATACTAACTTTGAACTATACCCCCTTATTTTAGTCACATAAGATAAACTCTTTAACCACATAATGGATGGCTATACTAATTATCGTCGAAGATAACTTTTTTAGAAGAATTGCTAAGGTAATAGGAGGAAAAATAATATGTCTATAGAAAGGTCTAGTTTAGTAACCTTTGCAGGTAATCCAGTTACGTTGATTGGGAGTGAAATTCGTGTTGGTGATAAAGCGCCAAATTTTGAAGTATTAGCAAACGATCTCTCAAAAGTTACACTTGAAGATTCAAAAGGGAAAGTCCGCCTTATTTCATGTGTTCCCTCACTTGATACAGGAGTATGTGACGCACAAACACGGAAATTTAACCAATCAGCTAGCAATCTAGGAAATGATGTAGAAGTGTTAACAATTAGTGCAGATCTTCCATTTGCACAAAAAAGATGGTGTGGAGCAGCAGGAATAGAACAAGCCAAAACCCTTTCAGATCATTTTAAGATGTCATTTGGAACAGCTTATGGCACATATATAAAGGAACATCGTTTAGAATGCCGTGCAGTATTCGTTGTAGATGAAAAGGATGTCGTACAGTATGTTGAATACGTTCCGGAAATTACGGAACATCCACACTATGAAGCAGCTATAGAAGCAATTAAGTCATTAATAAAAGTTAAAAAGTGATTTCAGTAAGCAATATACACTATGCTTAAAGGACGTATATTATTTTTCATTAATCCTAAGAAGTAAAATGTTTATTGCAATAAAATCTTTTTTCTCAGTTTATTTTATTCTAATCCCAAAATAGAAAGGCTGCCTCACAAAAGGACAGCCTCTTCTACTAATGGTTTTATTAATGGGGTGGCGAGGTACAAACATTGAGACAAAAAAGTTGTTATTACCTTAAAGGAATGGGGTTAAAGTTTAAATTAATTTTTGTTAAAAAGGAGTTGGTAGTATTCTGAATTTTATGATTTTTTTGTTGAAAAACTAAGATAGTGGTGATAGTATAAAAATGCAAATAATTTACTAAATATAGAATAAAATGCTATATTTTACTCACTTACCGAAACGCTGTTGCTTATTAAAGGACGAAAAGGGGGCAGCTAGACTTTTAAATTTTGGCAATGTTACTTGAAAACAGATAGATTGAAGTATGTTAAAGAACTTAATCTAAATGACCAGGTTGTATAAAATTAGGATTCTATCATTATCCAATTTTAAATATTTTTTTACCCAATATTGTATACAATACTGCATTCAATTTTGAATTCTTCATTGAGGGGAGGTATAAAGTGTTGAATAGTTTAGAAATGGATATCTATAATAAAATCAAGCAAGCTATTATCCAGCAAAAGCTTCGGCCAAATATGCAGCTAATAGAAAAGGATCTTGCTGAATCGTTTGGGGTAAGCCGTACCCCTGTTCGAAATGTTCTGCGCAGATTGGAATATGAAAAATTAGTGAAAATTAAAGAGCATAAAGGTACCTTTGTCTCGTGTTCAACAATTGAAGAAGCAAAAGAAGTATTTGAAATGAGGAGAATTTTAGAAGGGGAGGCAGTGCGAAGAGCATGCAGACTCTTTAACGAGGAACAATTACAAGAGCTAGAGACTCTGGTTAAAGAAGAACGACATATTTATGGTAGTCTAGATTTTTATGAATCTTTAAAAGTGTCTGGGGATTTTCATTTAAAAATAGCTGAAATCGCAGGGAATTCGTATTTTTATCAATATCTTGAAGACTTAATTTCCCTAACTTATGTGATCATAGCAATCTATGGAAGAGGTAAAATGGAAACATGTGGTTCTCACGATCATTTGCAAATTTTTAATGCTATTAAGCAAAGGGATGGTGATCTTGCAGAACGCTTATCTCTTATTCATCTTAGTGAAATTGAGTCGAATCTTCATTTTAATGGGGAATTACAGATCTCGTCTTCCTTGTCAGATATATTTCTTTAATTGTAAATTGATATACGATTCATTGAAAGCGCTTACTATTAAACTTTTTAAGGAGGTGATACAGTCCATCGAAATCATTTTCAAACGTAATGTAGTTGTCATGTTATTTTTTTTTTCGATTTTCAAGAAACACTGTTGCTTAATATGCGACGATACCTCGAGTCAAATGCAATAAGATGGTGGAGGATCGATGGGAAATAGTACTTTATCAAAAAAAATTCGTATTTTAATTCCTGTGAATGAAGAACAGAAAAGAACACTTAGAAGAAAGATTGCATCATATCATAGCCTTGGCAAACATCTAAGACCTAACTTGTTAACCAATGCATATGTAAGAAATGCGGAAAACAATAAAAAAGGGGTTGGATGTATCATGTCTACAAATTTAAAAAGTTACGTTCCAAAAGAAACGCAGATCCAACATGATACGGGTGTGGATGAATCACTTAATCCGAAAACCGAGGAAGGTAGGACGGTAAGTCCGTTAAACTATATTTTTATGTGGGTTGGAGACGGTGTTAATCTAGGTAATATGACGCTTGGAGCTAGTATGATTGTAGCGGGAATCGCTACGTTAAACATCTTTCAGACATTTGCCGCAGCTATCATGGCAATTGGTATCATTTCAACTGTTTTTGCTTTAAATGACAGGCTCGGATACAGAACGGGAATACCATATGTAGTACAGCTTAGAATGTCCTTTGGGCTGAAAGGTTCCGTAATATCATCACTGATGCGCGGTATTCCCGCCATCGTTTGGTACGGTTTTCAAAGTTGGATTGGCGGTACTGCCTTAAATGAAATTGCGAAGATTATTACGGGTGGCGCCTTTGATAATGTTGCCATTTGCTTTGTGGTGCTACAGTTGGTGCAAATTGGGCTTTCGCTGTATGGATTCCATGCCATTAAATGGGTGGAAACGCTTGCGTCTATTGTTATTGTATTAGCGCTTCTCTATGTATTTGGCGTTCTACTAACTTCCCATAGCGAGGTTATTGCAGAAAAATGGGTTCATGCAGAAGGATCATGGGGCTTACCTTTCTTTGCATTGATAATGATGTTTATGGGGAATTATGCGGCTATCTTTTTAAGTGCAGCGGATTATTCAAGAGAGCTAAAATCTGGTATTAGCGACGCAAAACGCGGGTTTTTGTACTTTCTTCCTATATTAATAGCGTACGGCTTGACACTTGCAATCGGTGGAATGCTTGCTTCCGCAACCGGCATCAACAACCCTGTGAAAGCGTTTGCGGTAGTGGTGGATAACTCTTATATTACACTCTTTGTATCCGCATTTATTGTTATGGGTGCAGTTGCAGTAAACATGGTTGCCAATATTATTCCGCCAACCTATGTTATTACCCTGCTTACAAAAATGAAATATAAACCTGCAGTTACCATAACCGGACTGCTTGCATTTTGCTCATTCCCTTGGGTTCTTGTACAGGATTCTTCGGCAAAGGGTCTTGGTATTTTCATCCTTATATATTCCGCATTTTTAGGTCCTATTGTTTCTATATTATTAGTCGAATATTATATATTAAGAAAGCAAAAAGTAAATGTTGCAGATTTGTATAAGGAAGACGGTCCATTTGCCGGGTATAATCCGGCAGCGGTGCTTGCATTGCTTATCGGCGCCGGAGCAGCCTTCATGAAAGTGGAGCTGGCATGGATTATCGGTGTTTTTGTGGCAGGTATTGCATATTTGCTTTTGATGAAATTTGCATTTAAAGATTCAAAATTCAAAAAGGGTACTATTTTTGAAAAGTAAACCTGTATTTCTAGGTTTCCAGGGGTCATTCACTCTGTCTATTTATATTGGATTGATGCAATCTGAGGATGAAATAAACAAGGTGGTTGAGTAATGTTAATATACGGAAAATTTTGAAAAAGGGGTTGGAAGAATGAAGTTTGATTTAATTATAAAGAACGGAAATGTAGTAATTGAACATACAGTAGAACAACTAGATATCGGTATACTTAATGGTGAAATTGCAGAAATTTCAAAAGAAATAGTCGGAGAATCTGCTGAAATTATAGATGCTTCTCATCAATATGTCATGCCTGGGATGATAGATGCCCATGTCCATATTTGCGAGCCAGGAAGAACGGAGTGGGAAGGTTTTGTAACAGGAACTCAAGCACTAGCTGCAGGGGGGACAACATCATTTGTTGATATGCCATTAAACGCTTTGCCGGCAACGACTACAAAGAGTTCACTGCATTTAAAATTAAAATCTGCTGAAAATAAGGCGTATGTTGATTATGCTTTGTATGGTGGATTAGTTCCTGATAATCTCGAAGATTTAGAGGACCTTTCTAACGAAGGTGTTGTGGCCTTCAAATGTTTTATGGCAACATGTGGTAGTGAGGAAATTGGAGATTTTAAAAATGTTGATGATTTTACTCTATATCAAGGTATGAAAAAACTATCGGAATTGAGGCATATTTTATCTATACATGCCGAGAATGCGGAGCTTACTGATAAACTGGCAATTGAAAAGAAAAAACAAGGGAAGACAACAGCAAGAGATTATGTCGAGTCCCGACCGATTTTTACTGAGGTTGATGCTGTAAAACGTGCTTTGTTATTAGGTAAAGAGACTGGATGTAAATTACATTTCGTTCATATTAGTAGTGTAGAGGCTGTTGAAGAAATCCTTAAAGCACGTAAACAAGGCCAAGAGGTTACGATAGAATCGTGTCCTCACTATTTCATGTTAGATACGGAAACCTTTGAAAAGATAGGACCTGTTGCGAAATGCGCTCCGCCGCTTCGTTCTAAAACAGAACAAGATAAATTATGGGAAGCTCTTAAGGAGGGGAAAATTGATATCCTGACATCAGACCATTCCCCATGTCCTCCTGATATGAAGCGGAGCAACACAAATAATATGTTTGATGTGTGGGGAGGGATTAGTGGCTGCCAAAATAATGTTGATTTAATGTTTGACGAGGCTGTTAAGAATCGAGGGGTTTCTGTAAGTGAATTTTCAAAGATGATTGCGACAAAGCCTGCAGAAATATTTAACTTAAGAAATAAGGGAAGTATTAAAGTTTCCTATGACGCTGATATCATTCTCCTTGATCCAAATAAATCGTACACCGTTAAGCCAGAAGATTTGTATTACCGTCATCAACAAAGCCCTTATGTTGGAAGAAAGATTAACTGTCGAGTGACGAAAACGTTTGTAAGGGGACAACTAGTATTTGATTTTGAGAAAGGGATTGTAGGTCAGCCAATCGGGAAGTTTATTTCAGCAAAAAGTAGTTTCGTAAAAGCATAAAATTCTCTAAAGAAGGTTGACCTAAAAGGGCACTTAAGTTGCTCTTGATGGCGTCATACCTTCTTTTTGTTTTATTTTTTGAATGGTATTATGTTTGGGGATTGCTATTGTGGTAAGATAAGAAACAGGATCAGTAATATAGGATTTAATCGGAGGGTAATGCAAATGGTTAAGTCAGTGGATAGGGCGTTAACAATTATTTCATTAGTAAGCAAGCGTAAAGAAGGGATTGGGGTTACTGAGCTTGCCTCCAATCTAGATTTAAATAAAAGCTCTATATTCAGATTATTAAGTACTCTTGTAGATCATGGATTCATCGAACAAAATCCTGAAACTAAAAAATATAGATTAGGCTATAAATATTTAGAATTAAGTTCGATGCTGCTTGAATCTATTGACTTGAGAACTCAAGCTAAACCTTTTCTGGAAGAGTTAGAATCACATATTAATGAAGTGATCCACTTGACCGTATATGATCAAGGAGAGGTAATCTATATTGAAAAACTTGAGGGAAGTGAAACCCTTAGAACACATTCACAAGTAGGAAGACGGGCCCCAATGCATTGTACGGCAGTCGGGAAGGTAATCTTAGCCCATCTGCCATTAAATGAGATCGTAGATATAATTGATAAGCATGGTTTACCAAAGCATACTGAACAAACGATTACAGATAAAGAATCTTTTTTTAAAGAATTGGGGAAAATAAGGAACGAAGGTATTGGTAGAGAAGTTGAAGAAAATGAACAAGGAATCACCTGTATTGCAGCGCCAATTTTTGATAATCGGAAGAAAATTACTGCTGCCGTTAGTATTTCAGGACCAAGCATCCGAATGACTGAAGAAAGATTAACTGAAATTAAACCAATTATAATGGATATTGGTAAAAAGATTTCCAAAAGGCTTGGTTACACAGAAAATTAAATAATGTGAAAAAAGAATTGGTATCAGACCAATTCTTTTTTTGTGGCAATTTATTGATTCAAGTTTACCTTCGAATGGGCACTCTGATCTTTTGTCCTTCAAAGAATTTTTATAAAAAAATTATTGACAAAAATACTTGAAATATTCAAAAAACGGTGATAATATCAAAATAAGAAACATGGTTAGTTAATAAGCAACAGGATGCATATTTTTTTAATTATTAAATGAAACTGTGTTGCTTATTACGAAACTAAGAGGAGGAGTAATAGTGGATTTTTCTAAAGAGAAAAGCAAATTTTATAATAATCTAACGAAAACAATTCGCCGGCACATAGTTAAGATGACGAACCATGCAGGAAGTGGTCATCCCGGTGGTTCTTTATCAGCAACTGAACTAATGTCCGTGCTATTTTTTGAGCACATGAATGTTGACCCTAACAACCCAGATTGGCAAGACCGAGATTGTTTCTTCCTATCTAAGGGTCATTGTACACCTGTATTTTATTCAGTATTAGCTGAAAAAGGTTTCTTCCCAGTTGAAGAGTTAATGACATTCAGGGATGTTGACGGTAGGTTACATGGACATCCATGTGGAGAGCATATTCCAGGTGTAGACATATCTTCAGGATCACTTGGTCAAGGATTATCAGTAGCTAATGGTGTTGGACTAATTGCAAAACTAGATGGTAGCAATAGAAGATCATATTGCATGATTGGTGATGGGGAATTACAAGAAGGTCAAGTATGGGAAGCGGCAATGACAACTGCACATTACAATCTTGATAACGTTTGTGCGATTATCGACTGGAACAAAATTCAGCTTGATGATTTTGTTGAAAATGTAAAAGGTGTAAAAAATCTTGGTGATAAATTTAGAGCTTTCGGTTGGCACGTTGTTGAAATTGATGGTCATGATATTAATGCAGTTAATGAAGCGTATAAAGAAGCTAAACGCACTAAAGGTAGACCTACTGCAATTCTAGCTCATACGGTTAAAGGTAAGGGAGTTTCATTTATGGAAGATACACATGATTGGCATGGAATGGCTCCAAATGATGAGCAATTAGAAATCGCTTTAAAGGAGTTGGCTTAAGATGGCAAATCAAGAAGCACCACGTAAAGGTTTTGCTGATGCACTGATTAGACTGGGAGAAAAGCATGACAATTTAGTGGTACTTGACGCGGACTGCGCAAAATCAAATATGACAAATCTATATAAAAATAGATTTCCAGAACGCTTTTTCAACATCGGTATTTCGGAATGTGATTTAGTGGGTACTGCAGCTGGTATGGCAGTGGCAGGTAAAGTACCATTTGCGAATGCTTATGCAAACTTCCTGACTGGGCGCGCATTTGATCAAATGAGAATTTCTGTATGTTATTCAAATAACAATGTGAAAATTGTCGGTCATAACGCTGGTACTTCAGCTGCTCAAGAAGGTGCAACACATTTACCGCTTGAAGATATTTCTTTAATGCGCTCACTTCCACGTATGACTGTAATCGTACCAGCAGATGCGGTTGAAATGGAAAAAGCAGTAGAAGCAGCTTATTACCATGACGGACCTATTTACCTGCGTGTTGGCAAATTACCAGTACCGATTGTTACAAAAAAGGAAGAACCATTCAAAATAGGTAAAGCAATAAATTACCGTGAAGGATCAGATATTACAATCATCAGTACGGGGATAATGCTTGATGAATCACTAAAAGCAGTAGGTGAATTAGAAAAGCAAGGTGTAAGAGCTGAACTTTTACACATTCATACAATCAAACCTATTGATAAAGAAGCCATTATTGCATCTGCTGCGAAAACAAAGCATGTTATCACAGTTGAAGAGCATTCAATTATAGGTGGATTAGGTAGTGCAGTTGCTGAAGTATTATCAGAAAACCAACCAGCTAAATTAAGAAGAATCGGTACAAATGACCGTTTTGGAGTTTCGGGAAAAATGGATGAATTACTTGATTTCTTTGAATTAAGAGCACACCGTATTGTATCTACTGCAACTGAATTATTAGGGCATAGAGTAACTAGCTAATCACATTTTTAGATAATGAAAGGGGGAGGGTTTTTGTCAAACGTAAGCCATTATCCAAGTTTAAAGGATACTTTAGAAAATCCTCTCTTCTCTAAAACGGATGATAGCCTTCGTGCTAAAATCAAAGCTCATTTAAAACAAACAAAACATAAGTTTATCGTTTTAGATGATGATCCAACTGGTGTCCAAACGGTACATGATATCTTTGTCATCACGGACTGGGGAAAAGATTGGATTAAAAAAGGGTTATCTGATGAGAGAAGTGTACTTTATATTTTAACAAACACAAGAAGTTATAATGCAGAAAAAACGGAAAACATCAATAGAGAGATTGTCCAAAACATTGTTGACGTTACTAAGGAAATGGGTATTAATTATTCGATTATTAGTAGAAGTGACTCAACATTAAGAGGGCATTATCCACTTGAAATTAATGTGCTCCAAGATGAATTATTAAAAACTGCTGATGTACAAATTTCAGGTCATTTAATCATACCGGCTTTTTTTGAAGCACATCGTTACACCATAGATAATATTCATTATTTAGGTATGGATGGTCAGCTTGTCCCAGTTAATGAAACAGAATTTGCGAATGATTCAGTTTTCGGTTTCGATACTGCTAATTTGCCGAAATGGATTGAAGAGAAGACAAATGGAAGCGTAAATTCAGAGTCAGCTTTGATCATTTCACTTGAAGATATTCATGATGGCGGCATTGATAAAGTTTATGAGATCTTACTATCTGCCAACAATAATGCCCCTATTATAGTAAATGCTAAATCTTACTATGATTTAGACATCGTATCATTAGCTGTCCTTAAAGCAATTGATTCAGGCAAGCAATTCTTGTTTAGAACTGCAGCATCTAGTGTAAAATCGATTGCGGGAATTCAGGATCGTCCATATTTATCAGCAAATGAGATTGTTTCAAATGATGAAAGCCAAAACAATGGTGGATTTATTATAGTGGGTTCTCACACGAATAAAACTACGGAACAAATTAAGGAACTAATGAATAAATACCCGATTGAACAAATCGAAATCAATGTTGTGAAAGTTCTGAATAAAGAAACAAGAACTGAAGAGCTAACACGAGTATGTCAATTAGTAGATCATAATATTTCTTCTAATCGCGATACGCTTGTATATACGAGCAGGGATTTAATTAGTACGAAAGATAAGGAAGAAAACTTAAAGATTAGTCAAACTGTTTCAAGTTCTTTAGTTAAAGTTATTCGCTCACTAAAAGTAAAGCCGAAATTCATCATTGCAAAAGGTGGTATAACTTCGAGTGATGTGGCAACTGACGGCTTAGATATTAAATATGCAAAAATTTTAGGGCAAGCGATCGCCGGTGTTCCAGTATGGTTAACCGGAAGTGAAGCCAAGTTCAAAGATACACCTTATATCGTATTTCCAGGCAACGTTGGGGATAAAGATTCAATTGCTCAAATCTTTGAAAATATAAAAAAGGATCAAAAGGGAGAGATATAAATGGCTAAACAAAAAATGACAGCTGCTGAGCTAATTGCCTTGTATTTAGAAAAAAGAGGGGTGAAACATGTTTATGGTGTACCGGGAGCTGCAATTTTACCATTCTATGATGCAGTAAAAGAATTAACTAAAATTGAATCATATATTGTCCGTCACGAGCAAACGGGTGCTTTCATGGCTGACGGCTATTCAAGAGCAACTGGTGAAGTAGGCGTATGTGCTGCCACATCAGGTCCTGGTGGAACCAACTTCTTAACTGGCCTTTACGGTGCATGGATGGATTCCATTCCAATGATAGCCATTACCGGTCAACAAAAAAATAGTTTAATTGGAACCATGCAATTCCAAGAAGCGCCTATCGTTGAAATGGCAAAGCCTGTAACGAAAGCTGCATACCGTTTAACTGACGGTTCGAAAGCTGCTGAATTTATCCATGAAGCATGGGTAACAGCTACTACTGGCAGAAAGGGTCCAGTCCTTCTTGATTTACCAGTTGATCAACAAAAAGTTGAAATTGAAGTCGACTTAGATGAGCTTATTGGTTCTACTCCAGTCGATAACTTACCACAAGCTTCTGACGCTGATATAGAGAAAACATTAGAATTATTAAAAGATGCTAAAAGACCGGTCTTACTTTCTGGTGGAGGGGTCAACATTGCAAACGCTACCATTGAATTAAAAGCGTTAGCTGAAGAACTGCAAATCCCTGTAGTAACTTCTGGCATGGGGATGGATACATTCCCTAACGATCACCCTTTATTCGCTGGACGTATGGGAACGATGCTTGATACTCCATTCGGCAACAAAACAATTGTTGAAGCCGACTTAGTCATTAACCTTGCCGGACGTTTCGCTGATCGTTCAACTGGTAATGTTTCGGTATTCACACAAAACGGTAAGAAAATTATCCACGTAAACCTTGATAATAAGGAAATTGGTAAAGTTGTACCAACGATTTTAGGTATCGTTTCTGATGTTAAAACATTCATGGTTAAACTTGCAGAAGCCCATAAAGCACTTGGTGCTCATGTCGCAGCAACTGCCGAAGTAGGTACTAGAGTTAACTTAACTGAAGAGCGTAAGAAATGGGCACGTAAAACGGATTACACAACACTTCCAATCAGACAAGAGCGTGCATTGCGAGAACTTCGTGAATTCTTGGATCGCGATGCCTTCGTATCACATGACTGCGGTATCAGCCAAATCTGGTCTAGTCAATTATTTGAAACGTATGTACCAAGAACATACTTATTAACTGGTGGTGCGGGGACAATGGGTTGGGGCCTTGGTGCAGCAATGGCAGCGAAACTTGCATTTCCTGAAAGACAAAGTGTAAACATCCTTGGTGATGGAAGCTTAGGGATGTCATTACAAGATATTGCTACAGCTGCAAAACATGATATTCCGGTAATTATTTTCTGTATGAATAACTCATTAATGGGATTAATTCGTCAACAACAAAACTGGTTCTATAATGAACGCCAAATTTCTACAGACTTAATTTACAAAAATGAATTATGTGATAATGAAGAGCGAGGAATCGACTTTGTTAAAACGGCTGAAGGTATGGGTGTTCGTGGTGAGCTTGTTACACATTATGATGATATCAAGCCAGCTCTACAACGTGCAGTTGACTCAGGTAAACCATATTTAATCGAAGTTATAGTTGATCCAGATCCTAAGAACGCATGCGAATTCTCTAACAACGGTGCACTTAATGGATTCAAATACTCAAAAGATATTGATTATTCAAAATAATCATTACTTTTGATGGAAGTGATTTTTTTGAAGCAATGGGATATTAACCTAACCTATTGCTTCAAAAAACATATTAGTAATAAAAAGTAGTATTGACTGTACTTAAATAATGGGTTTATTAAAGGAGGGAAGCCGAAAAATCGGCGAAACAATGTCAGAAAATCTTCATAATTCCATGAAAGTCGGAATTGTTCACTTTATGGCTTATCCGGAAACGATGGGTGGAGATGGTCCAACTGTTGAAACAATTAAGAAAATTGTACAAGATGATTTTTTCTCTGGAATTGAAATTACATCTATTAACAATCCTGAAGAACGTAAAGAGGCTACTCAAATTTTACAATCTGGCGGAATGACTGTAGGATTTGGTGCACAACCGATTCTATTAAGAAACAAAGGAAACCTTAATTCTTTTGATGAAGCTGAGCGTAGAAGGGCTATCGATTTAGTAAAAGTCGGAATTGACCAAGCTTACGAAGTAAATGCTGCTAAACTTGGTTTCTTAAGTGGGGCTAAACCTGATACTCAACAAGATGTTGCATTACAATTACTAACGAATTCCATCAAAGAATTATGCGATTATGCAAAATCTAAAGGTGATTTAGTACTTTCACTTGAAACATTTGATGATGAGACAGATAAGAAATGTCTAATCGGTTCGAATAAACTTGCTGTTGAAGTTGCAAAAGAAGTTCGTAAAGTAGATCCTACTTTCGGTTTAATGCTTGATTTAAGTCATTTACCAATGCAACGTGAAACTTCTTCTGATGCATTAACGGTTGCTCGTGATTATATTAACCATGCCCATATCGGAAATTGCTACATTAAAGATACTTCGGATCCTGCTTACGGAGATCAGCATCCGCGTTTCGGATATCCAGGAAGTGAAGTTGATGTTTCTGAATTGGCGGAGTATTTACGATCTCTATTAGAAATTGGTTACATCGGTGAAGGTATAAAGAATATAGTCGCTTTTGAAGTAAAACCTGTAGGTACAGAATCATCAGATATTGTAATTGCACAGTCAAAACGTACTCTCATTGATGCATGGTCATTATTACATTCAAAAAAAGGGCGTTTAGTTGGTTAGCCTACCTATATATTTACTATATGTACTAAACGGTGACAAGCACTTTTGCCTGTCACCGTTTAGTCTAAAATTCAATTAGCTTATCATGAAGAATTCCTATTGAGCAACAACTAACTAAGGTGTTAATATGACTTTGCATAAAAAAAACTGGATATAGTAATAAATAACAAACATTTTTTAGAGATTAATTGGCAAGGAAGTGATCGATTGGTTAAACTACAGAAGGATGTTGATGCTATAAGAATCAACACTAGAACCGAAGAACTTGCTGCTTGTTCATCTACATCTGTTGGTGTCACTAGACTACCTTTCACAGTGGAAAGTTTAAAAGCAGAAAGCCTAGTTGAAGAGTGGATGAAAGCAGCTGGGATGACGGTAAGAAAAGATGCTCTTAACAATATAATCGGACGTTATGAAGGGAAAGATCCTACAGCTCCAGTTTTAATGATTGGTTCACATTTAGATAGTGTGATTGAAGCAGGTAAATATGACGGTATTTTAGGAGTTATAACTGGAATAGAAGTTGTTCAAACTCTTAAGGATAATGGCATTATATTATACAATCCAATCGAAGTGGTAGGTTTTTGTGATGAGGAAGGAGTAAGGTTTCACTCAACTTTCCTCGGTAGTAAAGCGATTGCAGGAACTTTTACCGCTGAAGATTTAGAAAGGGCAGATGAACAAGGAATAACAATTGCTGAAGCGTTAAAAGGAATTGGTATTGCTGACCCATATGCTTATAAAAATGCTAGTCGTTCTCCAGAAGAACTTCTCGCTTATTTGGAACTTCATATCGAACAGGGGCCTGTGCTTGAGAAGGAGAATGAACCTGTCGGAATAGTTCGTGGGATTGCTGGTGCTACAAGATTTTATTTTGAAATTATCGGGAAACCTGGACATGCAGGGACAGTTCCTGTTGCCCTTAGACAAGATGCACTTTTAGGAGCTAGTGATCTCATTTCCTACATTGAGAACATCGCTATCCAAAATGAACCATTGGTAGCGACCATTGGTAAACTTACTGTAAGTCCGGGTGCTAGTAATGTAATACCTGGCCTTGTAACAGGGACGCTGGATATCCGTGATTTAAATGTTGATCGTAAGAAAAAAGCTATTGATGCCATTTTAACTGAAAGTGAAAGAGTAGCAAAAGCTAGAGGACTCCAAATTCATTTTGAACAAGTCATGGAAGCCGATCCTGTATACTGTGATGAACAATTGATTACAGTAATCGAGGAATCCATTCACGAACTGGATGGAAGCGTCATCAGTCTTGTAAGTGGTGCTGGTCACGATGCAATGGCTATGGCGGATGTAACGAATGTTGCGATGATTTTCGTTCGTTGTAAAGATGGTCTTAGTCATCACCCTGATGAATTCGTTACTGTAGAAGATATGGGCGCAGGAGCTAGAGTTCTTTACTCTACAGTAATTAAAATAGCCACAAAACAATATTGAGGGACATATAAGGTTTTATATAAATATAAGACTAACTTACAAAAAAACTCGTGATCCGACTGTATCGGATCACGAGTTTTTTCAAAATGAATACATTTCAATCAGTACCTCTTGAACAAACCAGTCAACAGTCATCAGAAGCTTTTTCCTATAAGATTGAATGCTTCGAAAAGCTCATTCGATAAGAAATATATTTAAGATAGAGATCCATCAAGCGATAAAACAGTCATACGTATCAACACAGATCCTATGATTACAAAAGGAGTTCTGGATGGACTCTTTATCAAGTTAATAAAAAAGCCACTGAAATTCCTGGATTCCTCCATAATCCAAGGATTCTGTAGCGTCACTTCAGAAAAAGAAGCCGAGTTTTACTCTTCATATTGATCTCTGTCTGCGTTGGCAGTTTACCTTCAGTCAATACCTGCTTAAGTAGTAATTACAATTACTTATTAATCACTGTTATCTCTGAAAATTGAACCCATGAGTAAAGCTATACGTAAGTGAAGTGAGTTTTTTGAATCATGGACGGAATAATTCAAAATGTCCTCACATTTGGCAATTCGGTATTTAACGGTATTACGGTGAACAAACAGTTTCCTGGATGTAATCGCAAGTTCACAATTATTATCCAAATATACCAATAAGGTATTAATTAAGTCTTTTTCATCTTTATTTTTCGGATAGGATAGAGAACGTAAAGTATTTTCATAAAATTTTTTTAAATCTTTTTCGGGAATTAACCGAATCAGTTCGATTAATTGCTTGGTCTCGTAAAAGTTTATAAATTTATTTTGAAACAGTTCAGACCCATGTGTCCATGCTTCCACTGCCTCTTCGTATGTAAGGTGGATATAGGTAAGGTCATTAGAAAAGTTACCAACTCCAAACGACAACGAAATTTTTAGATTTGAATAAGCCTCATTCTGGAATTCCTTCAGCCTTTCTTCTATTATGCTTTTAATCGAATCATTAATATTCAGAGGAGATTGCATCAAAATAACAAAATAACCATCTTTCATAAAAACGATGTTGTTAGTATCTATTTTTAAAAATGATTTATGTAAAAATTTATATAAATAGTCGTATAATCTATTCATTATTTCTGCACTTTTTTGTAAAGCGTTTTGTTTATCATAATCAATCTTACATACAATGCATACGTATTTCATATTGTCGATTAAGCCATGCTGTTTTCCCCTATGAATAATTTCTTGTTTGTTGGAAATCTTTCCATCAACAAGGGAAGCAAAAAAGTTATTTTCTAACAAACGACTGTTTTCTCTAATAGCCTCGTTTTTAAGCAGCGTGAATGAAATGACTGTAGATGCTTGCTCTATAGCTAATTGGGAAGATGGGTATGAAAGCTTCTCAGGGTGAAGAATTATTAGTAAGTATGGATAGGGACGCATTGTTTTCACCCGAAACAATTTTATAGAAATGTCAGTATTTTGGATGTTAATTGTGAGCTGGTTTTTTTCTAGGTATGTTTCTATATCACTTTTAATGTGTTCCTGAACATTTTTCATAATGATTTTCATATTTCCTGTACGAAAATGATGAGAAAAGGATGTTACATCACCAATAGGATCAAGTAGGAGAACAGGACATTTTAATAGGGAGCCAAGATTTTCAATTAAAGAATTCAGGCTGTAGCCTTTTATCATCATATTGGTAAATTCCTTGTGAATATGCATCGCATAAAATAACTCTTCGATTTTGTTATCCCATATAAAGCTTAATAATTGATGAGCAACCGCACCTAATGTTAATGTCTCTGGAATTTGAATAATGGGAAATTCTAATGAGTCAGCTAATTCGATTACTTCCGGCGGTATCTTATCAATGAATCTTTTAAGTTTAATGGCGATCCCTGCACATGGAAGCTCATTAATTTGGGAAATGAGATTGCATAATGCATGAGGGTCGTCTTTAAAAGCGTATCCTGTTGTCAATAATAGGGAGTTTTCAGCTAAAAAATTGATGGCATCTGGTGTTTCTGAAATCTCAATTGATTCTACTTTCCTTTTAAGTCCGGCATGTCCAGCAATAATTTTGGCTTCTCGAAACACATCAACGATAAATAAATCTTCTACCTTTTTCATCATACACCTTCTAATTCTACATTTTGTCGGTTTTTATTTCTAGAAAGGGAAGAAAACGAATGTTGTTAAATTTGGACAAAAATTTAAATGGTAATTGTTTACATTGCATAATGATTTTGTGAATTAATCCGTTTATAATCAATTGTATAGAGGATTGAAGGTTAATGAAACTGTTTTCAAGATTTTTTTGCATTCCATAAATATCAAGTTTTTATTATATTCAGCAACTATATTTATATTTAGAAGCACATACAACCATAATTTTTTTCAATGGTTAAAAATTTTTTTTAGATATTTTCTTCAAGAAAAGTACAGGAACGAGAGGATGTGGTTAAAGGGGCTTAATTGATGGGAATGTGAAACAGTCAGTGTAATAGTCCGAATATTAAAAAATAATTTTAGGCAGGAATAAACGTTGAAGGGGAAAGTACACTCATTATTGACCGCTTTGGCGGGTTTCTTCATTATGCAACTGTAAAAGAGGATTGGCTTTGATTTCCCATAGAAAGGAATGAACCTATGGCTACATATGATTTACTCATTAGAAATGGAAATCTTGTAATGTTTGATTCGATTGTTCAAGGAGATATTGCAATTAAGGAAGGGAAAATTAAAGAAGTGTCCATCGGAAAAAATATTGATGCTACTGCAACAAGAGAAATTAATGCTGACGGGCAGCACATCCTCCCAGGATTAATTGACACTCATGTTCATTTCAACGAGCCAGGCAGAACTGAGTGGGAAGGTGTTCAAACTGGTAGCAGAAGTTTAGCGGCAGGTGGGGTGACAACCTATTTTGATATGCCATTGAACAGTACACCACCAACAATCAATAAAGAATATTTGGCAGTAAAGAGAGCTTGCTCCGAAGAAAAGTCGGTAATCAATTGCCGCTTTTGGGGTGGACTTACACCAGAAAATATTGAGAATATTAAGGAACTTGATGAAAATGGAGTAATTGGATTTAAAGCTTTTATGTCACCGAGCGGAATTATCGATTTCAATCATGTCGATGATATTACGATTTTTAAAGGGATGAGAGAAATTGCCTCAATAGGTTCACTTTTAGCCGTTCATGCTGAAAGCACAGTCATTTGTGATCAGCTTGCACAAGAAAAACAAAGACAAAATAAAACGACTGCAAAGGACTTCGTCGAATCAAGACCGATAATTTCCGAAATTGAAGCGGTTAGAAGAATAATTTCATATGCTGAAGCTACAGGTTGTAAACTGCATATTGTTCATGCGAGCAGCCGGAAAGTAGTGGACGTCATTAATCAGGCAAAGCAAAGAGGCCTAGATATCACGGTAGAAACATGCCCTCATTATTTATCTTTGACATTAAAAGACTTAGAGGAAAAAGGCGGATTGGCAAAGTGCTGCCCTCCACTGCGTGATGATGAAGAAGTAGAACAATTATGGGAAGCTGTAGCAAACGGAGAAATTGACGTTATAGCATCCGACCATTCACCAGCACCTGCATCTATGAAAGAGGTAATAAATGAAGACTTTTTCAGTGCCTGGGGTGGGATTTCTGGTGCTCAAACTACGCTCAATATTATGTTGACAGAGGGGCATTTTAACCGTAATCTTCCTCTGGGGAAAATTGTTGAATTAACATCAACGAATCCAGCTAAGTTATTTGGCCTTTATCCCCATAAAGGGATAATAGCGGTTGATAGCGATGCTGATTTGGCGATAGTTAATCTGAACAGAAGCTTCGAGCTGAAAAAGGAAGATTTGTTCTACCGCCATCAGCAGTCGCCTTATGTTGGCAGGACATTCAAAGGGCAAGTAACGACGACGATCGTCAATGGGGCTATAGTTTTTGAAAATGGAAGCATTACCACTGTGGAAAAAGTAAAATCTAGAGTTGTTAAGCTATAAAGGACTGAGAAAATCTTAATCATTTTATTAGCTGATTCGCTTTCAGACATTTGTTTTAGGCTTACACAATCTTAAAGGAAAAAGAAGCCTGTAAGGAACTGGGACTGATAAAAGAGAAAATCATGGATGAAGAAATAAGAAGATGTTTTATCTATAATAGACAAAAATATAAATCGTTTTTATTGATTAGGCATAATGACTATTTAAATGAAAGCGTTTAACATTTGTATAAGAGACTTAATGGTTTCTGACACAAGTTAATAATATATGAAAAGAAGCTTCAATTATAAGTTAATCTATATCGGTTACAGGGCACACCATGATTCACATGCTTATATTGGCTCACGATTAAAACGTTGATTGGTATCATATGAATTAGCTCACAAAATACGATTAAAAGGAGAGTTTAAAAGATGGGTTATCCAAAAGATTTATTAGCAAGCAGATCAATAATTGAGCACGGTAAATATGCTTTAATTGCACCTGAAGGATTGGTCAATAATGTTGTTCCAGGATTTGAGAATTGTATCATTTCCATTTTGGGTTCTCCAAAGCTTGGAGCAAGCTTTGTCGATTACATTGTGACAATGCAAAAGGAAGGAAAGAACAGCGAGGGGTTTGGTGGACAAGAAGATGTTGAGACATTTGTCTATGTTATTGAAGGGAAAATAAAAGCTGCTGCAGGTGAACAAGAGTTTGTCCTCGATGAAAGCGGTTATTTATACTGTCCGCCAGGAACAAAGATGTATTTAGAAAACCAATCGGATGGAGATTCTAAACTATTCCTATATAAGCAAAAGTATCGTCCACTTGAAGGACGGAGGCCATGGGTTCATTCAAACCATGCGAACAACATTGAATTCAGGATTTATGATGATATGCATAATGTCCATCTTAAGGATCTTTTGCCTGCTGATATAGATTTTGATATGAATTTTCATATTCTTTCCTTTGATCCTGCTGCATCTCATCCGTTCATCGAAACACATGTGCAAGAACATGGTGCCTACTTACTCTCGGGAGAAGGGATGTATAACCTCGATAATCAGTGGGTTCCTGTAAAGAAAGGAGATTACATTTTTATGGGACCATATGTACATCAAGCAGCCTATGCGGTAGGCAGAGAAAATTTAACGTATGTTTACTCTAAAGATTGTAATCGTGATGCATCCTTGTAAAAGGTCACATCATTTAGAAGAAATGCGTAGATGACAACTTCAAGAGATTTAATGCGGGCAGAATCTGTATTACAGGGAGATCTGGTAAGTGTAATTCAAACCCATTAAATATAAAAGAGGTGCTGAGATATGGACCAGAATGTAATTTTGAACAAAGAGTCGATAATAGAGGAAAGAGTTTTTGAAATCGATAAAATAGCAAAATTCGATTCTAATGCACCACAAAAAAATTATTTCTATGAAACGGATAAAACTGTTGGGGCAGTTTGGTGTCTTGAACCTGAGCAGGAAGTATATTTACATTCTCATTCGAATGTTGATGATATTTGGGTTTGCATTGAGGGGGAAGGAACATACTTTCCTGATTTAGAGAATGAGATTACGATCAGAAAAGGAATGGTAGTATTGGCCAAGCCTAATCAAATTCATGGAATGCGTAATACAGGAAACAGTCGATTCATGTTTGTAGGCTTTGCTGCAGGGGCATTGCCAATGGATATAACAAGATATTAGAAAAAGGCTAAGATTATTAAACAATTACAAAATAATTTAAATTTCTTCTTTCAAAAAACAAAAAAAGTGAGTAAGGCGAAGCGATTGTAATGAAGACAGCGCTTCGCTTATATTTTTATTTATAAAAAGAAATGATTTGTAATTTTTGCAGGAAATCAATACTTTTAAGAATTGGCTTCCTTAAAAACTTGCAAACTGATTTTATAAAGGAAATGGTGATGATTAAGATGACACAGCAAGGAGTTACTGTAACATTATTGTCCTCTTTACAGTGGCTTTTTTTTATTTTTGCCAATACGGTTGTCGTACCAATTTCTGTAGGAGCAGCATTCCAGCTTCCTTCAGAAACAATTGAAATGACGATAAGATGCTCCTTTATCTTTACAGGAATAGCCTCCATTCTGCAGGCCTGGATTGGGCATCGTTATCCATTATTGGACAGCCATTCGGGGCTAATGTGGGGTCTGATGATAAATATGGGCATCTCTGCATCTGCACTCGGATTGGATTTTGCAACCGTAGGAGGGGGAATTGCAACAGGTATTCTGCTTGCGGGAGCTGTAACCGTACTGCTTGCGGCATTTAACCTGATTTATATCATACAGAAAGTAATTAAGCCGATGGTGATAAGTGTTTATATATTTTTGCTAACCTTTCAGCTCATCTTTATTTTCTTCAAAGGTATGTTTAAAATAACCGAAAGTGGAACAATTGATCTCCCTGTCAGTTTGTTTTCAATCTTGATTGTCATATTCGTTGGCTTTTTAAGGATTAAAGGAGGGAAAATACTAGGCAATTTCTCAATCTTAATCGGAATTATCGTAGGATGGTCATTATATCGAATTATTTTCCCTTCAGATCTTCCGACGGCTAGCTCTTCAGGTATGGCATTCACTTTCTTTCCCCTTGGAACTCCAAACTTGGATATTGGTATTATTCTTGTCTCCTTTTTTGCGGTCCTTCTGAATTTAACGAATTCTTTCGCTTCTATTCAAGCTGTTGCAGATGTTTACAAGGAAAAGGTGGAACATAGTCAATACAGGAGATCTATTTTTGTAACAGGTATTTTTGCGTTTATTTCTTCGATTTTTGGCTTGGTCCCTTTTACTCCATTTACATCTACAATAGGGTTTTTACAAAGTACCAAGTTATTTAAACGAGAGCCATTTATGATAAGTGGATTCTTGTTTATTCTCCTTGGAGTTATTCCGCCATTAGGGAGGTTCTTAGGAACAATACCACTAACAATAGGTAACGCTGTTTTGTTTGTCGCATACCTTCAATTGTTTGGGACCGCATTAAACAGCTTAAAAGGAACGTTATTCAACTCTGAAACGATACTCCGTTTAGCGGGTCCAGTCCTAGTTGGAGTTAGCATTATGAATATCCCACCAGCATCATTCGGCAGTATTCCTGTGCTCTTGCAGCCTTTCATTACAAATGGTCTCATTATGGGTGTCATTATATCGATTTTTTTGGAAAAACTTATTGATTGGAATAAGTTAACAAATAAGTTGGAAGTCAGGCAGTAATCGATATATCTACCTGGAAAAGGAAAAAATGAGCAACAACAATAGGTGATTATTCTAAAAACAAAAAATGGGATTTCATATTACATTTGGAGAAAAAAGGATTTCATATTATATTGACTACTTTGGGTCTGTTGAAGTCAATGGCCAACTTTCTAACGATAATCTTGAAATTGATTATAAGAAAACAAAACAATAAATTGAGAACTTGATTAATCGATAGCAAATGAAGTATTGAACCCGTTCAAAGGTAGGAGAGATCACCTGGTTTAAGAAAATTCCTCTCGGCGTATGCCGGGAGTCAAACTAATTTTTAAAGGAGGAATACACCATGGGTGAATATGTAAAAATAGGTAATCTTCAAGTGGCTCCGGTACTTTTTGAATTTATCAATAAAGATGGGATACCTGGAAGCAAATTGAATCAGGAACAATTTTGGGGTGATTTTGAAAAATTGGTACATGACTTGTCTCCAAAAAATAAAAAATTGTTAGCTCGTCGTGATGAAATTCAAACCAAAATCAATACATGGCATAGAGAAAATAAAGAGATAGACTTTGCTGAATATAAATCATTTTTACAAGAAATTGGCTATCTCGAACCTGAAGGAGAAGACTTTCATATTACGACAGAAGGGGTGGATGATGAAATAGCCTTCCAAGCTGGGCCGCAGTTAGTTGTCCCGGTTGATAATGCCCGTTATGCTATTAACGCTTCAAATGCAAGGTGGGGAAGCCTTTATGATGCTCTTTATGGAACAGATGTTATTAGCGAAAAAGGGGGAGCCTACCGAGAAGGGAGCTACAATGAAGTACGCGGGGGAGAAGTCATTTCATTTGCAAAGGATTTTCTTGATCAAGTAACTCCTTTAAAGGGTTATTCACATAAAGACGCTGTGAAATATGCAGTAGTAGATGGGAAATTAGCTGTTACACTCAGAAATGGAGAAATTACGAGTTTAGTAGAGGAATCTAAACTAGTTGGCAATCAGGGTGAATACGAAAAGCCATCGGCTATATTATTAAGAAATAATGGTTTGCATTTTGAAATTCAGATTGATCGAAG
Organism: Peribacillus aracenensis; assembly: GCF_025175645.1. Classification (NCBI taxonomy): domain Bacteria; kingdom Bacillati; phylum Bacillota; class Bacilli; order Caryophanales; family Bacillaceae; genus Peribacillus; species Peribacillus aracenensis. The sequence goes on from NZ_JANZMJ010000002.1 coordinate 151,741, forward strand.
TCACATGATCGGTAAAATAGATAAAGCAGGCGTTAAGGACATTCTAATGGAATCTACTCTTACGACCATTATGGATTGTGAGGATTCTGTTGCGGCAGTGGATGCTGATGATAAAGTCCTGATATATCGAAATTGGTTAGGTCTTATGAGGGGTGATCTGACTGTAACTTTCAAAAAGGATAATAAAATGATGACACGTACAATGAACCCGGATCGTTTATACAGAGCACCAGATGGAGAAGAATTCTCTTTGCCTGGTCGTTCACTTATGTTTGTCCGTAACGTGGGACACTTAATGACCACAAACGCAGTCCTAGATGCTAATGGTGAGGAGATTCCTGAAGGGATTATGGATACAGTCATGACTAGTTTACTTGCCAAACATTCCCTGTTAGGTAATGGTAAATATTATAATTCCTCTAAAGGATCAGTCTATATCGTTAAGCCCAAAATGCATGGATCCGAAGAGGTGGCTTTTGCCAATGAACTCTTTGATCGTGTGGAAGACATGCTAGGTCTACAGCGAAATACACTGAAAATTGGTGTTATGGACGAAGAACGTCGAACTTCATTAAACTTGAAAGCTTGTATCCGCCAAGTTAAAGAAAGAGTGGCATTTATTAATACCGGGTTCTTAGATCGAACTGGAGACGAAATTCATACTTCTATGGAAGCCGGACCCATGATCCTCAAGAATTACATGAAAGGATCAAAATGGCTACAAGGTTATGAAAAATCGAATGTCAATGTAGGTTTAGCAACCGGTTTTCAAGGTCGTGCTCAAATTGGTAAAGGAATGTGGGCAATACCTGATATGATGGCGGAAATGATAACGCAAAAGATTGGCCATCTGAAAGCAGGGGCGAATACAGCATGGGTGCCTTCTCCAACTGCAGCGACATTGCATGCTCTTCATTATCATCAAGTGGATGTAAAAAAGGTACAAGATGAGTTGAAAAAGAATCCAGTAAATTTACGTGATGATATTTTAGAAATCCCAGTGGCTCAAAACCTCGAATGGAGTCCGGAAGAAATTCAGCAAGAGTTAGATAACAATGCTCAAGGTATCCTCGGTTATGTTGTACGTTGGATAGATCAAGGAATTGGTTGTTCCAAAGTACCGGATATCAACAATGTAGGATTGATGGAAGACCGTGCCACACTAAGAATTTCGAGTCAGCATATGGCTAACTGGCTTCACCACGGAATTTGTACGAAAGGACAGGTTTTGGAGACTTTACAACGAATGGCTAAAGTAGTGGATGAACAAAACACTGGAGATTCAGCATATCAATGTATTGCGGAAAATTACGACAACTCAGTGGCGTTTCAAGCGGCATGCGACCTAGTGTTTCAAGGCTATAACCAACCAAGTGGTTATACTGAGCCTATCCTGCATCGACGACGCATTGAAGCGAAGAAAAATAAGTTGTAACAATAAGTAAAATTTCTAAGGCATTCATACCAACCAGGATGCAATGTTATTAAATTCATAAAGCTTAGCGTTGGAAAAACTAATTGTCTTTTTCTATTTATTGTTTAGTTAGGGTTTTAGGTTAAAGTGGGTATCCCGTGTATAAGAAACAAGATTTTTCGCAAAGTTTTATCTCCATATTTCAGGGGGGGATCTCCATTGACTACACTGTATAAACAGATTCGTGATAAGCAATTGTTACCAACCGAAAAGGGAGCATTCGTTCTAAAATTTACAATTGAAAGCAATAAAGTTTACGATAAAGCCTGAACTAAAATCAAGATTTCGAATTATTAATCATAATAAAACGCTTTTAAAGTCAACATAAAAGAAATAGAGTTCCTTAAAGTCCAAGTTCACCAAGTGCCATAACTTAACTTCTACTAGTAAATTCATACGGGGCTTCGGATTAAAATAAGTGATTATTCGATAAAATGGGGAACAAGTGATCAAAATTACTTGTTCCCCATTTTGGTTTAATTCTTTATAAAAAGAAGAAGCTAAGTAAACTTATGTGAATTAGATGTAATAAGATTAGTCTTCATCTTTTTAGGTTCGCAGACCATCAGAAGTTAATTCGGACGGCATAAGTAGAATTAGTATCTTAATTTATCAAAAAACACCAGTGAAATATGATAAGGTGCTAACTATAACAATAAGTACCACTTCTTTTGATCATAGAAATCTGTATATTTTACACATTATTGGTTTGCTTCCATTGGTTATTTTGCACAAAAAAACACCGAAATACTAACAGAATTGTCAATGAAGTTAAATGCGAAAGCAAGTAAAATAATAGATGATATAAATTTAGTGAATATTCAGAACGTGAATGGATATTGAGAAGGGAAGCGATGTGATGGGCAATCAAACGAAAAATTCATAGATGAAAAGGATGATGTTGCGTTCGATGATAAAATGGTTAGCATCCTTCGAGGGCAACAGAGAGTAATAGGTGACCAGGTTATTATATTCCAAGGAATGGATGAGCGCTCAGCAAGCAATGAAAGCTGAGATGGAAAAAGAAAACCTTATTACATATTTTGATAGTGTAGGCAACTTGTTTGGCAGGCTTGAGGGTACGGGTTCCTCCGGTGGAATCATTCTGGCCGGTTCTCATATAGACACGGTCAAGGATGGGGGGCGACACTTGGCAGAATGGATGTTAAACCTAATGTTCCGAATGTCATTGCTGGTGAAGTGGAGCTCAGTCTCGATATCAGGCATCACGAGGAAGAGGTTCTTGAAAGGTTTTTTAAGGAAATAAACTTTCGAACCCTTGGCAAAAGAAGGTGAAATGAAGCTGGAGGTTTCACAATGGATGGAGGTCAAACCTGTTGCGATGGACTGGGAAATGAATCGCCTTGTCCGACTTGCTGCTGTTCTAGCCATTCGCCTAAGGAATTTACTAGTGTTGCGGATATGGAAAAGGGAATCGACATTTTAAGTGAAATACTATATAAATTAGCCTATTAAAGGAGTTGGTTAAAATGGCATATTCAGAATTGAATGCACCGATGAGAACGATCATGACACCAGGGCCGGTCGAAGTGGACCCGCGTGTCTTAAGGGCGATGAGCACACCAATACTAGGGCAATTCGATCCTGCATTCACTACTATCATGAATGAAGTGATGGAAATGCTGCGTTTGGTTTTTCAAACGAAAAATAAATGGGCGTTCCCGATAGATGGTACCTCAAGATCGGGGAATGAAGCGATTCTATGTAGCATCATTGAGCCAGGAGATAAGGTTCTGGTTCCTATATTCGGCAGGTTCGGTCATTTGTTGGTGGAAATTTGTGAGCGATACGGAGCTGAAGTCCATACGATGGAATGTCCTTGGGGGGAGGTGTTCGAACCGGAAGCCGTCATCGCGGAAATCAAGAAGGTCTCCCCTAAAATAACAGCAATCGTCCATGGGGAAACTTCCACTGGTTGTATGCAGCCTTTGAAAGAAATCGGGTTGGCTTGCCGTGAATTGGGAGTCCTGCTTGTGGTGGATGCGGTTGCCTCCATCGGGGGCACCGATGTAAAGGTGGATGAGTGGTGTATTGATGGATTGATAGGCGGGACACAAAAATGCTTATCCGTTCCTTCGGGTATGGCACCGATTACGTATAATGAGCGAATAGAAGAAATCATCCAGTTCCGCAAAAAGGTGGAACGTGGTATTGCGACGGATGAAGAAAACCTAAAGGTTTCGGTCCGCCGGCCAATCGCCAGTAATTATTTCGATTTAAGCATGCTGCAGGATTATTGGGGGCCGCGCCGTTTGAATCACCATACAGAAGCTACTTCCATGATTTATGCGTTACGTGAAGGGTTGCGCCTTGTACTCGAAGAAGGTCTGGAAACGCGCTTTGCCCGTCATGAACTCCACGAATCTGCTCTCGTTGAAGGGATCAGGGCAATGGGACTTACGTTATTCGGGGATGGGAAAAACAAACTGTCATGTGTAACTTGCATCGAAATTCCAAAAGGAATCGATGGTGAAACTGTTAGAGCCATGCTGTTGAATGAATTTGGTATCGAAATCGCTTCCTCGTTTGGTCCGCTTCACGGGAAAATTTGGAGAATCGGAACCATGGGGTTCAGTTGCAGGAAAGAAAACATCCTGTTTGTATTGGCCTCCTTGGAAGCTGTCCTTTTGCGCCAGGGGTTCCAAGTTAATCGGGGAGAGGCTTTGCAGGCTGCGCTTGATGTGTATGTAGGAAAAACGGAGAAAGTGGTAGCATCACGAGGATCTCTTTGAGTAATTGATGTCCTTGTGCATCCTCAGCGAACCTGGCTGCGCTCATTGGGGAGGCTTTGAAACTGGATCGCAAATGATGGCGGCGGGAGGCTGCACCATATATTTCGATATGCCATTGTATGGAATCCCTTCAACCGTCGATCGAAAGGCTCTCCTTGAAAAGGGCAGCTCGGTGAGATGAAGTCGGTTATAGACTTTGGATTATGGAGAGGATTGATCCCGGGAAATATCGATGATTTAGTAGATCTCGCCAAATCCGGAGTCATTGGGTTTAAAGCTTTCTCTCAGCGACGGGAAATGAGGAGTTTGAACGAGCGGATGATTTCACACTTTTACGTTGAGACGTGACCGCATTATTTATTATTCAATCAGGATGATTTAATAGAAAAAGCACAGTTGCAAAATGCGCTCCCCCACTCAGGGGAAGAGAAGAATAAGAAAGATTGATTACCTATTTAATAGAAGAGAAATTCGATATGATTCCTTCCGACCACTCACCATGCCCTTATGAACTGAAAAATCCTGCCATACATAATATTTTTGAAGCGTATTCGCAAAACATAAGCAAAGCGTTTATATGGGCCCTACCTTTCCTTGCCTAATCACGGGTACCATCAATAAAGGGAGAATAGTTTATCAGACGGATGTAATAAGTGAAGAGGAGTGTGGGGATTGGTTAAAAGTGATAGATTCAGGTATTGCAGTCAATAACTAGGGAGAAGGCTTTGCAAATAAGGTTCTGGGCAATTGAATTCATTATAAGGGAGGGGATTCCGAATCGGGAATCCTTCCTTTTCATCAGCTCTGCGCATGCATCATGGGTAAATCAAGGGGAAAAGAAACCGGACAAGTGGATTGCTTGTCCGGTTTCAATCGTTTCTTATTCAACGTGGTCGACGAAATATTGATTTTTCCTGAACACCATCGCTTCCATGGTTGCGATCAATTCCCTTTCATTTAACACGTCTATTTTATACCATGCCAGTTTATGGTTTTTCTTAATCTCTTTCGCTCTAGCGGTTAGTGTCTCCCCCCGTTTGCCAGCTGATAAGAAGTTGATGTTATTTGAAACGCCAACTGCTATTTTGCCATATGAATTGCTGGCTGCTGCGAACACATAATCAGCAAGTGAAAAGATAATGGCACCATGAACCGTTCCATGGCTATTTAGCATGTGGTCACTAGGAATCAATTCTGCTTCCGCTGTGCCGGGACCGAGTTTCGTCAATCTCATCCCTAGAAAAGAAGCGTATGGTTCGTCAACCAGTACTTGTTTGATTTGGTCATAATGCAATTCATGAACATCCTGATCTAAATGTGTGGTCATGGAAATCCCCCTTTTTTAATGGTCCTTTGCCGAACTTATCCCATATCCGGTATTGGATTTGAACAGTACTTCAGGAAAACTGTTTTCCTCATCTTTTGCCTTTGACAAGTTTGTACCTAAGTAGGCTCCAATAAAGCCAAGCGGTACGGTGAAAATGGTCGGGTTGCTCATCGTGAAGAGGGGATTGCCTGTGAAAATACCCATCCCAGGTTCCGGATTCCATACATTGGGACTGAGCATGACCAGTATGATGGAACTGAGTAACCCGAATAACATTCCTGTGATCGCTCCGGTTGCGTTGAAGCGTTTCCAATAAATTGTGCAAAGGATGATCGGTAAATTGGCACTTGCAGCAATTCCAAGCGCAAGGACTGAAAGAAAAGCGACATTCATTGATTGTGCAAATAAAGCAAGTAAAATCGAAATGACAGCTACGCCGACAGAAGCCATTCGCGCGACGATTATTTGCTGTTTTTCCGTAATCTTTCCTTCCTTGATGATTTCTCCGTATATATCATGTGCAAAAGCGGATGCTGATGTTAAAACAAGACCGGATACAACCGCTAAAATCGTGGCAAATGCCACAGCAGAAACGAATGCGAATAAAAACTCACCGCCCATGGTTAATGCAAGAAGGGGGGCGGCCATGTTTCCAGCCGAGTTTGCTGCGACAATCCGCTCAAAACCGACGAAAGATGCAGCACCGAAACCAAGGAAAATCGTCATGATGAAAAATATCCCTATAAACCATGTGGAATATACGACGGATTTCCTTGCAGTAGCTGCGTCCTTTACTGTAAAGAAGCGGACGAGTAAATGCGGAAGGCCTGCTGCTCCAAGGACAAGTGACATATTAAATGAAATCATGTCGAGTCCATCGGTGTATTTATTTCCAGGATTCAAAAATTCCTTTCCGAGTGGTGTTGCAGTTTGGACATGATGGAACATCTCTGAAATGTTGAAATTAAAACGGGAAAATACGATGAACGTCAGCACAGCGGAACCGCCTAGTAATAGAACCGCCTTGGTGATCTGCACCCAGCTTGTCGCTCTCATCCCGCCGAAAATTACATAAATCGTCATCAGCACACCGACAAGTAGGACGGATAGCCAATAATCGATGCCGAGCAGCAGTTTAATTAATCCCCCTGCACCAACAAGTTGTGCAATCATGTAAAAGATTGAAATGACAAGTGTATTGGCGGCAGCTATCCCTCGCACTTTTTTTGATTTGAATCGTGCTGAAATCATGTCTGCCAGCGTAAACTTACCTAGATTGCGAAGTGGCTCCGACACAAGGTACAATAAGACAAGAAAGGCAACAAGGTTCCCGATGCTCATATAAAAGCCATCGAAACCAATCAGTGCGATCGCACCTGTAATTCCCAGGAAAGAAGCGGCTGACATAAAGTCGCCTGCTACGGCCAATCCATTTTGCCATGCTGTCAATCCACCGCCGGCAGTATAAAAATCACTGGCATTTTTCGTTTTCTTAGAAGAGTAATAGGTTATTGTAAGCGTTAACAATATGATGCCCAAAAAAAGTGTGAGGGATAAAATGCTCATTCGCCAAGCTCCTTCTCATATTTTTTCAAGATATTTTTAGCCAGCTTGTCGTACTTCGCCGCTTTTTTGATATAGACAATTCCTCCTAACCATACGACGGCAAATTGGAGAAGTGCATATACCCATGCCCAAGTAATATTGAAAAAAGCTTCACCTTTCAATACTTCGCTATAAGCAGCAAGAATAGGAAGAACAAAATAAAAAGCAAGAAAGAAGAGAGTGACAGGTACGATGAAAGCTTTTTTCTTTTGAAGCAAATACTTGAATTCTTCTGTTTCAATTAATTGACGATACTTATTTCCGCTGTCATGTCCTGATGGTGAATGTTCAGTTTTAGCTGGTGATTCCATAGTAAGCCCCCTTTTTAGTGTAGTACGTTTTTAAAACGAGTGTTTGATAAAATGATATATCATTGTTAAAATTAACATAGTCTGAAAATTTAGTAAATTAATATTTTTGTTTGTTCGGTCATTTTTCTGAATTAAAAAACATTATTGACAACGTAGAAATGACGTATTAATCTTGAAATGAATCATAACAATAACTTAATCTCCGTTTTATTACCGTTATGAATATCGGGTGGGACAATAGTAAAATTAAGGGGGACTGAAACAATGTACAATCCGGAAATTGAAACGGCTTCGCGTGCTGAAATGGAAAGTTTACAATTGGCTCGCCTAAAAAAAACGATAAGCCATGTATATGAAAATGTACCTTATTACAGAGAGAAATTCAGGGAGATGGGCCTGGAACCAGAAAATATACAAACCCTAAACGATGTGATAAAGCTTCCCTTTACAAGAAAACAGACTCTACGTGATCAGTATCCATTCGGTTTATTCGCCGTTCCGATGGAGGATGTCACACGCATTCATGGTTCATCCGGAACAAGCGGAAAGCCTACAATTGTCGGGTATACGAAAAATGATTTGGAAAATTGGGCAACAATCGTCGCACGTGGAATTGTAGCAGCAGGGGGTCGCAAGTCAGATATATTCCATAACGCATATGGATATGGTCTGTTTACCGGGGGCCTTGGTTTGCATTGTGGTGCAGAAAAGCTAGGAGTTGCGACAGTGCCCATTTCAGGGGGAAATACCGATCGGCAGATTACGATCATCAATGACTTTAAACCTCGCGGCATTTGTGGAACCCCTACTTATATTTTGAATATTGCCGAAAAGATGGAAGAGATGGGAATTGATCCTGCAGATAATGGGCTTGATTATGGGATTTTCGGAGCTGAGCCATGGTCAGAGGAAATGAGGGCAACACTTGAGAGAAAACTGAATTTGAAAGCCATCGATATTTACGGACTAAGTGAAATCATGGGGCCCGGCGTTGCGATAGAATGCCATGAAGCACAGGATGGACTGCATATCGCAGAAGACCATTTTCTTGTCGAGGTCATTAACCCGGACACGCTCGAACCAGTGGAGGACGGCGAAGATGGGGAACTTGTCTTTACCAGTCTTACAAAGGAAGCGCTGCCAATCATTCGTTATCGGACGGGCGATATCGCCTCAATTACCCATGAACCGTGTAAATGCGGGCGGACCACAACTAGAATGTCACGTGTTAAAGGCAGAACGGATGATATGATCATAGTCAGGGGAGTGAATGTATTTCCTTCTGAAATTGAACGTGTATTATTCCAAATGGATGGAATTGTTCCTCATTATCAGATTCATCTCGTTAAGAAGGGGAAAATGGACGGTGTTGAACTGCATATTGAAATTGAAAGCGGTTTCTATAGGGAGATTGAAGAAGACTTATCGCATGGGAATGTAGAGATATTAAGGAAAACGATACAGCATCATTTGAAATCCACATGTCTTGTAACGATGGATGTTGTTGTCAACATTCCAAAAAGCATACCCCGTTCAGAAGGAAAAGCCATTCGTGTCGTTGATAAGCGGAAGGATGAAGTCATTAGTTTATAAATTCCACGCTCATGAACATGATTCTGACGTTCAGTATATGACTGCACATGTACCGATTGAAATTCGGGAAGCAAAAGAACTCGAACAAGTGGTGCGAAAACGCGATACATAAAGCGGATGCATTCGTGGTTGACCATGGGTTTATCCCTTATTGGAAGCGGAGATAAGTACCAATCATGAAATAGGGAAGGAGGAGGGAATCTTGGCTAAATATACAGTTGTTGATCAAGAAACTTGCATTGCCTGCGGTGCATGCGGTGCTGCTGCCCCGGAAATTTTTGATTACAATGATGAGGGGGTGGCGTTTGTCATCCTGGATGAAAATGAGGGAACTGCAGAGGTCGGGGAAGAGTTATTTGATGATCTGGATGATGCAATGGAAGGCTGCCCAACAGATTCAATTAAAGTGGAAACTTCGCCCTTTAAAGTTTTAGTGGATTAAAAGATTTATGAAATGCACTGATAATTTCCTTTTATTATGAAAAAAGACAGAATAGTCTTGCATTGAATATAACAATAAAATATAATAACGTTATATAAACGTTATATTATAAAAAGAGGTGATTTGGATGAACGTTCTTTTAAATGATATGGCAGGAGAAGAAAAGCTAAATCAATTCATTGCCAGAATCGAAGCAGGAGAAAAGATAGAAGCTGATGATTGGATGCCGGATGAATACCGGGGCACTTTAATCAAGTTAATATCGATGCATGGAATCAGTGAAATCATGGGGGCGCTTCCAGAAAAGGAATGGGTGCCCAAAGCCCCGACCTTAAATAGAAAACTTGGAATTATGGCAAAGGTGCAGGATGAAATGGGGCATGGGCAATTATTGCTTCGGGTCGCCGAGGATTTGCTAAAGCCGTACGGAAAAAAACGGGATGACCTAATGCAAGATTTGTTTAAAGGAGATTTAAAGTTTCATAATGTTTTCCATATGGAAGCCAAATCTTGGGGCGATGCTGGATTGATTGGCTGGCTGGTTGATGGTGCAGCCATCATTTCCCAGACGAACATGCTTGGCGCCTCATACGGACCTTATGCCCGGGCATTACAAAGGATTTGCGCGGAAGAAGTTTTTCACGCCCAACATGGTGAAGCGATCATCATGGCTTTGGCTGAAGGGACGGAAGAACAAAGGAAATTGGTTCAAGACTCCATCGATTATTGGTGGGAATCTTTATTACTTTTCTTTGGACCTCCCAGCAAGAATGAAGTGGGCACATCCAAACAGGATATAACGATTAAGTACAGAATCAGAACCAGTACGAATGAAGAGCTTCGACAAGCCTTTTTTTCTAAATATGTGAAACGGATCCTTTCACTCGGTTTTAGCATTCCCGATGAAACGCTTAGGTTTGATAAAGCATCTGAAACCTGGATTTACAAACAGCCCGATTGGGGGAAATTGAAGGTGCTCGCAAGGAATGAAGGCCCCCGTTCGCAGGATCGCTTAAGCCTTCGAAGAATTTCTTATGAAAATAATAAATGGGTACGTGAGGCGTTGGCGCCAAAGGTCATCTAATGGAGGGGGGAAGGACGATATGGAAACTAGACAAGAAAATTACTTTGAAGAATTTGAAGTATTCAGCCGTAAAACGCAATCATCACCCGTTCAATACCACTTCAGCCTGCTGGCCCCAAATGAGGATATCGCCATCATGATGGCACAAGAAAACTTCATGAGACGTGAAGCGGTTGATGATATCTGGGTCGTAAAAAGACGGAATATACGGAAAATGACGGCCGAGGAAAAGAAAACGCTTCAACGTATCGATAATAAAGATTACAGGACCACAAAAGGGTACGGGTATTTAAAGAAAAAATGGCGGAAGTATGAGCAGGGAATGCTCGATGAAAAAGAGATAATGTCTTGGGCTGGAGGTGTAAAAAATGAGGAATGAATCATTGAAGGACATCGCAATCAAGGAATTGCTGCTTCAACTGGCGGATGATGACTTCATCCATTCATACCGTGGTGCAGAATGGCTTGGACTCGCACCGCATATCGAAGAAGATGTTGCATCCGCTTCGATATCTCAAGACACGATGGGGCATGCAGCCATATATTATAAATTGCTGGATGAACTCGGTGAAGGTGATGCAGATAAACTGGCTCATGACCGTCCCGCAAAGGAACGGCGCAATGCGATCATTCTCGAATTGGTCAATGGTCCTGGTTACTATATGAAAGACCCGGAATATGATTGGGCGTTTGCGGTAGTGCGGAATTATTTTTATACCCAAGCCAAAGCGATTAAGGTTCGATCCCTTCATTCATGTTCATATGAACCGCTTGCTGAAGTGGCACAAAAGGTACAGATGGAACTTTACTATCATTTGATGCACTGGAAAACCTGGTTCGTCCAATTGCTGGGATCCGGCCACGCGGAAGCGGTTTCAAGGATGAAAGCGGCAATTGGGAAAACAATGCCGGAATTTGCCGGCGTATTTTCACTTGGGCAATATGGAGAGGAAATGGTGGAGCTTGGCTTGATAGAAGGTGAAGCTGACTTACAGAAAAAATGGATCGAGGCTATCACCCCGATTTTTGAAAGTGTAGGCTTAGCAACAACTATTGAAATAGGCATGGCAAGAGGTGATGGCCGTAATGGCCAGCATACGGAAGATTTGGAAAAGGCTTTAGAAACGTTAAGTGAAGTGTACGCAACCGATAAAGCAGCTTCATGGTGAATCAATGAAAGGGGGAGGGGTACCATGTCGACCATACAGTTAAACATAGAAGAAATTTATAAGCTCCTGGAAGACGTTAAAGATCCCGAAATCGATACAGTAAGTATCCTGGATTTGGGGATGGTTGAAAACGTGACGGTTACCGTCCAGGATGTTTCGGTAAAAATGCTGCCAACTTTTCTTGGGTGCCCGGCATTGTCGATCATCCAAAAGAATGTGGAGACAGCCCTTCGACAGCTGCCTGCAGTAAGAAATGTAAATGTGGAATTTTTACGTTCCCCTTCGTGGACATCCGATCGAATTACGGAAAAAGGGAAAGCTGGATTGAAGATTTTCGGAATCTCCCCTCCTCCTCGACAAATGAAAAGTGATGGATCATGGCATGTGGATTGCCCATATTGTGAATCGACATATGTCACGATGGAAAATATCTTCGGTCCAACGGCCTGCCGCAGCATTTTATATTGTAAAGCATGCAAAAATCCGTTCGAAGCGATGAAACCGATGATAAAAATAATTTAAAACAATGGAGGTTCTATAAAATGGTAAAGTTAATCGCCCTATACAAACAACCTGAAAACAAGGAAGAATTCGATGAGCACTATTTCAATGTACATGGTCCGATAACGGAAAAAATTCCAGGTCTCCAAAAGATGGAGGTCACCAAAATTGTAGGGACCCCAATGGGCAAAGACTCCGAGTATTACATTCTTTGTGAAATGTATTATGAAGACCACGAAGCATTGCAGCAAGGAATGCGTTCTCCGGAAGGAAAAGCATCAGGGAAGGACCTAATGGGCTTTGCAGGGAAACTTGTAACGATGATGATCGGTGAAGAAATAAAATGAATGCGCTTCAATTCATTGAAACGTCAATCACGGAAGGCATTGGCTATATCACTTTAAATCGGCCGAAACAACTGAATGCCCTTAACAGGAAAATGGTCAGGGAAATAGTTTCAACCATGGAAGATTTCGACCGGGACCCACAAGTGAAGGTGATTTTGCTATCGGGCAATGGGAAAGCATTTTCCGCTGGAGCTGATATCGACGAGATGGTGAACGACAGTCCAATCAGCATGGAGTTAACGAACCAATTTGCCGATTGGGACCGGATAAGCCTAGTCAAGAAGCCTGTAATTGGTGCGGTGAAAAGTTTTGTATTCGGCGGTGGTTTTGAACTTGCATTATCCTGCGATTTCCTGATTGCCGCAAGCGATACCCAGTTTTCCTTTCCGGAAGTGACACTAGGAGTCATGCCTGGTGCAGGGGGAACCCAAAGGTTGACGAAATTGGTGGGAAAGACGAAGGCACTTGAATGGATGTTGACGGCTGAAAGGATAAAGGCAAAGACAGCCCTGCAATATGGTTTCATTAATAAGATCGTGGCACCTGAATTGTTAATGGAAGAAACGGTTGATTTTGCTAGAAAGATAGCAAAGCAGCCCCCGTTAGCAGTAAGGCTGATCAAAGAATCCGTCAATAAGGCAGTTGATTATCCCTTATATGAGGGCATGCAATTTGAACGGAAGAACTTCTATATTCTTTTTGCATCAGAGGACCAGAAAGAAGGAATGAAAGCATTTGTTGAAAAAAGGGAGCCGAAATTTACAGGCGGATAAGGGGTGCTCTATGTACGAAACGATCAAATATGGGGTTGAAAATGGAGTGGCTTGGCTTACTTTGAACCGTCCTGATAAACTTAATGCCTTTACGTCCCAAATGAATATGGAAATACAGAAAGCGATCAAAGTATCAGCGGGGTCGGATGAAGTGCGGGCCATTATCATTACAGGGGAAGGCAGGGCCTTTTGTTCGGGACAAGATTTATCGGATGTTGATGAAGGCATGAATTTAGGCCAGGTGCTGCGCGAAGCCTACGGTCCGATGATGGAGCAAATAGCAAACTGTGAAAAACCGATCATTGCCGCAGTCAATGGCGTGGCTGCAGGGGCTGGCTTCAGCCTAGCACTGGCATGCGATTTCCGGCTTGTTTCTGAAAAAGCCAGTTTTGTAAATGCTTTTGTCAATATCGGATTGATACCTGATTCGGGGAATCTGTATTACCTTTCGCGGATCGTTGGTCATGCGAAAGCCTTGGAATTATCTTTATTGGGGGAAAAGGTTCCGGCTAGCGAGGCGAAAAGTATCGGGCTCGCTACAAAAGTGATCGCTGTGGAAGAATGGAACGAGCAATTGAAAGCCTTTGCAGAGAATATCGCGAACAAGCCAACGAAAGCAATCGGGTTAATTAAAAGATACTTAGAGGCGTCCTATCACCTTTCATTGGAAGAATACTTAAAAGAAGAAGCGGAGGGTCAGCGAATTGCTGGCTTAACGAAGGATTATGCAGAAGGTGTGGCAGCATTCATTGAAAAAAGGAAGGCTCAATTCATAGGCAAGTAATATAGAAAAGGGAGTGGGATTACATGGTAAGAGTTCAAGAGGCGGCATTTGAAAAAGCGGAAATGAAGCGTGATTATTATCATCTGATCATTAATGGAGAAAGAGTGGAAAGTTCTGATGGTTCCACGATTGATGCGTACAATCCTGCAACTGGTGAAATCATTGCCAAGGTTGCAAAGGCAACAAGGGAAGATGCAGAAAAAGCTGTTTTAGCTGCACGTGAAGCATTTGATAATGGGAAATGGAAGAGGACTCCGATTAATAAACGTTCTCGTGTATTGAACAAAATTGCAGCAATCATGCGTTCACGCTTTAATGAATTGGTTGAATTGGAAGTTCTGAACAGCGGCAAATCCATTTCTGCAGCACAAGGCCAAGTCATGCAGGCAATTGAAGATTTCGAGTTTTATGCAGGCGCATTGGTTGCACACCGCGGATCTGTCAATAATGTACCTGGTCAATTCCATAACTATACGGAAAAAGAGCCAGTAGGTGTTTGTGCTCAAATCATCCCTTGGAATTACCCAATGATGATGGCAGCGTGGAAAATTGCACCTGCAATTGCAGTTGGCTGTTCGGTCATCGTTAAGCCAGCTTCGTTAACGCCATTGACGGCAATTGTATTAGGGGAAATCTGTTTAGAAGCTGGTGTTCCTTCCGGTGTGGTCAATATCATTCCAGGCCCAGGATCGGAAGTAGGGAATTACCTTGTCGAGCATCCGAAAGTGAATAAGGTTGCCTTTACGGGTTCTACGCCAATCGGCAGGGATCTCATGGGCAAAGCTTCACAGACATTAAAAAGGGTGACATTGGAGCTTGGCGGGAAGTCCCCTAATATTGTCTTTGAAGATGCGGACCTTGAAGCTGCCATCGATGGATCATTATATGGCATATTCTACAATACTGGACAATCTTGCGAAGCTAGATCCCGTTTATATGTACATGAAGACATATACGACGAATTCGTTGCCAGATTCGTGGAAAAAACGAAAAAACTGAAATTGGGCAATCCGCTCGACAGAGAAACACACGTCGGTGCAGTCATAGATCAAGGGCAATTGGATGTCATCGACAATTATGTACAATCTGCCATTACTGACGGAGCGAAAATCCTGACAGGAGGAAAGCCAGCTGTCATTGAAGGATTCGAAAACGGTTATTGGTATGAGCCAACGGTCATAGCGAATGTCAATCATGAAATGGATGTAGTGAAAGAGGAAATATTCGGGCCGGTCGTTGTCATAATGAAATTCAAAGATGAAAAAGAAGCCGTGAGACTCGCAAATGATACGGAATTCGGTTTGGGTTCGGCCCTTTGGACAAAAGATGGCGGGCGTGCGACTAGAGTGGCCAATCAAATAGAAGCGGGAATCGTCATGGTGAATTGCCCATTCTCAGCATTTCCTGGAACACCTTTCGGAGGGTATAAACAATCAGGATTCGGCCGGGAACTTTGTATTGAGACACTTGATCTTTATACAGAAACGAAAAGCATCATTTCCTATCATGGAAGCCGTCCCTTAAATCCCTTTGGAATTCAATAAAACATAAAATAGGTGGCTGGCTGATCGGTATGTCGGAAAAGTAATTCAGGAATGGATGAATGCTGATCTGATTCATCGTAGCCAGCCCTATTTATTTTTGAAGGAGGAATGAACGAATGATTAGAAATCTAGTGATTGTCGGATCTGGTGTCATGGGCAGGGGAATAGCTTATGTAGGAGCAACAGGAGGCTTTAATGTAGTACTGGTGGATGTGAACCAGGATGCTTTGGAAAGTGCAAGAAAAGAGATAGATGGAATGTTTGAGAAGGGTGTACGCTACCAAAAAATCACCCAGGAAGAAGCGGCAGCCGCAAAAAGCAGATTTTCTTATTCTTCCAATTTGAAAGAATCAGCAGCATATGCGGACTTGATCATAGAGGCAGTTCCGGAAAAGGCGGAAATTAAGAGGGCAGTCTTCGAAACGATTGAAGTCCATGCAAAAGAAGACTGTTACTTTGCAACCAATACTTCCACGATGAGCCCGACAGAAATTGGATCTTATGGAAAGCGTCCTGAAAAAACGATTGCCATGCATTTTTTCAATCCTGTACAAAAGATGCCGCTCGTTGAAATTGTACGTGGTCTTGAAACCAGTGATGAAACGGCAGCCATAATAAAAGAGGTAGCCGGAAAAATGGGGAAAGAAACCGTGGTCATTAATGAATTCCCTGGGTTTGTTACCAGCAGGATCAGCTGTTTGGTTGGTAATGAAGCGTTCTTTATGCTTCAAGAAGGTTTAGGTACACCCGAAGAAATCGATAAGGCAATAAAATTAGGGCTGAATTACCCAATGGGACCATTTGAGCTAGGTGATTTGGTGGGATTGGATGCCCGTTTGAATAATTTGAAATATTTACATAGTAAACTTGGTGAGAAATACCGCCCGGCCCCTCTTCTTGAACAGTATGTTAAAGCTGGCAGGCTTGGCCGTAAGACAGGTAAAGGTGTGTACGATTATACAAAAAATGGCGAGCTGGTGAAGAAATGAAGGATGTTGTGATTATTGATGCTGTGAGAACACCAATCGGAAGATATAAAGGAGCTTTGAAAAGTGTTCGCCCGGATGACCTCGGTGCAATTGTAATCAAGGCGCTGACCGATCGCAATCCAGAGCTGCCGCCAGATCAAATTGAAGATGTCATCTTCGGGAATGCAAATCAAGCAGGAGAGGATAATCGCGATGTGGCCAGGATGTCCGCCCTTTTAGCTGGTCTTCCGGTAAATGTGGCTGGTACGACAATAAATCGTTTATGTGGATCAGGATTGGATGCCGTCATGTATGCTGCACGCTCCATTGCTGTAGGTGAAGGCGATATTTATATCGCAGGCGGTACCGAAAGCATGACAAGGGCGCCGTACGTCATGGCCAAACCTGAGAGTGAATTTCCGCGGGGGTCAATGGAGCTTCAGGATACAACGATCGGATGGCGCTTCACGAATGAGAAACTGAAAGAAATGTATGGCACGGATTCGATGCCTCAAACGGCTGAAAACGTCGCCCGGCGTTTTTCGGTTTCAAGGGAGGACCAAGATCAATTCGCGTATCAAAGCCAGCAAAAAGCGAAAAAAGCAGTGGAAAATGAACGTTTCATTAATGAAATCGTACCTGTCCGATATACGGATCGTAAAGGGAATGAAGTCATTGTCGAGAAGGATGAACACCCTCGTCCTGACACGACCATCGAAAAGTTGGAAAAACTCAAACCGATCTTTAAAGACGGCACTATAACTGCCGGTAATGCTTCAGGCGTAAATGATGGAGCCTCGGCATTACTTTTGATGAGTGCAGAAAAAGCAAGGGAGCTTGGATTGAAACCTCTGGCCAAATATGTTGTAGGGGCGGTAGCGGGATTAGAACCTTCCATTATGGGCCTTGGCCCGATTCATGCCACTAAAAAAGCATTGGAGAGGGCAAGTTTGACGATTGAAGACATCGGGCTAGTGGAATTGAATGAAGCATTCGCATCCCAATCCTTGGAGTGTATCCGCCAATTGAAATTGGATCATGAGAAAGTGAATGTCAACGGCGGGGCAATAGCGTTTGGCCATCCGCTCGGTGCAAGCGGGGCGCGTATTTTAACGACGCTCGTCCACGAAATGAAAAAGCGGAATGTCCGCTATGGTCTTGCGACGATGTGCGTAGGCGTTGGCCAAGGCATTTCCGCCATTATAGAAAATATTGAAAAAGATTGAAGATGTGGTCGGCCCTTATTAGTTTTATCTGCATAAGGGTCATTTTTTTAAAGGGGGAAGAGACTCATGTCCAAGGTTATATATAAAGTGATAAATCAAATCGGCTATGTAACAGTGAATCGGCCCGACGTATTGAACTGCTTCGACTATGAGACACTTTGTGAACTGCAGGATGTCATCGATGCAGTTTATTATGACGGCGGTATCCGTGCCGTCATTTTTACCGGTGCAGGGGAAAAGGCCTTCAGCGCGGGCGCGGATTTGAAAGAAAGGAAGTCTTTGAATGATGCGGAAGTAAGAAGGAACGTTAAAGCGATTCGCGATGTTTTTAATAGTATTGCAGGGCTTCCACAGCCAACGATAGCTGCCGTCAATGGATATGCATTGGGGGGAGGATTTGAATGGCTGCTTTCATGTGACTTTGCAATTGCTGCCGAAGGTGTTTCTTTGGGGCTCACTGAAACTAGCTGGGCCATTATTCCTGGGGCAGGCGGTACACAGCGGCTGCCGAGATTGATTGGGGAAATGAAAGCGAAGGAATTGATCTTCACCGCTAAAAAACTGACTGCAGAAGAGGCATGTCAATTAGGGATCCTTTTGAGGGTCGTGCCAAGGGATCAACTTATGTCAGCCTGTGAGGAATTGGCAGCCAATATCATGAAAAATGGGCCGATTGCAGTTAAACAAGCCAAATATGCGATTGACCAAGGAATGAATACGGACTTGCAAACCGGAATGGCCATAGAGGGAAAGGCCTATGAATTGACCATCCCGACTCAAGACAGATTGGAAGCGCTCCTGGCATTTAGTGAACGGAGAAAAGCACGATTTACTGGTGAATAACATTGCGCTTTCTTTTTAAAAAGATATAATAATTATTATGTCTTCCGTGTGAAAATAGTAACAATGTAAGGGTGAGGTGAGAAAGATAGGTACTAACACTCAATCCATGATTTTTACGATATACGGCGATTATATCCGTAACTATGGAAATAAAATCTGGATAGGCAGTTTAATTCGTTTATTGAAGGAATTCGGCCATAATGAGCAGGGCGTACGTGTAGCCGTTTCACGAATGGTCAAGCAAGGATGGATCCAGTCAGAGAAGCAGGGAAATAAAAGCTATTACTTTTTGACTGATCGCGGTGTGCAGAGAATGGATGAAGCGGCAAATCGCATATATAAGATGAAACCGAATGAATGGGACGGTAAATGGCGTATCTTAATGTACACGATCCCTGAAGATAAGCGGCAATTACGGGATGATCTCCGTAAAGAATTATTATGGAGCGGGTTTGGCAGTTTTTCAAGTGGTTGCTGGATTTCCCCTAATGATTTGGAGAAGCAAATCAATCGTTTGATCGAGAAATATGACATCAAAGAATATGTTGATTTTTTCATTTCGGAGTACAAAGGTCCGAAAGAAAACCAATCGCTTGTAGAGAAAAGCTGGCATTTGGAAGAGATTGAAAATAAATATGAAGAATTCATCGAGAAATACAGCAAACAATTCATCGTTCATCAAAGCATCATTAACAGGGGCGAAATGTCCGATGCCGATTGTTTTGTGGAACGAACGAACTTGGTGCATGAATACCGTAAATTTTTATTTATCGATCCAGGCCTGCCAAAGGAACTTCTGCCTTCAAAGTGGAATGGAAACCATGCTGCTCTTTTATTTAGCCAGTATTATCAAGTCTTGGCTGAACCAGCAAGCCGTTTCTTTGAAAGCGTATTTCAGGAAAATAATGATTTATGCCGGAAAGACGAAACCTATGATGCCAAGGATCATCCACTTATCATTAAGTGAAAAAGAGCTTCGGCCGGTCGCTAATGACGACTTGCAGAAGCTCTTTTCACATTAACATTATCGACTTTTGCAATAATTAATCAAGGATACCTTTGAAGTCTTTCCCTTTTTGAACATATGTATCGATAGAAAGTTGAATCAATTCAAGGTCTTTATTATTCAATCTGCGAACCACTTTCCCTGGGGAACCGATAACGAGTGAACGTGGAGGTATGATTTTGCCAGAGGAAATCAATGTGTTCGCTCCGATGATGCATTCTTCACCGATCTCTACATTATCCAATATCGTTGAGCCCATTCCAATAATGGATCGTTTCCCTATTTTACAACCATGCAGGATAACATTGTGACCAACCGTCACTTCGTCTTCAATGACAACTGGGCACCCTTCGAATAAATGAATGGTGGAGTTATCTTGTATACTGCATTTTTCTCCTATTGTTATTGAATCTTCATCACCGCGCAGTACGGCATTAAACCAAATGGTAGAGTCTTTCCCAATCGAAATATCACCGATTAAATGAGCGCCAGGTGCCACGAAAACAGTATCATCAATGGATGGTTTTTTATTATTATATGGAATAATCATAGTCTCGCTCCTTTTCAAAAAAGTCAGAATTGTTTTTCTAATGAATATAGTATAACATTAAATTGACAGGGAGGGATGAAAGTGAAATATATTTGTGAACTTTTTGCGATAAAATATCCTATTATACAAGGCGGCATGGGGAATATAAGCAATGCAAGTCTTACGGCTGCAGTGTCCAATGCAGGGGGACTAGGGACAATAGGGTGCGGTACCATGAATCCTGAACAGGTAGAAGCCATCATTCTCGAAACCAAAGAAAAAACCAATAACAATTTTGCGTTGAACATTCCAATAAACGTTAGTCCATATACTGATGAGTTAGTGAATCTAGTCCTGAAGCATGATATACCTGTAGTTTCCTTATCTGCAGGAAATCCTGCCCCTTTCATTCCACTATTACAAAAAAAGAATGTAAAAGTGATTGCCATCGTTGCGTCGGTCAAGCACGCGCAAAAAGCGCAAGCTGCAGGGGCTGATGTGTTGGTCGCAGAAGGGTTTGAAGCTGCCGGCATCAATTCGAACCTGGAAATGACGACCTTTACACTCATTCCGCAAATCAGCAAGCATGTGACCCTTCCGGTTTTGGCCGCTGGCGGAATAGGCAATGGACAGGGTTTGGCGGCTGCATTGATGCTGGGGGCTTCAGGAGTCCAATTAGGAACCAGGCTAATCGCTACACAAGAAGCACCGTTCCATCCGTCTTATAAGCAGAAACTAATCGAAGCGATGGGTAATGATACGGTAATTTTGGGCAGAACACTTGGTCAAGTCAGAAGAGTATTGAAGGATCCATATACCGAGAAGGTCCTGGATTTGGAAAAACAGGGACTGTCTCCTGTAAATTATCGTGAAATGACCTCTGAAGTCCATCATATTAATGGGGCGATGAACGGGGATGTTAACAATGGATTCATGAATAGCGGCCAGGTCGCTGGATTGATTGACGATATACCCACTGTTAAGGAATTACTTGATGGCATGATGAAAGATGCGAAAAAACAAATGGAGGATGGATTGAGCAAGCTCTCTGCCCCTTTTATGATTTGAGAGCGGAGTGGGCCAATCTTATCATTAGTTCATGGGTTTATTCCTTGGTAATTTACCGAAAGCTTGAGGTCAATTCGTCCTCAAGCTTTTTTTCATTTCTGGACCATTTGAAATTATATGATCATTCTTTACAATCTTAAATCTAATGTGAATAGCCCGATAACATAAAATGGACTCCATAAGGTACATTGTTTTAGGATAACATTTTGGAAAAATGTGATTGAACTTGTGATACAATGGAAAATGTCTCTTTTGAAATCAAGGGGTGCCCAGAATCAATCAATCTGGGTGCACCCCTTTTATATGTAATAAAAGTTAGAAAAGGGGAAAAGTCTATGGAAACTTTAATAATGGATATGATTGAAGCATTTAAATCTCTATCCTATTTCGGTGTGTTGCTAGCTTTGACTTTCGAATTCATTCCTGCTGAAATCGTTTTGCCACTGGCTGGATACTGGGTTTATCAAGGTGATATGAATTTATACTTGACTATCCTTGCCGGTTCGATTGGTGGGGTAACGGGCCCATTGACGCTTTATGCTTTAGGCAAATATGGCGGGAGACCGCTTGTATTAAAGTTCGGGAAATACTTTTTGATTAAAGAGGAGCAGTTGAATAAGGCTGACCGATTCTTTGAAAGGTTTGGTGGGGGAATTGCCTTTTTGGGACGGTTTGTACCAGGAATTCGTACCGCCGTTTCGCTGCCATGCGGAATGTTGAAAATGAGTATTTGGAAATTCATTTTATATACCTATATGGCGATGCTTCCTGTTACAAGCGTTTATGTTTATCTAGGGTATAAGTTAGGACCGAGGTGGGAGCAGGCAGGAGCCATCTTTTCACAATATGCGAATTTCTTGCTTATCCCCATCGCACTTATAATCATTTGGTTCATTATGAAGACTCAAAAACAAAAGCAAAGACAAAAACTAAAAGTCAATTCATAAAAGAAGGCGCCTTGATCAGGCGCCTTTTTGATTTATGTCATTATTAGCAGAATCCGCCGAATCCCCAACTGCATCCGATGATGATCAACAAGATGAATAATACGATCAGCAATGCAAATCCGTTATCGAAACCACCGAATCCGCCGTCACAACATTCGTTACAATTTCCACCCATTTGATTTCCTCCTCAATACATATTATGAATTACATACCTAGCAAAACATCTTTACCGGGAATACTTCATACTATGTATTCTAGGCCGAAGTGTTTGCTTATTCATAAAAAATGGGCGTGGGCAACAAGGGGGAAATAAGCCCGAATATTTTTTTGATTTCCTTTTAAATGTTATAATATACCATGTGGATTGTGGGGAAGGGAGCTGGACTAAGTCATGAAAGTTGCCATTATAACGGATGTGCATGGAAATGCTTCAGCGTTAAAAGCCGTTCTTAAGGATATTGATCAAAGAGAAGATATAGATCGTCTCTATTGTTTGGGAGATATGGTCGGGATTGGCCCTGATACAAATGAAGTCCTTGAACTTTTATTTTCAAGAAATGATTTATCGATGATAACGGGAAATCATGATGAAGCTGTCCTGGCCATCATTAACGGGGAGCCGCATCCGGACGGTCATATTCATGTAAAGGAACATCATGAATGGATAGCTGACAGGATGCATCGGAAATTCATAAATGAATTGGGGAAATTGCCTCGAACCATACATCATATCATTAATGATCACTCCGTTTACTTCACTCATTATCACATGGAATCGAAGAAATTGGATGAGCACATAAGCCAAAATCCATTTAGTAAAATAGTTGAACCGAATTTAAATAACTTAGAAATGCTTTTCAAAGATCAACATCACGATTTGATAGGATTTGGACATCATCATCCTATCCACCTCTTTAAAAATGACCGAACGATATTCCTGAACCCTGGTTCTCTTGGATGCAATGGTGAACCAGTTGCACCTTATGCCATTGTCACGATTGAAAATACAGGTATACAGGTAAAGCTTGAAAAAGTCGCCTATGATAATACATCGTTCCTTTTATCGTATCAAAGTTTACAAGTTCCAGAGCATGAATTCATTATACGTGCCTTCCATGGCGGGCAGCAGACCTAATACGTTTATAAATGATGAAGTATGGGAAAATGTTGAGCATAAAGGTACATGCCTGTGGATACGATAATAGGCAAACATCATGATGCTGGAGGTACGTTATGAAGGAAAAGGAAAAGGAACTGGAACAGGTAAGTCAAGGGCAGGAAGAGATGGAACGGCATAGTCTTGTCTGTAATGATGAATTGTTTAATAAGGATCTGCACGCCATTGTCGATGATACGATGCAAGAGGATAGATAAACGGGGAAAACGCTGCAGGAAATGTCTGTAGCGTTTATTTTTACTTTGGAATGGTTGAAGGCTGAATTTCGGTTTTTCGCACAAGGTCCCGTCCTGCTTGTTTTCACTACCCTTTTTCTTCCAGTGGATCCCGGAAATGAATCATTTGAAACCATTCTGGATTTATCCCATACTATATATAAGTTTCAAATCCGAGAGGAGGGATGGCATGGGACATCATCATGGTCACGCCCATGATCATGGGCACGGGCACGGACACCACCACCATTCTAATAATAAAAAAGCATTGTTGGCATCTTTCTTATTAATCTCGACATTTATGATAGTCGAGGTCATTGGTGGATTCTTGACAAATAGTCTGGCTTTACTGTCGGATGCAGGTCACATGCTTAGCGATGCGGCAGCTTTAGGACTTAGTTATACAGCGATCAGGTTAGGGGAAAGGAAGGCGACATCTTCCAAATCGTTTGGATATAAACGGTTTGAAATCATTGCTGCTTGTTTGAATGGATTGACCTTGATCGTCATATCCGTATTCATTTTCGTAGAGGCAATTAAGCGGTTCATGGATCCCCCTGAGGTGCAAAGCTTGGGAATGTTGATGATTTCAATCATCGGCTTACTTGTTAATATCATTGCGGCCTGGATTTTAATGAGCGGAGATAAGGAAGACAATCTGAATGTACGGAGTGCTTTTTTACATGTTATAGGTGATATGCTTGGATCTGTGGGTGCCATTGCGGCCGCCCTCTTGATTTATTTTTTCGATTGGGGAATTGCAGATCCGATTGCGAGCGTCATAGTCGCGATTTTAATTATTATCAGCGGTGTTAGGGTAGTGAGGGATTCTTTTCATATCTTGATGGAGGGCACACCGGACCAAGTCGATATGGATGAAGTGAAGGCATCCTTGATGGGATTGGTCGGAGTATCCGATGTCCATGATCTCCATATCTGGACGATCACGTCTGGTTTTTTGACAATGAGCTGCCATGTTGTCATAGATGAGAGCGGTAATCACGATTCAGTTTTGGCAGAAGCGCAAAAACTACTTCACGATCGGTTTGGAATCGAACATAGCACGATCCAAGTGGAAAGACAGGAAGCGGGCTGTCCCAATCCACACGAGACATGTAATTGAAAAGGGCTGGCTCAATATAGAGCCAGCCTCTTAAAAGTTTAAATAAGAAAATCATAGCTTTTCCTGAATGATTATTACGACCATTTAGCAGCATTCCTGTTAAAATGACTATGTGAAAACATCGGTTAATTTTACTGCGAACATAATCCTGACACATAAAAAGGGTAAGATTGAGGAAAAATGCTTGGTGTTTTTAATGGTTAGCATATGCAAAATGTTTCCACTATAATTCAGGAAGGAGGAATCCATAAATGAAGAAAATTCTTGTAGTAGAAGATGAAATCGCCATATCGATGGTATTGAAAGCATATTTGGAACGGGAAAGTTTTGATGTAGTCCAAGTTTACGATGGGCTAAACGCCATTCCGGTCTTCGAAGAAACGAAGCCAGACCTTGTCCTGCTTGATGTCATGCTGCCTGGTAAGGAAGGCTGGGATATATTGAAGGAAATTCGGGAGAACGATACTTGTCCGGTTATCATGTTGACTGCACTGACAGATGTCGATTACAGATTATCGGGATTTAAGTCAGGTGCGGATGATTACATCTCCAAACCTTTCGTTGCCGAAGAAGTCGTGGCCCGGGTACATGCCGTTTTAAGAAGATCCTCATCGGTCGATACGGAAGATGGTCATGTACATGAGTTTGGGAGTTTAACCATCGATGATCTTTCTTATATGGTGCATTTGAATGGGGAAGAGATAAACTTGACGCCGCGTGATTTGTCACTGCTCGTTTTTTTCGCTAAGCACCCTAATCAAATTTTCACGAGAGAACAACTGCTCGACCAAGTGTGGGGCATGGATTATGACGGCAGTGACCGTGCGGTGGACCTGGCGATCAAACGGATCAGGAAGGCGATAGATGCATGGCCTGTAACCGAGGGGGAAATAAAAACATTGCGTGGATTGGGGTATCAATTGAGTGTCTATGAAAACTAAAAAAAGAACCACTTTACAACGCTATTGGACTAAGAGATACGTATTGACCTTGATTTCCGGTTTGATCTTATTGTCTGTTTTTTCCTTATGGTGGATGGAAAAAACGGCTTTGGAATATAGGCTTAGCCTTCTTAAGTACTTAGCTGATGAAACATCCGATCGGGCGATTAAGGATAATGGTCAGATTGTCGTTGGCCCGATCCTTTCGGAAATTGTAGAGGAAAGGGAGAAAATCCTTCATCTGAACCAACAGCCAATCATCTATATCGTCGATCCCGATGCCACCATCATATATACAATGCCACAATTGTATATAGATCCGGATGAAAATAAACTCCCGGATGTCATCATGAAAAATACGGAGTTAATCCAGAAGGTCAAGATTTCCGACAACAAAGTGTATGTCGTCAAATCCCCCATTACGTTTAATGATGAGACGAGAGGCTGGGTGGTCATTGCACAGGAAGAAGGGGCATTGAAGGAAATCAATCAAGACCATGGCTTGTTGGCGATCATGATTGGAGGCCTGCTGATTCTGGGAACGGGGGTCATTTATTTTCTTTCCAGGCAGATTTCACGTCCCATCCAAGACGTAGCTAACGCCGCTGTCCAAGTTCGTGAAGGCAACTATGATATCCATTTCAAAGAGGAAGAGGAAATCAAGGAAGAAGAAATTTATGAACTGATAGAATCATTTAAGGAAATGACCAATCGATTGAAGGTCATGGAGAAGTTACGGGCGGAATTGCTTGCAGGCGTAACCCATGATTTGAAAACGCCAGTAACATCCATTAGCGGACTGATACAAGCGGTTAAGGATGATGTCGTCAAGGGAGAGCAAAGTAAGGAATTCCTCGATATTTCCTTAAAGGAAACTCAACGTTTGCAAGGTATGATAGAGGATTTACTCAATTATAATGCAATATCGGCAGGTGCTTTTAAAATTCGGCTGCAAAAAGAGAATATCAATATATTCATCAAGGAAATCGCCTATCGCTGGCAGGTGACCCAGGATGATGATCAAGCGTTCGCTCTTGAGATAAAAGTTCCTGATGAACCGGTCTTTGGTCAAATTGATTCATTGCGGATGCAGCAAATCGTCATTAACCTTTTGAATAATGCCAGGCATGCACTTGATGGCAAAGGGAAAATAACGATTCACCTTTATGAAAAGGATGAAGAACGAATCTGCATTGATGTACTGGACAGTGGCCGGGGGATCCCAAAACATGAACAACAATTTGTGTTCGAACCATTTTATCGTGGTGAAAACAAAAAGTTGAAGGTACGTGGTTTAGGTTTGGGACTGCCATTCAGTAAGATGCTCGCAAAAGCGCAAAAGGGTGATCTAGTGCTTAAGGATAGCGATGAACAGGGCACCACCTTCACGATTGTCATAGAGAAAGCGGATCAGGTATAAAAAAGGGTTGTCCGATGTAATGGACAACCCTCTTATTATGCAGGATGCTAACTATTAAGCCAATTGGCTGATTGCACGCCATAATTGTACATGACGGACCTTCCTTGGAAGGAAGCGTCCCATTTCTTCTTCATTATATCCTGCATGCAAATTCTTATGGTCGAAAATGATTGGCCGGCGAAGTAAATCCGGGTTATCTTGAATAAGCTTACAAAGATCATTAAGCGGTGTATTATTTATATCGATATTCAGGCTTTTGAATTTTTTGGAACGGGTTGAGATGATTTCATCTGTCCCGCCTTCCGTTTTACGTAAAATCTCTTTTATTTCTTCTATAGAAAGAGGTTGGGAATATAGGTTGCGTTCATTAAAGGAAATTTCGTTCTTTTTAAGCCAAGCTTTTGCTTTACGACAGGCTAGACTGCTTGGAGTAGTATAAATTGTTACCATTAAAATCGACTCCTTCAAAGTTTTCAAGTTTATTGGAATGAAATTATTTTTATATTTGTGATACTCTTACTTTAACGTTTCTTTGTGTCAGCAAGATGTCAAGAAAAATAAACTTAAATGTTATTTTAAAAAGAAAGGGAGAAAATGAAATGAAATCTGCCTTTAATGAAAAAGAAGCCATTTGGGTAATGATGCCGAACAAGGATCTGCATGGGCCGATATTTAACAGTGTTGTGCGGATAGTATCATGACAGGGGATTTTTGGTCGCCAGTCAGGTTATCGATACAAGTAGCGGGACTATCGGGTATCCTTGTTTTCATTTTAGGAATTATCCTGGCGCGAATGATGGCTAAAAAGCAATTCAGGGGAAGGGTCCTGTTGGAAACAGCGTTTTTATTGCCGCTTGTTTTGCCGCCTTCCGTCGTTGGGTTTTTATTGATTGTAATTTTTGGCAAGAGTGGGTTGCCGGGACAATTCATTGAAAGGGTTTTTGGTCAGCCCGTGATGTTCACGTGGTGGGCGGCGGTCATTGCATCTACCGTGGTAGCGTTTCCGCTTATGTACCAATCCGCTAAAACGGGTTTTGAAGGTATAGATGAAGAAATCGAAAATGCGGCAAGGGTTGACGGGGCGGGCGAGTTGAGGTTGTTCCTGAATGTATCCCTTCCATTGGCGGTTAAATCCATCGTCACAGGTGCCATCTTGAGTTCTGCTCGTGCGTTGGGGGAATTCGGAGCCACACTCATGTTTGCCGGAAACATTCCCGGACAGACACAAACCATACCGACTGCGATTTATATCGCCATGGACTCCGGGAATATGACATTAGCCTGGCTATGGGTTGCCGTAATTATTGTCATTTCATTTCTTATGCTTTTTATCGTGACCTACATAAAATGAATGCTTTTTCTCGAATATACTTATGAAAAAGTGGGTTGAGGCTTCTATGTCTTCTTTATGTGTGAAGCCGTTTTTTTCGTAAAGGTTCCGTGCAGGCAGGTTCATTTTACCGGTTGAAACGGATATCTTTTCCCAATCGCCTTGTAATTGAAGGGCATGTAACAGTGCATCCGCGATACCCTGCCGAAAATAATCAGGATGGACGACCATTCGGCAAATCAGCATTTGACGATTCTCTTTTGAAAAAGATAGTGCACCCACTAACGCATCACCCTTTAAGTAGCATAAAAACGTTTCATGACAATGAATGAATTGTTCATATGTTTCCAATAGAGGAGGTATATCGGCAAAACCGATCATATCCGCTTCCACCTTATAGGCCTCTTTTTGAAGATTAAAAAGCTGCTGGCCATAATCGGAGTCCAGATCCCGAATTTTCATGATCAAATCGTATCACTCCCTTTCATCACATTATAATGGAAGAAGGAGATTATTGTTTCCAATCAGTCTGTGTTATAATCGACAAACAATATGAACTAATGAAATGAGGAAGAAATTTGTTAACATTTGAAGAAAAATTGAGCATCATTGAAACTTTTCCGGAATTACAGCGAAAAGATGTTTCATTGGGACGTGTGAACTTTCATTATCCAGAAAGCGTTCAGGAGAAAAAGATCGTCGTTCAGCACTTGCATCCCAATGGAAATGGATTCGTTTACGCAGGGCATATGAGAAAAAAAGACACTGACCGTAAAGGTTTTATCAATATTCGTGACTATAATGAAGCGGAATTAAAAGAATTGATCCAAAAAAGCGTCGATTACCTATCTGAACCTCCGGTTGAATTCGAAGAAGAGGAAGACGGGTTCGCTAGGTTGGAAGGGAAATGGATTGGCCCTGAAAAGCAAGAGCTTACACTTGAAAGGGAAGACCTGCTTTGGAATGTGTATTCCGGAACGAACCTTGAGGAGTGTTTCGAGAGTCCAGTAGAGGCGGAGCGCTACTTATTGGACGAAGGCTTCCGGCAAAGCAAGAAGAGGAATATGTAGAATTTTAGGATAATTTGTCGGTTGATTTACTGCGATAATCTTGTTTTTTTAGGAATTTCCATGATATAATATAAGTAATTATTTTTGTTCGGAATAAGTTTGATAGAAGGATTTACTGTAATAGGATTCCTCTTGAAACATTATCCAGAACCAAAAATAGTAATAAAATGGATTTTTCCAAACACAGGAGGAACTATCATGGTACAAGGTAAAGTAAAATGGTTTAACGCAGAAAAAGGTTTCGGTTTCATCGAAGTTGAAGGCCAAGACGATGTATTCGTACATTTCTCAGCTATCCAAGGCGAAGGCTTCAAAACGCTTGAAGAAGGCCAAGAAGTTTCTTTCGAAATCGAGCAAGGCGCTCGTGGACCACAAGCAGCTAACGTTCAAAAATAATTGAACGCATATAAAAAAAGACTCCGATTATGGAGTCTTTTTATTTTTCCTTTTTTTCGGCCATTTCCTTTAATGCTTTGTCCAATTTTTCTTCGATCCGTTTAGAACGATTAAAATGCCCTGCCAGGAAAAACACGATGAATATAACGAATGCGACAAGCACTAGCATAAAAAGGATAGGCAGGAACTGGGTTATATTTTCAGTCATTGGATATTATCTCCTTTTTTATTCCATTATACTACATGCTTACCGTTGCTTATGATAGAGGGAGCCAAGTTCTTTAAAAAACACTGAAAGGGGATATGCGAATGCGCATATCCCCTTTCAGTCAGTTCTGGAATAGCGAGGCGAACTTTTGAAGTCTGTGCAAGTCCGATTCTTGATACATCTGTTCTATCTTCAATGTCACCAATAACTGGCTCTTGGCAAATAACATGTCCCGGAAATGATCGACCGCCCCACAAAAATGATGATAGTTGGTTTCACCGGTTCCGAAGACTCCCGTTTTCAGATGAGCAATAGGCAACTGTTCCAGTTCTTTATAAAAGGCTGCTGATTTAGCAGGAAGTTCCCCATTGCCCCATGTATAGGTGCCGACGATCAATGCATCGTAATCCGGCAATGTGCGTAAGTCGAATTCATTCATTCGATATAGTCCAGCTTCAGGTAAAAGGGAAGCGAGGGCTTCAGCAAGCGCTTTTGTATTGCCTCCGGCAGTATGATAGACAATGGCAACTTTACAGCTCATCGAACCCATTGCTGGCATTTACTTGACTGTATGTCCTTGACTTCTGTTCGAAGAAATCGGTTTTGGTAAGTCCGATGGATTCATCATCGAACGTTTTGATCCATGGCATCGGATTCTCGCCATACTCTTTATACAAATTCTCAAGTCCTAGCATACGTAACCGTTTGTTGGCGATATATTCGATGTACTCATTGAATTCTTCCAAATCGAGATCGGCTTTGGTTTGGATATCTTCGAGCATATATTCAGACCATTCTTTTTCGAGTTCGACTGCTTTTTCAATCGTTGTATAGATGAACTTCGTGTTTTCTTCATTATTTAACTCAGGATATTCATACATCAAGATTTGAACGAGCATTCCAATGAAATCGAAATGGACCATTTCATCACGATGAATATAGGATATCATCGTAGCGGAACCAGTCATTAAATTTTGTCGTCCTAAATTATAATAAAAGGCGAAAGCCAGATAGAAATATATCCCTTCAAGGTTCGTTGAATGGATCAGTGCCTCGAATAAATGCTGAGGGCTGGGATCGTCCACGAACGTTTGATAAGCATCAACGATCGGTTGGTTACGCTTAATCACTTCAGGATGTTCTTTAATGCGGTCGAATAGCTGTTTTTGCTTGCCTACAGGAATCAAGGAAGCAAGGATATAGGAATAAGACTCATTATGGATCGATTCCTGCTGGGCCATGTTGGCCAGAATAGCTTTTGCCGCCGGATCTTTGATGTACCGAAGGATTTCTACTAAAGTGGGCGTTTGAAGACTATCCATTCCAGCAATCATTGTAAGGATATCGAGAAAAGCGTCCTGGATATCTTCGTCCAATTCGCCCCACTGCTTTTTATCCTGAATCATGTTTACGCTCGAAGGCTTCCAAAAGTTATTGATGAGCTGTGTATAGGTATCATAGAATTTTTCATACTGAATATCGTTCCAAAGGAGGAAGCCTGAAGCTTCTCCTTTGAAAACACCGGTTGCTTTGGTTGGATGCGTAGGTTCGAGCATCCGAATCTTTTTGATATGATTGGTCATTCGTGAAAACTCCTTTAAGAATAGATTACTGGGGTATGATTGTCGTTAACTTGAACAGCTTTCGCAGGCATTGTCATATTCGGAAGAAGTCGAACGAACATAATACGTTGATTTCAATCCGCTTTCCCATGCCGTTAAATGGATATCCAATAGAACCTTCGCTTTGATTGTATTGTGTACATACAGATTAAAGCTGATTGCTTGGTCAATATGGCGCTGGCGGGCTGCATTTTGCCTGATGCTTTCCAGTTGGTCCAAATTAAATCGCGTCTTTTTATAATATTCATACGTATTTGGCGTCAAGCCTGGAGCGGTCACCTTGAATTTGAAGTTTTTCTTTTCTTCGTAAAATTCAATTTCATACAAAGGATCGATTCCATCCGTGGAATTACCGATTTTAGCTGTCGAAGAATTCGGGGCAATGGCCATTAAATAGCCATTACGGGTCCCGTGTTCATGCACGTCTGCTTTTAAATCCATCCATTTTTGATCTGTATAGTCACGCAGTTCGAAATAGTCCCCTGTATGCCAATCAGATCCTTCAAAATATGGGTATGAACCTTTTTCCTTGGCCAATTCATTGGATGCCTTGATTGTTAAGTAAGCGATCTTTTCGTATAAAGCATCTGCATAGTGAACAGCCTCATCGGATTCCCAATAAATATTCTGTGTAGCAAGTAAATGATGCCATCCAAACGTTCCTAAACCAATTGCCCGGTAACGTTTGTTCGAGATGGATGCTTGTTTGACAGGAAGATTATTCACATCTATGACATTATCCAGCATGCGGATCTGAATGGGAATCAATCTTTCCAAAACATCGCTGCCCACTGCCCGGGGCAAGTTAATGGATGAAAGGTTGCAGACAACGAAATCGCCGCTTTTACGAACCACAACAACATCTCCATCTTCTGTTTCATATTCATCCGTGATTGTCGAAGGGCTTAAGTTTTGGGCAATCTCCGTGCAAAGGTTAGAACAATAAATCATACCTTTATGCTTATTGGGATTCTTCCGATTCACTTCATCGCGGTAGAACATATACGGTACGCCTTCTTCTAATTGAGAAATCATGATGCTTTTCATGATGTCCATCGCTTTGATTTTTTCAAAGCTATAGTTTGGAAGCGTGCCATTTTCTGCGGCCTCGACAGCAAGTGCATAATGATTCCTGAAGCTTCCTTCGCCTTTCTTCTCGTCATAAAGATCTTCAAGTGAAAATCCAAGGGTTTGCTTAACGGTATGCGGATCGAAAAGATACCATTCTTTTCTGTCACGTACAGCTTCCATGAATAAATCGGGTATGCATACGCCTGTAAATATATCATGGGCTTTTAATCTGTCATCCCCGTTTTGTGTCTTTAAATCGAGGAAGCTCATGATATCTTTATGCCAGGCATCCAAGTAAATCGCGATGGCACCTTTACGTTGCCCCAATTGATCGACACTTACAGCTGTCTGGTTGAATAGTCGAATCCAGGGAGTCGTGCCGGAACTGTTTCCAGAGAAACCCCGGATATCAGAACCAAGCGATCGAACCTTACCGACGTAAAGACCTACTCCGCCGCCAAATTTAGATACTTTTGCTGCATCGTAGTTTGATAGGTAGATTCCGTCAATGGAATCTTCAATTGCGTCGATAAAGCAGGAGCTTAACTGTCCATGTGTTTTACCTGAATTGGAGAGTGTAGGAGTCGCAACGGTCATATAAAGATTGGACATGGCCCAGTATGCTTCTTTAATGAGTTGCAGGCGGTGCTCCGTTTTTTCCAATCGCATGATTTCCATCGCGATGATCATGAAACGTTCTTGTGGCAGTTCGTAGACCTTGTCCTTTTGAGGGCGGGCCAGATAGCGGTCGTTCAATAAGTAGATGCCTATGTACGAGAATAATTTATCTTTTTCCGGGTCGATTACCGAACCCAATTCCTCAATTTCCGCTTTCGTATATGAAGATAGCAGTTCTGATTTATAAATAGGATAACGCTGACCTTCTGAAAGCTGGGAGAGTTCCGCGATCAGCTCATAGAATGGGCCATAACTCATGCCTTCATAGCCTCGATTGGCTTGTGCATCCCTATACATTGTATTCAACAGTTCTGCTGCAGCAACGAACGTCCAATCCGGAGCATCGATATCCACACTTTCAAGAGCGAGCTGAATCAGTTTTTTTGATGCCTGTTCTTCGGTTGAGTCACTTTTGCGATCTAGCCATTTTGTAAAACGCTTTTTGAACTTTTCCATATCGAGATGGCCTTCGAATTCCTTTGATAACATCTCGAGCTGGATGGACTTCGCTTCTGTGTCATTTTCACTTATGGTAGAGTTATATGTTTGGGTCATTAATAATCCTCCTTGTTGACTTCCTTCTAAAATAAAAAAACCGCCCAATGAATTGAGCGGATCAAACGATAGAATAAAAGAGCCATGAAAAAATAGCCGTTAAACTATCGTTTCATCATCTCAATCCCCGAAGAATAAGAAACGTGAAAAATTCAAGGCAGGTCTCCTGACTCATGATCATCCTACTTTGAGTCCTTCCCGTATAGAGAGCTATACAGTGGGTTTCTCATTTCGTCACATTTACAGTTGCGGGGACAGTTCCGGGTTTACACCGGATTCCCTTTTCAGCCATCACTGGCACCTTGGATTATAAAAAATTCTATATATAGTTATTAGTGATGTTTATGTAATCAATATCTAGTATTTCTGCTTATATTATCGTAAGCCATATACGATGATAATTCAACTAATATATTTGAAAAAAACCAACCCTTATCTATTGACAAAGTGAGTGCAGAGTGCGAAGGAATGAAAGAATTTATTGGGGAATGGGTAATTCAAGCGCTGATTTTACGCGATTTTGTGTTAAAATAAATTGTCTAGTAAAGGTGGCTCTCCCTTATTGCGATGAGGGGATTCGCGGAAAAATATTTAAGAAAAAGGGGATAAAATCTTGGAAAAAGTATTAGTTTTTGGACATAAAAACCCGGATACAGACACAATCTGTTCAGCAATCGCTTATGCAGACCTGAAAAAGCAGTTAGGTATCAACGCTGAACCAGTTCGTCTGGGTGAAGTGAATGGTGAAACTCAATATGCATTGGACCAATTCAAATTCGAAGCTCCCCGCCTTGTGGAAAAAGTTGCAGGGGAAGCTGAAGGCGTAATCCTGGTCGATCATAACGAACGCCAGCAAAGTGCTGAAGATATTGACCAAGTCCGTGTGTTGGAAGTTATCGACCATCACCGTATCGCTAACTTTGAAACAAGCGATCCACTATATTACCGGGCGGAACCTGTTGGATGTACGGCAACCATTTTAAATAAAATTTATAAAGAAAACGGCATCGAAGTCCCTAAAGCAATCGCAGGACTTATGTTGTCTGCCATCATTTCCGATTCGTTATTGTTCAAATCTCCTACATGCACGGAGCAAGACATTGCAGCAGCAATGGAACTGGCTGCCATTGCGGGAGTCGACGCTGAAACATACGGCTTGGAAATGTTGAAAGCCGGAGCTGACTTGAGCGATAAAACGATTGCCCAGCTTATCACTCTTGA
Source organism: Peribacillus aracenensis (assembly GCF_025175645.1). Lineage (NCBI taxonomy): Bacteria > Bacillati > Bacillota > Bacilli > Caryophanales > Bacillaceae > Peribacillus > Peribacillus aracenensis. Next base: position 187,062 of record NZ_JANZMJ010000002.1, read on the forward strand.
TGCAAAGGAATTCTCCATGGGAATGGCTAAAGTGGAGATAGCACAGGTCAATGCTGTAGATCCGAACGAAGTCCTTGCTAAGCAAGCAGAATTGGAAGCGGCGATAGGAGCGGTCATCGCCGAGAAGGAATTGGACTTATTCCTATTTGTCGTAACGGATATCTTGACTAATGACTCTGCTGCCTTGGCGCTTGGTAAAGCAGCTTATGCAGTGGAAAAAGCATACGACGTTTCATTAAACAATAACATCGCCGTCTTAGAAGGCGTTGTATCTCGTAAAAAACAAATCGTGCCGATCTTAACGGACGTATTCAGCAAATAATACAGGAAAAGGGGGTGTTCATTAAAAACATGGACATCCTTTTTCTGTATATGCAAGAAAAGACTCAACCACCATTAAGGGTGGTTGAGTCTTTTTTCTTAGTTCAAAGCTTCCTTTTCTTTTTCATAGGCAATGACAATCAGTTCTTTGTTGGCTTCCTCGCCAAGCCTGCTTTCAAAGCTTTTCAGTTCATTCAATAAATCCGGTGACAGATTTGCTGCTGTATAATCCTGCTCGGGTGTCATGCTTTTCGCCCCTTTCAAAAGGAAATAATTCATGTTATCTATTTTGTCGGTTTGAAAAGTTTCTATTCAACAAAACTTATTTCTTCAAGATATTTTACTTTCTGATGTGGCGAGTTTTTCAAGCAATAACGAACTATCTTCATCGAGTCCTTGCACTTGGACAGGTATTCCCAGAAGCTGATATTTAAGGACAACCGTATCAACAGCACCGACTGCTGAAGCATCCCATATTTTAGAATGGGAAAAGTCGATGACGATTGAATCGGCTTTTTCCTTGAAGTCGAACTTCGAAACAAAGTCCTGTACAGAAGCGAAAAATACTTGCCCGCTGATATGATATATGATTTTCTTAGCCTGGATATCTTCCGTTTTCTCTACAGCCACTTTAGAAATTTTAGCAGAGAAGAAAATCATGCTCAAGAGCACTCCGGCAAATACACCTTTTGATAAATCATGTGTATAAAGGACAATGAGGACCGTCACGATCATCACGGCTGCATCCGATTTTGGAGCTTTTGTGAGCCTCTTTAGGGAAGACCAGTCAAAGGTCCCGATTGAAACCATGATCATGACTGCGACAAGTGCAGCCATCGGGATTTTAATAAGGACATCATTCAATACCACGATTAATACCATAAGGAATGCGCCAGCTACAAATGTGGAGAGCCGACCCCTTCCTCCTGATTTAATATTGATACCGGATTGGCCGATCATCGCACATCCCGCCATGCCGCCAAAGCATCCGGCAATGATATTCGAAATTCCCTGGCCTTTGGCTTCCTTATTTTTATTACTGTCCGTGTCAGTCATCTCATCGACTATTTGAGCTGTCAATAATGATTCAAGCAGCCCAACAAATGCAAGAGCTATGGAATAAGGGAAAATGATCGCCAAAGTTTCGAAGGTCAAAGGGATATCTGGAAGCATGAACATCGGTAGCGCTTCGGTCAATTGCCCCATATCCCCAACCGTCCGCACCGTAGCCCCCGTGGCAACTGCAACGATCGTCATGAATATGATGGCTACAAGTGGTGAAGGGATGACTTTCGTGATCAGCGGAAAAAGATAAATGATAGCTAAAGAAACGGCTGTCATGACATACATGATCCATGTTTCGCCCACGAAATGGGTGAGCTGAGCCGTGAAAATCAAGATGGCTAAAGAATTTACAAAACCAGTCATGACCGGCTTCGGTATGAACTTCATTAATTTCCCGATTTTTAATACTCCTAGTAAAATTTGCAGCAAACCAGTCAATATTGTTGCAGCAAGTAAATAGTTCAAGCCATGATCTTTAACAAGATCGACCATGACGAGTGCCATTGCACCAGTGGCTGCCGATATCATTCCCGGCCTTCCGCCGACAAAAGAGATGACGATGGCAATGCAGAATGAGGCATATAGACCAACCATTGGGTCAACGCCAGCAATGATCGAAAAGGCAATCGCCTCGGGAATCAATGCCAAGGCAACGACTATACCGGATAGAACATCTCCTTTAACGTTGCCAAACCATTCCTGTTTGTATCCAGATGTATTCAAAGAAACATTCCTTCTTTCTATATATGTGTGTTCATTTCTTTTAACGCACTAAATTATAGCATGAGTCCTTCTTTCTATCTATATGGATAATATAGACGACAAATCGAGGGCTATTCATTTCGTATTATAGGCGATGCAGGTAAAAGGCCTAAAGGGAGGAATTTCAGGATATGACGATGGGCAACATCCAGCAATGAAGGGCAAAAAATTTCCAAAGCCTTCTTAATCGCTTTCGCTGCCACGATTCAGATTTTTCTGTATTTAAATGTAGTATTCTTTTATTATGAATGAAAATGGGGGTTACTCCTATGAATAAGAGCGAGAAAAGAACGAAACTGGTGGAAAAGATTGAGAATCATTTAAGCTGACTGCAAGGAATTTAGTGAAATTCGATACAATCCAAGAAACATTGGATTTTACGGTGGAATCATTTCAATTGGAATTTTCGTGACGATCGTATTGAGAGAGGATGATCGTTTGTATGTATGGAAAGGAGGTTCGCTGCATTTTGCTGATTCTTTTCCCATTCACCTAGGAGAATGTTCCCCGGAAATTCTCGAAGAAGAGGTAAAGGATAGTTACAGAGAAAATAGAAGATAAGCTAAATAGTCGAATATGCGACATTGATGAACAATGATTTATACAGGCCACACCGGATTGCCGTTTTGAAACTGGAAGAGGGTCACTTACTGCCCATTTAATCTGATCGAAAGTGAAGCGGAAAAAGCCTCGGAATGGGATCATATGAAAGAACAGCTTTATCTTAAATATAAAGAAATCATCGTGACAAAATGGGATGATATGCTGATATAGATGATACCGGTGAAAAGGGAAAATCGCATCCTCATACTGGGAAGGGATAAGTCTTTACCTTAGTGAATATCCGATATTAAAGAAGCTTTCCCTGACGATATTATTGGGGTGGGGGCGGTACCACCAATAAGCTGGAGGATTATTATTATGCCTACAAACAGGCCATGCATGCTCATAATGTTCCCCGAAATGGATTCCCGAAAAAAGTCTTGGCCATTTTGACGAATTGGGCTCCTACACGCTATTGAATAACCTGAAAGACCCTGCACTTGCCGAGTTATTACTTAAGAAATATTTGGCCCAGTTGATGGAATACCAAACGGGAAGCGGAGTAGAGCTTATAAACTGATGATTTGAATCGAGCCAGCTATATTCCGCCGCACATTCACTTTACATAGCAATGATAAAAGATCTTGAAAGGGTCTTTTTTTATTCGATTTTGTGTGTAATCTGGGTAAGGAGGCATGAGGAAGATGGCTATTGTTACCGAAACAAGGTGAAAAGGCCAGCTCTATCAAGGTTTTTGGAGTAGAAACCCTCCCGGTGTTAAGAGTCTATTCCTTATCAATGATACTGGATTTACATTTAGGACATGTCACTTCTTTATAATGCTTGAACCTGATTTTTCGAAGATCGCTTCTGGTCAACATTGCGAATACATTATACCTTGTGCCGCATGCACAAGTATTTTTATCTTTAACTATGTGTCTCTCATCTGTAGTAGCTGAATAAATGGTTGGAAAAAACATATATAACCCTCCTATTTTTAATTTTAGGCAAATTAAAAAGGGGCAATTGATAATAAAGTGATCCATTCAAGAAAAATCTTGGCAGCCCGGCTGCCATGACAACTAAGTTGTTGTGTTAGGCCCGTGGCTTTGCGTCTTTTACTTTCATAAAATTTGCCTAAAATAATCTTAACATAAAATTTGTTGCGTTATGAAGTGTTTATGGCTGCGGCCAACATTCCCTTTTATTAAGTATCAACAGCAATCAGCGGGATTGCCCAAATATAGAAGGAAAAATAGAGAAGAAAGGTTTGGCAGGCTATGTACCTATAGTTCGGGAACCATGTGCAGCAGCTGGTTTCCAATATTCCTTTTTCATGTGTGCCGGACTCTTGTTCGTTTTTGGCCTCACTGCCTGTATCGGAATATGACCGAAACGAAATCCAGTTCCAGAAGTATCCAGCACTACAGCTGTATGAGCATTAAACATGAGAAAGCCTGCTTCCATCTGGAAGCAGGCTTTCTTGCCAAAGTGAGATTAATGTGATCTGGCCAATTCCGGATTGCGGTGCATCGCGAAATAGAGGACAAGTCCCGCTATGAGGAGTAACGTGCTGGTCGTGATGAAAACGGCGGAGAATCCGTAGAAACCAGCAACCATTCCGCCCATCGCGGGTCCAATGATATTGCCTAAAAAGCGCAGGCTCGTATTGTACCCAAGTACTTCCCCCTGCATTGCGACAGGAGCTTCCTGGCGAATGTAGGCAATCCTTACAGGGATGATGCCGCCTATTGCCATGCCAAGTATGAAACGTACCAGAACAAGCTGCCAAAAATGATTGATGAAGGCACCGGGCAAGTAGACTGTAGCAGTCAGAAAAAGAAGCAGCACAAGAATCTTCACATGTCCATGACGATCACCTATCTTGCCCCAGTGACGCGCCATCAATAAATTCCCCAGTCCTGCTGCAGAAAAGGCGATACCTGAATAAAATCCAAGATTGGAAGTTCCATGCAACTGGCTAACGTATAAAGAAAGAATGGGCTGAATGCTGAAGTGGGCAACTTGAACAAGTGTCGAAATGAGCATGACATTGACTAGGATGGGATTCCTTAAGATATGCGAGAGAACTTCCCTGCTTGTATAGCTCGACTTTGTTCCCTTCTGCCGTTCCATTACGTACTCCTTGGTTGCAAAAACAAGAAGTCCGGAGATGAAAATGGTGATGGAGGTGAATTTAAAGGCGGTTGAATAGCCGAGTGTGTCTGCAAGCAGGCCGCCAAGCAATGGTCCGAAAAGGGAACCGGTTATATTTCCCGTTTGCAAAGTTCCCAGTACTCGTCCGGCAATTTCTTTTGGGGTTTGCGTTGATATGAAGGCTTGTGACATGGAAATGAAGCCAGTGAATATCCCGGTGAACATCCTTAAGACGAATAGCTGCCAAACATTTTCAACGAATCCCATCAGGAAAATGGACAGCCCCATCCCAAAGGCACAGGCAATCAAGATTTTCTTCCTGCCGTACCGATCACCAATTCGTCCCCAAATGGGAGAAAATAAAAAGGCAGTCACAAAAGTGATTCCAAATGTCCATCCGGACCAATGCTGGATATATTGAGTCGAATAATCTCCGAATGTACCAATGTATAAGGATATGAATGGGAGAACCATCGTCATGCTCCCGCCTATGAAGAAATTGGCGAACCACATGATGAAAAGATTCCGTTTAGCTATTTTATGAGCATTCATTTTAGATTCAACACTTCTTTCCTCCGAAAAAAATTTCGGGTTCCTAAATAATAGTATACATAATTTAACTAATTTATTAAACGAATTTGTTTTTATTGGTTTTTTAATGAATAGGCAAATGATATAATGTGAAAATATTGATTTTTCAGAAAAATTAAATGAAACAAAGGTATTCACTTTTCCATTTAAAGGAGTTTTTAACATGTTGACGATTTTAGGATTTTGCATGATTTTAACGTTTCTGGTCTTAGTCATCACAAAGCGCTTATCAGTGGTTGTCGCTTTTATCTTCACGGCAATAGCTTTTGGTCTGATTGGTGGCTTTGCCTCGGAAATGGGAGATATGATGGTTGCGGGTATTTTAAAGGTGACACCGACAGCAGTCATGATCGTTTTTGCTATTCTATACTTTGGTCTAATGATTGACGTTGGTTTATTCGAGCCCATGATCGCTAAAATACTCAGTTTTGTAAAAGGAGATCCGCTAAAGGTTGTCATGGCAACTGCCATTATAACCATGTTGGTAGGTTTGGACGGAGACGGTTCTTCCACATTCATGATCACCGTTTCAGCCATGCTGCCGCTTTATATCAAATTAGGGATGAACAGGCTCGTATTGGCCTGTGTTGTTGGTTTAGCCGCTGGCGTCATGAATATGATTCCTTGGGGAGGTCCTTTGGTCAGGGCGGCCGCGAGCCTTCAGGTTGAAGTATCGGAGCTATTCATTCCTCTCATTCCGGTCATGATTTGCGGTCTTTTATGGACACTTTTTTCGGCATATGTACTTGGTAAAAAGGAAAGGGAGAGATTAGGGGTCAGCTCGATGGAGACGAACATGCAACCTGGTATGGGAGAACAGGCTGCAGGTGTTGAAACCGCACCTAAAGGAACATCCAAGCTTTTTTGGTTTAATTGGTTCTTGACGATTTTACTGATGGTTTTGCTGGTGATGGAAGTGCTGCCGATCCAAATCTTATTTGCCACTGCTTTTGCGATTGCACTATTCGTTAACTTTCCGAACCCAAAAGAACAGCAGGAAAGGATTTTATCTCATGCCAATAGTTTCGTGATGATCTGTACACTCATTTTCGCTGCAGGGATTTTTACGGGTGTATTCACAGAAACGAAGATGATGGACTCGATGGCTGCTTCAATCGTAACTGTCATTCCTGAGTGGATCGGGGCACATTTGCCACTGGTGGTAGCGCTGACGAGCATTCCGATGGGGTTCATTTTTTCACCTGATGCCTATTACTTTGGCATTCTGCCAATAATAAGTGAAACGGCATCGAACTTCGGCATTTCTCCTGTAGAAATCGGAAGGGCCGCTTTATTAGGCCATTCGACCGCAGGGTTCCCATTATCGCCATTGGTGCCTGCAACCTTCATATTGATCGGTCTTGTAGGCGTGGATTTTGGGGATCACCAAAAATTCCTGTTTAAATGGGCATTTGGGACAACCATCATCATGACGATTGCAGCGATCACTTTTGGGGTCATCACTTTGTAAAATATGAGACCATTAAGCTATAATGCAAAATTCCTGTCAGTGAATTTAGTAAGGTGTTCACCCTCACGGAATAATCCATTTTACTATTTATTCCGATTTCTGTTTATTCTTCCATAATGGTGGAAAGTAATAAGAGGAAGATACATATAAGAGAGTGAGGGAGTTTATATGAACTATAAACAAAAACTTGTGCTGCCTATGTGTGCTGCCCTTTTACTGTATGGATGTAATTCAGCGGATGATTCAAATCAGTCCGACAATAATGCCAAGGACATGACTACAGTGGGACAAGGAACAGAAACAGGGGTTGATCCGCAGGTAAAAGCGGAAGTTAAAGATGTAGAAGGTAAAACACTTGGGACAGTTAACTTTACCGCCGAAGAGAATACTGTGGTGATTGAGACCGCTTTGGAAGGCCTTGAGCCAGGCTACCATGGATTCCATGTCCACGAAAAAGCAGTATGTGAGCCGGATGCTAAGGAAGGCCCTTTCACTACAGCGGGAGGACACTTTAATCCAACTGATGACACGCACTCTAAACATGCAGGGGATATGCCCCCTTTATATGTGAAAGAGGATGGAACAGCCAAATATACGGCAACATTGGATAACATGACGATAGACCAGCTGAAGAAAGAAGAGTTGGCTGTAATCGTTCATGCGAATCCAGACAACTTTGCCAATATTCCTGACCGTTATGAAGCCAATGGAGAAAAAGGACCGGATGTGGATACCTTGAAAGCCGGTGATGCAGGCGATAGGCAAGCTTGCGGGATTGTTGTAAGTGCAGAGGAAAAATAACATTAATGAAGCAAGAGCGATTCCTCTAAAGAGGAATCGCTCTTTTCATTGAAGGTAAAACCGCTGACCGCTAAAATCTTAAGCTGAATTCATTCTTTTTACGTATTAAGAAGGTTTTTTCTATTGTGATATAGAAGTAAGAGAATAAGTAATAGTGGATTTGAAGCAGATGGCATTAAAAGATCATAGTTAATTCTTGCAGTGGGATAAGGTCCAAGGCATAGGTTTAATATAGGAAAATAAGATTTGATTTAAATGGATAAAAAAACCCGAATAGGGATCATGTCCACTGATTCGGGTTTGCTTTATCATTTTACGGTACTGGTTTCTTCGATTAGCTGTAATCTCTCAGCCACTTCTTCTTCAGAAAGGTTATGCTCGACTACATAGCGGTTACGGGGATGCACTCGGCATTCATGAGTACAGCTGCGCATATGTTTATGCTCGTTCTCTTCACTGCAAAGGATTTTCTTGTTGCATTCAGGGTTAGCACAATTAACATAGCGTTCACAAGGTTCGCCGGAATAAATATCGCGACCGACAATGACATGTTCCTTTTGATTGATAGGTACGGCTATCCTTTCATCGAATACATACATTTGGCCATCCCAAAGCTCACCTTGGACTTCGGGATCCTTTCCGTATGTTGCGATGCCGCCATGCAGTTGGCTTACATCTTCAAAGCCTTCTTCGACAAGCCAGCCGGAGAATTTTTCACAGCGGATACCGCCGGTGCAATACGTTAGGATTTTTTTGCCTTCGAACATTTCTCTATTTTCCCGGACCCAATCCGGAAGTTCACGGAAATTCGTGATTTCTGGCTTGATTGCACCCCTGAAATGTCCCAAATCAAATTCATAGTCATTTCTGGCATCAAGGACGATGGTGTCTTCATCTTGCATTTGCTCGAAGAACTCCATCGGGCTCAAGTATTTGCCTGTCGTCCGGTTCGGGTTGATGTCTTCATCCAATCGAAGCGTTACAAGCTCATTTCGTGGACGAACATGCATTTTTTTGAAAGCATGGCCGTCAGCTTCATCTATTTTAAACACGATATCGGCAAAGCGGGGATCGCTTTTCATCATGTCCATATATTTGTTGGTTTGTTCGATCGTACCAGAAACCGTTCCGTTGATCCCTTCTGCTGCCACCAAGATACGGCCTTTCAATTCAAGTGCTTTACATGCCGCAAGATGCTCGGCTGCAAATTCTTCGTGATTCTCGATTGGTACATACAAATAATAAAGTAATACTCTATATGGTTTTGTTTCCATTTTTATTTACCACCTATGTTTTATATTTGCAAGATATAAAGGGTGATCATTTAGACACTTTTCTCTTACAGATAATCATTATACCAAGAAAACGTAAAAATGATAAGAGCATGAAGAAAAATCAAAAGGAGTGGTATGGAATGCTAAAAAAGTTAATGAGATATCCGATCATTCAAGCACCGATGGCAGGAGGAGCTTCCACCCCGAAGCTTGCGGCTTCAGTATCCAATGCAGGTGGATTGGGCTTTCTCGCAGCTGGCTATAAGACTGCAGAAGAGATGAAGGACGAAATAGGGCAGACCCGTCAGTTGACTGGGCACCCTTTTGGCGTGAATGTATTTGTGCCAGGAAACGAGGAGGTGGATGAAAATATATTATCTGCCTATCGTGAAAAGATCGAAAAAGAGGCCAAGAGCGTTGGGGCTGAGATTGGAAAAGCCGATAGTGATGACGATGATTGGGAAAATAAAATAACGGTATTGAAGCAGGCTGGGGTCGCTGTCGTCAGTTTTACGTTCGGATGTCCAACGGAAGATGTAATAAGGGAGCTCCAAGGTGTCGGTTCCCTTATAGCCGTGACGGTAACCAACCTTCAGGAAGCAAAAAGGGCGGCGGGAGCAGGTGCGGATGTGCTATGTGTACAGGGGTTTGAAGCAGGGGGTCACCGGGGCAGCTTTGAAAACCGCACAGAAGATGATTACGGTCTTTTAGTTTTGATACGGTTGATTCAAGGTGAGCTGAACTTGCCGATCATTGCGGCGGGCGGACTGATGCATGGAAAGGATATCTCGGCCGTGCTCGAAGCGGGAGCAACAGCGGCACAATTGGGAACAGCTTTCCTTCGCTGTCCCGAAAGCGGGGCAAGTCCCGTCCATAAGGAAGCTCTGGGAAGTCCCCGGTTTACCAAGACCTCTATTACCCGAGTCTTTAGCGGGCGGAGAGCACGCGGGTTGGTGAATCACTTTATAACCGATTATGATGGATTTGCACCAGTCGCCTATCCTCATGTCCATCATATGACAAAGCAAATGCGAAAAGCGGCTGGACAAAAAAACAATCCTGAATTGATGGCTTTGTGGGCAGGACAAGGGTATAGGTTGAGCAGGGAACTTCCCGCATCGGAATTGGTTGAACTTCTTGTAGAAGAACTCAAATGAGAAGGGGTTGGATGGAGATGGAGATAAGGGAATTATTCATCGATGAGCCACCGCCGATGCATTTATTGCTTTTGGCAGATCCTTCAAGGGAATTGGTCGAGGAATACTTGGGAAGCGGAACATGCTTTGTTGCCTTGACTGATGGGCGAATGATCGGTGTTTATGTTTTACTGCAAAAAGGTCCAAAACTGATAGAGATAATGAACATCGCTGTGGATGAACGGCACCATGGAAGAGGAATCGGCAGGCAATTGATTGAACACGCCATAGGCTATGCAAGGGAACAGGGATATAAAACGATTGAAATCGGCACGGGAAATTCGGGGATAGGGCAGCTTGCCCTTTACCAAAAATGCGGGTTTAGAATCACTGGGGTCGATCGGGATTTTTTTAATAGAAACTATTCCGAGGCCATTTATGAAAATGGGATTCAATGCCAGGATATGATTCGCTTGTCACAAAGTTTAGACTAAGCAATGAACATCCAAGTTTGACGGGAAAGTATACAGACAAAAGTGCGTGTCGCATGGCTTAGGGGGAATGAACTTGTTCTTTGGAGATATGATTTATCTTCTTTTTGCTTTATTAATGCCGTTTTTATTTGCGATTGGCGTTTTAATATTCATTCGATCAACGAAAAGGCAAAAGGATTTTTTATCGGATATTAATAAAGACTCACATGAAAGATAGCAGCAAGAGAAAAAGAGTGCAAAACAACGGCACTCTTTTTCATATCTTCACCTTTTCAAAAAGGCTTCCAAATTCCTTTTCACATTGGGCCATTCATGCTCGAGAATACTGTAGACCACCGTGTTCCTTATCCTTCCATCCTGCAGTTTTTTCTCCATTCTCAAAATGCCTTCTTCAAGGGCGCCGAGCCTGGTTATTGCTGCACGCGATCTTTTGTTGCATTCGTCCGTCCTGAATTCAACCCGTTTCATTTTCCACTTTTCAAAAGCATGCTGCAATAGCAGGTACTTACATTCTGTGTTAATGGCTGTCCGCCATTTGTCGGGATGATACCAAGTCGCACCGATTTCCAGGGATTGATTATGAAATTGAATATTTCTTAAGCTCGTGCTGCCAACTATCGAATCATCAGTCTGATCGATAACGACAAATGGATGATGAAGTTCCTGCTCCCTTGCTCGAATGCCATCCTTTACATAGGAAATGGCTTCTTCATATGACAAAATTTTTGTTGCGCTCCATTCCCATATTTCAGTTGGCAGGGAAGCGGCGTAAAGCGGTTCGATATGATGATCCATCATCGGGGTGAGTATCACGTGTTTCCCGAATAATTCGATATGTTCCATAGTATCCTCCTCTTGATTGATATCTTCATTATAAGAATATTCTGGTCCTGCAATAAGGACCAAACCTGATATAATTTATGGAACCAGTTTGAAGGAGGACCAAATGTTTGAAGTTACTCTAAACTTAGATAAAACGAATAAAGAAGCTTTATATGTCCAATTGTATAAATACTTTATAAAGGAAATCCAGAATGGACAAATAAAGGCCGGGATGAAACTGCCTTCCAAACGAAAACTGGCTGTGCATTTAGGGATAGGCCTGAATACGGTGGATACGGCTTATCATCAGTTGATGGCAGAAGGATATGTGGAAAGTCAATTAAGGAAAGGGTATTACGTTGCCGATTTAGAACCGATCTCACCTTTGAATGAGCCTTTGCCTGTAACAGAAGGGATGATGTGTCCTCCGAATGAAAGAAATGAGATAGATTTCAATCATGGACGGGTGGACGTCGATTCTTTCCCGCATGCCGTGTGGAAAAAATGCTTGAACAATACATTGTATCTTCAGGAAAGGGAAATGTTCATGAGCGGTGATCCTCAAGGGGAATGGGGGCTCCGGTTTGAAATCTCATCCTATCTATTCCAATCGAGAGGAGTTCGCTGCGGGGCAAATCAAATCATCATTGGGGCAGGCACCCAGTATTTCATCCATCTATTGCGGTTACTTCTTGGAGATGAGCGGGTATTCGGGTTGGAAGAGCCTGGCTTTCATCGAGTAAGGGAGGTACTGAGGTTGGAGGGAGCGGATATGGCATACATACCCTTGGATGAAAGTGGAATGAGTGTGGACTCCCTGAAAGAGAGTGCCGCGAATGTTGCCTATGTCACTCCTTCCCATCAATTTCCTTCCGGTATGATCATGCCGATAACTAGAAGGGTGGAATTGCTGAATTGGGCAGCGGAAAAAAAAGGTTATATCATCGAAGATGATTATGACGGGGAATTCCGACATTCAGGCAAACCGATTCCGTCCCTGCAGGGGTTGGACACAAAGGGAAAGGTCATCTACCTAGGCACGTTTTCAAAATCGCTCATCCCATCAATCAGGGTAGGATTCATGGTGTTACCTATGGAGCTGGCTTGCCGCTATCGAGAGAAGTTAATGGGATATAAACAGACCGTCTCCAGATTGATTCAGGAAACGCTCTGTCTCTTTATGAAAAATGGACATTGGGAACGCCATCTGAATAAAATGCGAACGATTTATCGTAAAAAAAATAAGGTGCTGCTTAATGCTATCGAAGAGAGCTTCCATGATCGTGCAGCCGTAATCGGTGAAAAGTCAGGATTGCACGTTCTTTTAAAAGTAAAAAACGGCAGCAGTGAGGCAGAGCTCATTCAAAAGGCTGCCAGTGTTGGGGTTAAAGTCCACCCAACTTCGGTGTATTATTCTAAGAATGTGAAAGATCCGACTGTTTTGATTGGATACGGTGGATTAACCGAAAGTGAAATCAAAGCAGGAATCCGACTTTTAAAAATGGCATGGCCATAGCTTGATGCGAAAAAATAAGGAAAAGGCCTTGATTCACACTTATTCAACAATGATATAAGGTATCCATTTTAATTTCTTATATTATTGAGGATTTTAAGGACTGTCTGGAAAAATATTTCCTGTTCTTCCTCGGTAATGCCTTCCAGGGCTTTTCCTTCGATTTTTTCTGCAATTTTAAGACATTTTGTATGTACCTCTTTTCCCCGGGGCGTCAGTTCGATTCGTTTTTCCTGTTCATCTTTTCCAGGAACTTGTTTAATCATATTATTCTGTTCCATGCTGTTGACCGAACGTGTGATGATAACACTATCAACATCCAAGTAACTGCAAATATCGGGGATTGTGGAATATCCACAGTTCTTTAAATAATTCAGGATCGTCCACTGATTATGGTAAATTTCAAGAGCTGTAATTTGTTCATTCATTTTGCTGACTAATGATCTCGATACTTGTAAATATTGATGAAATAATTGAGTAGGGTTCGTCATATGATTCTCCTTTATAATGGTCGACCAGTCCATTATATTCTTTAATTCTTAAAAGTCTATTGTAAAGAATCATTTTTTTCAGTCAATGTTTATTTTTGGAAGTAAAACAGGGGAGGAAGGAATTCCGCAATGCGAATGGATTATGGGAGAGTCCGATTGTACTGGATTTTCAAAAGCTGACAAGAGGGACCTTAATATGATGGGAAATATATATATTTTTCCTTCAAATGTTCCATTAGCAAGTATCAAAGTGCCGCCGAGAATTGGTAAAAGTCAATACGGCACATCACCTTGAAGCTGAATGCAATTATATCCTGCAACCAAAAACCAGCCCTCTATAGTGGCTGGTTTTTGGTTAAACCCTCTCGCTCGTGGAGCGGTGTTTTGTTCCTTTTTTATTTCGTTCTTCTTGTCGTTCATATTTTATTTCATCAATTGGTAAATCATCAATGGGCATGACCACTTGATCACGTTCCAGCTGTTTTTCCTGATCTTTCTTGAATGCCTTGGATTTATCATTACGCTCTTCAAGATACTTTTCTTTATCTTTATTATCCAATGTCAATCCCTCCATCTCTTTGTATCTCTTTTTCCCCTTATTGAGAAAATAAAACGTTTAAGCGAAATATATGTGACCCCATTTCATAAATATAAGGAGAACAGGAAAGTGCAAGGAGGGTTTGTTCAGTGAATGTCGCCGTCTTTTTCCGTTGGTTTTGGAGAGGTATTCTCCTTTTATGCATATTAATCGTCATTCCCTATTCATGGGCTTTGATTTTAGCATTGCTCACCGCCATTCTTTTAGATGGATTGGTCCGCATGATTGGCGAAACGGCAAAGCTGCATCGGTTTTGGGCAGTGTTGATTTCATTTGCCCTATATGTAGGCGGGCTTATAAGCATCACTTATTTTTCCTTTTCGGTATTAATCAAGAAGGTCATTATCTATTCGGAAGAATTTCCTGGTTTCATACGTGAAGTGTATTTAACGGCTATATTGCCAGTCATTAGGAAATGGGAACGATATTCCCAAACGTTGCCGCCAAATCTCATACAGTCAATAGAACAAACGATGGAAAAGGGAGTCAGGGCTTTAGAGGGGTTCACAGAGGGCTTTGTTCAGGATATAGTTCAGTTCGTCACACTCATTCCCGGGCTCTTCATTGACTTTTTAATTTATTTAATCGCATTATTCTTATTTAGTCTTGAATTGCCTAAGTTAAGAAAAAAGGCAGTCCTTTATTTAAAGACATCCACTTATCAAAAGATTTCGCTAGTTTATCAAGATTTAAGTATGGCAGCCGTAGGCTTCATCAAGGCACAAATCCTTTTGAGTTTAATAACGTTCATCATGGCTTATGGAGGACTATGGTTATTGAATGTGAAGTATACGGTTCCATTGGCATTGTTAATTGTAGTTGTGGACATTCTTCCTATCTTGGGGACGGGATCTGTACTGGTTCCTTGGGCAGTAATTGTTTGGGCTCAAGGAAACCATCATCTAGGTGTTGGTCTCATCATCCTATTCCTGGTCATTACGATCATAAGAAGGACCATCGAACCGAAAATCTATTCAGCAAATATGGGATTGAGCCCATTGGCATCGTTGGTCAGCCTTTATTTAGGGTTTAAAATGCTCGGTTTCATCGGGCTTTTCCTTGGACCTTCGATACTGATTGTTTATGATACGTTAAAGAGGGCAGGTGTCATCAAACCCAACTTCAAAATATGAAAGATTATTAGATGTTTTTTGCCTGATTTCTTAAATTTGACATATCTTTTACAGCTCTACCTTGACCGTTGCAATGATTGCAGTCCCGGGAAAAGAATTGCAGATAGCGGGTTTTCCCTTTCCCTTTGCAGTGTTGGCAAATGGTTATGAGTTTCATGATTCCTCACTCCTTCAATAAGTATCGCTTTTCTAACAGTATGAAACAATAAAGGTAGAACTATACTTCATGTAATCATTCAATGTAAAATGAAGCAGGTTTTATATATTATGTTTTTATTGCATTTCATGTACCGGTTGGAAAAAAATAACCCCCGCTCCTATTGTCAATTAGGAACGGGGGTTATTATCATGAAACGATTTCAGTTTGCGATATTATCGGGAATTCTTTTACCTCGCTTACGACTTTTGCTTGTTTGTATATTTCAATATAACGAATATGGTGATCTTCCATTTCTTTTATTCTAAAGTTATAGGGACCATAAGTCAGAATATCACCTTGTTTGGCCTCGTAATTCTCGGTAAGGATCCATCCGCCCATCGTATCGATATCTTCATCATTAATATCCAATCCAAGTAAATCATTCACTTCACTGACTAATACCTTGGCATCGATGATGTAGTGATCTTCTTTTAATTTGCGGACATCAGGAACTTCATCCAGGTCGAACTCATCGCGGATATCGCCAACGATTTCTTCAAGGATATCTTCAACGGTAACCAAACCTGACGTACCGCCGTATTCATCCATGAGGATAGCCATGTGGATGCGCTCCTTTTGCATTTTTAAAAGTAAATCGTGAATTGGGATACTGTCAATGACACGGATGATCGGACGAACATATCGTTGGATCGTGGATGCTGCCTGCTTGTTATTGTCTATCATTTCAGTGAATAGCTCTTTTACATTCACCATACCAATAACATGGTCTTTATCTCCGTCAATGACAGGATATCGTGTAAAGTTCTCCTCCGCCATGACGGTGAAAAACTGTTGGATCGTATCATCTTTGGATACCGTTGCAATTTCTGTACGTGGAACCATGATTTCTTTTGCAATCCGATCATCGAATTCAAAAATTTTATTCACATATTTAAACTCTGATTGGTTAATTTCACCACTTTTGTAGCTTTCGGAAACAATGATACGAAGCTCTTCTTCTGTATGAGCCAAATCATGTTCGGAAACTGCTTTTAATCCTAGCATTCTTGTAAGCGTCCTTGCAGAGCCATTTAGTACCCAGATGAATGGATACATGATTTTGTTAAAACCAATTAAAGGTTTGGAAACCAATAAAGTTACTCGCTCCGCTTTTTGAATCGCCAATGTTTTTGGTGCCAATTCCCCAACAACCACATGTATGAAAGTTATTAAAGAAAAGGCAATTGCAACCGAGAGTGCATGTGAAGCTGAATTTGGAAGATTCAATTGATTCAAGAGTGGGTGCAAAATCTTTTTAACTGTCGGTTCCCCAAGCACCCCAAGCCCTAGAGCGGTAACGGTAATACCGAGCTGGCATGTTGAAAGGTATTCATCCAGGTTGGATATCACTTTCTTTGCTGAAAGAGCATTCGGCTTTCCTTCTTCAATTAATTGATCGACCCTCGTGCTTCTCACTTTAACAATCGCAAACTCCGTAGCTACAAAAAATGCTGTTAAAGCAATTAAAATGGCAATAAGAACCAAGTTTATTATGTCCAAATAGTCTCCCTTAACTCGCCTTCGAGACGAATAAGGAGTACACCTCCTACATTTTTAAAATATACAAGTATATTTTTTTTGCCTTGCTGAATATTATCGGGAATCATTCAAAATGGCTGTGGTAATTGATGTCCAGCCGCTTTAACTCCCAGTTCTTTAAGTGATGAAGAGAATAATAGTATATGCCGATTGGCGACGCGTAGACGGGAAATAGAAGAATTTCCGTCTGAAGGAGTACAGCCATTTTTCAATAGGATGTACATATCCATTACGCAAATCAGCGTCCGCCTGTCAAAACGAACATTCTTTAATGCCCCATCAAATCACCTCAATCTAATTAATTTAAATACTTTCATTATAGAAAGAGTTAATCATTCAGTCAAATAGCTTTCAGCACCATAAATCCGGTAAATTGCTTGTAAAGGATCAGTTTGAGCTAATAAATAGCTGTTTTTGACTGTTTTCTCTACTTTATTGTATGATATTATGGAATATTCAGAAAAATATAGGCGGTTTCATAAAAAAATGGTCAGTTTCATTATTTTCTCGATGGTTCATACATATTCTATAGAGTCCAAGACAAGTTCTAAGTGCAGATATTAAAGGGGGTGGCAGCCATGAAAATCATGGAAAGGATGGCAGCGATCATCGCCGGCAGCATGCTTGTAGGCGTGGGAATCAATTTTTTCCTGATACCTTATCATTTATTGGATGGCGGCATGATAGGGATTGGGCTGATTTTTCATTACTATATAGGACTTCCGACAGGCCTGGGTGTGATTTTGAGCAGCATTCCATTATATATATATGCTTGGTACTTTGAAAAGAAATTATTCCTGAACAGTTTGCATGGCCTGCTTTTTTCCTCATTATGCATCGATATTTTTTCCGACGCTGTCATCGGCTGGAATCTTCCCATTTATGTAAGTGCGATGATCGGGGGAGGTTTGATTGGATTAGGAATCGGCTTGATGCTTCGGTATGGGACATCAACAGGAGGAACGGATATGCTGGCACAGATCCTGTCAAGGAAGAGCGGATTCAATGTAGGTTTACTGATTTTTATCATTGATGGTTGCGTGCTTCTTTGCGGATTGAGTGTTGTGGGGACTTCAATCTTTTTATATTCATTTTTAACGATCATCGCGGTGGCCATGCTGACCTCAGTCACCGTGATGCGAACTATTTTTTGATGAATGATGTATAAAAATCCGAAAAAAGGAAAGGATGGGCAATATGAAATGGACAGATTTTAAGTCTAATAAATAGTAAAGGAAAGTTCATATGAAAAAACTCTATATGTTTACTGCGTTGTTAGTTATGTTGGCTGGGTGTCAAGAGTCTGAAATGCCGGAGGATAAGGAAGTTAACAGTGCTGTTCCAGAATCGATGGATGCATCAATCGTCATTAAAGGCAAATTGGAGCCTGGAAAAGAAGTCATTCTTGAAACGACAGTGAAACAGGGAAGCCAATTGGTGAATGAAGCAGATGAGGTACTCTTTGAAGTAAGAAAATCAGGGCAGGATAAAAGGGAAATGCTTGAAGCAAAGAATACCGGAAGTGGCATGTATCAAGTGATGCATACTTTTGAAGAACAAGGCAAATATATTGTAGTCTCCCATGTAACGGCCAAAGGCCTTCATGTAATGCCTGAAAAAGAAGTTGTCGTTCCAGAACATGAAAGTGAAGGCGCATCGGTCCATCCTAGTACGGATGTATCCATTGAGTTTCAAAGTAACCCTGTAAAGGCAGGAAACAGTTCGAACTTTGCAGCGACCGTTGAATTGAATGGGAAGCCACTGACAAATGCAGATGTGAATTTCGAGGTGTGGAAGGAAGGCAGCGAAGAGAGTCATTTCACCAAAGCTGAAGAAGATGGAGATGGAACATATCTAAATAAGGTATCTTTCGAAGAATCGGGAACCTATAAGGTGCAGGTACATGTTGAAAAAGACGAAGTGCATGAACACCAACTGCAAACCATTCAAGTCAATTGATTGTTTTTTGGAGCGAATGGTTTAAACAGGTTTTATCCTTTCGTTAAATGGGAAGGTAAAGGATAACGCTACAGCAGAAAGGGAGGGTAAGCATGAATAATCAAATAATCAACAAGTATAAAGATCTCGGGATTCATATTGAAAAAACGAAATCACGCCAGGAGATTTTCACTAATGTTTCGCAAAATGATTCATCCTTACTCACCACAGCTGTTTTTTCTCAATTTTCCGAAAAAAGGGAGCTAAAAGAATATTGATGCAATGAGACCGGAGTACATATCAGCTGGTCTTTTTTTATGCATTCTTAAAGGTGATGCATTGTGAAACTGGATATGAAAAACCGAATAGAACGTTAGGAGCTGAAATAGGATAGAAGGACAAACAATTTGAAATTAGCGGTAAGGGGAGTCCGATAGCATGATATCACAGCTTATTATGACGATATTGAATTGGTTTGCTGAAATGGGGTATATGGGGATTTTATTTGGGCTTATGGTTGAAGTCATCCCTAGTGAGCTAGTTCTAGGATACGGTGGTTATGTGGTAGGCCTGGGGAAAATGAATTTTTGGGGAGCTGTTCTTGCAGGTGTGGCAGGCGGGACGATGGCACAACTTTTTCTATATTGGGCTGGATATTATGGAGGACGGCCCTTTCTCTTGAAGTATGGAAAATATATTTTAATAAAAGAAAATCATATAGTAAATGCTGAAGAGTGGTTTCAAAGGTATGGCGTTGGCGTGATTTTTACGGCTCGATTCATTCCAGTGGTTCGCCATGCTATTTCCATCCCAGCCGGAATTGCAAGGATGTCTGTATGGAAGTTTATATTTTATACGGTTGCGGCTGTCATACCTTGGACCATATTGTTCCTGACATTAGGAAGGATTCTCGGCGAGAATTGGCAGCAAATCCGGGAAATAACTGAACCTTATCTAATTCCGGCTGCTGGTTTTTCCTTTATCTTTATCATGTTGTATATCTTTTGGAAGAAAAAGAGCACTCCTCCAATCGTAACGGTCAAAAAAATGGGACGGTTTCCCGATAAATGAACCAATCGAAAAAACAGCCACGTAAAATCACCTTTTACGTGGCTGTTTTTCATCATTATCCTTGAGGAAGGTCTTCTTCCAGAGGAAGCTGTACGACCTTTTTGGTGACCTCTATAAAACGAATGGCGTGATCTTCCATTTCAATCACTTTAAAGCAGAATCCGTCTTTTTCCATGATGTCCCCTACCTTCACATCATAATTTTCAGTAAGGACCCAACCGCCTATAGTATCGACATCATCTTCTTCTAAGTGAATGCCAAGTAGGTCATTCACTTCCTTTACAAGAAGTTTAGAGTCTAAAATATAATGTCCATCTTTAATTTTCCTGATCGAGGCGACTTCATCAATATCGAATTCATCACGAATTTCCCCAACGATTTCCTCGAGGATATCCTCGACTGTGACAAGTCCGGAAGTTCCGCCGTATTCATCCATCAAAATGGCCATATGAATGCGTTCTTTTTGCATTTTTAACAGCAAATCGTGAATTGGGATATTTTCCATCACCCGAATGATCGGACGAGCGTAATTTTCAATCGCTTTGATATGGATTTCCCGGTTCTTAATAAGATCCGAGAATACTTCCTTTAAGTTCACTAAGCCGATGACATGGTCTTTATCACCTTCGACAACAGGATATCGAGTGTATTTTTCCAATTTGGCCACATCGACGAATTGCTGTACCGTTTCATCTTTGGATATGGTCATGATTTCTGTCCTTGGGACCATGATTTCTTTAGCAACACGATCATCGAACTCAAAGATGTTATTTACATATTTAAATTCCGACTGGTTAATTTCTCCGCTTTTATAGCTATCTGACAGGATGAAACGTAATTCTTCCTCCGTATGGGCTATTTCGCTTTCGGATGCTGGCTTAAAGCCAAATAATCCGACAACGAATCGGGAAGAATGATTCAAGGCCCAAATGAAGGGAAAGGCTATCTTATGGAAAAAAATCAGCGGGCTGGCAATTGCCAAGGCCACTTGCTCAGCCTTTTGGATGGCAACCGTCTTTGGAGCCAATTCTCCAACAACCACATTCAGGAATGTAATCAGGGAAAATGAAATAACGAATGTCAGAATGCTTGTGACTTCTTGAGGGATGTTCAATGCCTTGAATAAAGGCCCAACCAATTTGAGGACGGTCGGTTGTCCCAACCACCCCAATCCAAGGGCAGTTACGGTAATTCCAAGCTGTGTCGCGGATAGGTACTCATCAAGATCGGATGTAACCTTCTTGGCCGCAATGGCTTTTTTGTTTCCCTCTTCAATCAATTGATCGATCCGAGAGCTGCGAACCCTTATGATCGAAAATTCCGAAGCTACAAAAAAGGCCGTTAAAGCAATTAAAATAATGACAAATAAAAAACTTAATATGTCCAATTAGTGTGGGACTTAATTGAATCGCCAGATGTTGAGAACGATTTAATTATCCCAGTCACCTCCCAAAACCAATAATGAATGAAATGATAGTAGTATATAAAATGTTAGATGAAAAATAAGTCTCGTCTATCTCGTATGAAAATTTCTCTTGTTTTTATTTTCAATCTATAGAATCATTCACCTCGATTAGTAGTGGAACCTACCTATTAGTATAAGTAACTGGGCGCCAATCAGTCAAAAATTTCACACTAAAAACCTAAGGAAAAAAGGATATTTATCCATTATTTAGTTTTTAATTGTATGGAAAAGGTCGTAAGGAAATCGGTAGAGTGACAGGATAAAGTTCCTTGATGCTTTAAAACGATTTCTTTACAGACGAATAATCCCAATCCCGTTCCTCTTTTTTTTGTGGTGATGAATGGTTCAAAAATATTCGGGAGGACGTCGTCAGGTATCTTCGGCCCATTGTTCGATATATTTAAAGTAAGAATGCCGGGTGGTGATTCAGAGCCTGAAATGAAAATGGATGGGGAAGGCATCCCTGCAACCACATCAAGAGCATTTAATATAATATTAAGTAAAACTTGACGGAATTCTTCTTTAGAACCGGAAATTACGGCATCCTCGGCAATATTACATGTAATGGAAGCATTAACTTCCAATATGCTTGGATATAAAAATTCAATCACCTCATTCACAAGCTGAGCAATGGAAAATAGATCAGGTGGTGATGCTGAAGTTTCCTTTTTGGAAATATTAAGAAATTGTGTGATCCGGTAATTGAGCTGATCCAATTCCTTCGAAATGATATCAAGGTACTTTATCTGAGGTTGTTCTGCCTGTAACAATTGTATGAATCCCATGATGGAAGTCAGTGGATTTCTGAATTCATGGACAAAGCTTGAGGTCATTTGGCCAAGGAGTGTCAACCGGTCTTTATGATTTGGGCTTATGAATTGATAGCGTTCTTCAAGTTCCATCGTTTTTAATTCTGTATAATGGGATAATGCAAAATGAATAAGTTTATCGAAGTAAACGTTTACTTGCTTAATTAGTCCCGATATTACTTCTTTGGATGATTCGGAATTCAAAACATGCTCTATGATGATGGATCTCCCGATGGTAGCAGTGGAAAAGAAATTTTCCATATCCAATTGCTTATTGACTCGATCAGACGCAATTTTTTCCCCTACGACCTTCAGTACATCGTCTATTTCAGTATCCGACTTTCCAAGCTGATCCATTAGCAGATTGAAAATATTTTCCACTTCTCCTTTAAAATACCCCAGATATCCGTCCGGTAAATGCAGCAACTCATCTTTCCATTTGGAAATGATACTGCTTTTTTGAGAAGATAAAAAGTGAATGGTCATTTCTCGATTAGATACCATCTTGCCCTCCATACTGTAGGAAAATGAATTTACTTTTGACCCAGAAATTGCTGTATTTGAATAAAATTACAAAATATCAAAATAATTACATCTTTTTTTCATGATAACAGATTAATGTTCTTTTAACATGTGTTAATTGGATAAATATTCGGCAATCAATCAATAAATCCCTTTTTTTGACACAGTTTTATTACAGTGATTACAGGAGTCAATAACAAAAAAAGGTATCCGTAAAGTTAATGACGGTTACCTTTTTTATGGAATGCATATGGTTCGATGTGAACGATAGCATGCTGGATATTATATTCCTTCAAAAGATTCTCTTCGATTTTAACCGTAATATCATGACCTTGAATGACGGTCAAAAGAGGATTAACATGTACGGTAGTTTCGAGCAGGATTTCACTTCCATGCATCCGGGCTTTAATTTCACTCATGTCTTTAACACCCTCTGTCAATATAATGGTTTGTCCGATCTTTTGCAGGAGCTGCTCGTCGAAACCATCAGTTAAAGAGATGGAGGCATCACGAAAGATGTCCCAGGCCGTTTTGCATATGATGACCCCCACGGCGGCTGCCGCTATCGCATCCAGCCAAGGGACTCCCATCTTAGTACCGATTATTCCAATGAATGCACCAACACTGACAAGGGCATCGGAACGATTATCCTGGGCAACGGCATAGATGGAAGAGCTGTTGATCTTTTTACTTAATGATAAATTATAACGGTAGATTCCGTACATGAAAATTGCAGAGAATAGAGCGACATAACCGGTCAGCATGCTGGGAACGGTTGTTGAATTTTGGTGAAAGAAGGATTCAATGGCACTGTATACTACCTGAAGGCCCACGGTGATCATGATGAAGGCAGCTACCAACGAGGCTACGGTTTCCGCCCGTAAATGACCATATGAATGATTATCATCAGGAGGTCTCTTTGAAATTTTCAAACCGATCAATACGGCTAAGGAAGCGATGATGTCGGTCGTATTATTTAAACCATCAGCCCAAAGCCCTTTAGAATCACCGAAATAACCAAATGACAATTTAAGAGCAGACAAGAATATGTAAGCGGCAATGCTTATGTAGGCGCCTTTTTCAGCTGAAATCGAATGTTTATCCATGTCCATTCCCTCCCCAATGTAAATTAGGCTTAATAAATCAAACCTAAGTGAGTCTATAGATTTAGCCATCTAGCTTGGTTAATGGCAGGTGTAATGAAGGTCTGTAAAGAAGTTGGTTAAACAAAAGAATATGCCCTAAAATGGGGATGACAAGTTGATGATATGAACATTTTCTTTAATTGTCATTTATAGAAACTAATACTATATTCTAACCGATGATCGAAAATTAAATACTTCTGCAAGGGGAGCCAAAAAGGCTGAGTGGGACACTTGGTTACCGCTGGTGCAGGATGTGGTTTTGGTCAGCAATTGGCGCTCCGGTGTTTTTTGCTACAAATGTATGACTGAAAAAATCCCCTTAACAAAAAGGCCGGATCCTATAAGGATCCGGCCTTTTTCAGAGAATGCTCTACTCGAGCCATACAGTGAGAACCCGCTCAATCTTCATTTTGCAATGAATACCGAACAAGGTGCGTTTTTCGCAATGGAACTACTTGTACTGCCAAGAAAGAATTTTTCCAAACCGCTTTTAGCGCTATTGCCGACAACGATAAGATCGGCTGAAGTTCTTGCTGCAAAGTCACATACGCTATCTGGGGCATATCCTTCCAATAGTTCGAATTTCCCCCTGACTTGACATTCACTTAACAATCTCAACGTATTACTTTCTGCGTTCTGAATACTATTCTCGACGGGGGAAGGGGTGTCATTTACCTTTTGAGGTCCTGGCTGATCGACTTCAATAACGGGATGTGTCTGGACTGGATCTACATAAAATCCGGCAGTAGGTACGAACCCCGGAGCCGAGGCGTCTCCCATGATACGCTGTTCCACCTTATCATTCAGGACATAAACTATGGTCAATTCGGCTTTTGGAAAGGCCTTTTTCAATGTTGCCCCATATTCCACGGCCCGCTTACTCTCTTCATTTCCATCAAAAGCGACGACAATATGTTTTAAGTCTTTCATTAATATCATCTCTCCCCTTTATAAGACCTTATAAGTGTTATACCCGCTTTTAAATGGCTTCACGCCTTTAATTGGTATATAGATTGCCTTTTAAGGGTAAAGGATAGATACGAGCATCGTTAAAATGGTAGGATGAAATCTGGTCCTTCATTTAGCTGGCATGCTCAGACGATGAAGGGATATCATCGGCAAGGATGCCGATTCGCGAGTATGTGCTACAAGAAAAGGGCGCCTTTTATTCAATCAGCGAGTTTTCTTTAATAAAAAGGGTAAAATATTTTTAATGAAACATGTCGAGATGGGAAAATGGGGGGGACAAATGAAAGGGCTAGTGAAATTAGGTCTAATTATAATATTGGCGGTTGTGGTTTTAGGCGCCGGTTCACTATTGTATTTCAAGCAGGGTGCAGATATAAGTCATCTTGAAAATAAACTTCAGCAACCGACAGGAATCTATGATCTGGATGGGAATCTTGCCAGTACGATCACGGCGAATAAATCTGAAGGGGTTGCGATAGAAGAAATACCGGAACATATGAAACAAGCGGTGGTTTCCATTGAGGATCACCGTTTTTATGAACATCACGGCATAGATTATCAAGGGATTATGCGGGCTTTGGTTAAAAATGCGAAGGCTGGAAGTGTTGTTGAAGGCGGGAGCACTCTCACCCAGCAGCTTGTGAAAATCACGATGCTGGAATCGAATCGGACATTGAAGAGGAAGATAGAAGAGTTTTTTCTAGCCCGGGAAGTTGAAAATCAATATACAAAAGATGAAATTCTGGAAATGTACCTGAATCAAGTTTATTTTGGCCATGGGGCATGGGGAATCAAAAAGGCCGCAAATATTTATTTTTCCAAAGAGGTCTCTGAATTGACCGTTGCCGAGGGAGCTTTGCTGGCGGGTGTCATTAACTTGCCATCCAAACTTGATCCATACAAGAATCTAGACGGGGCAGTCAAGAGGCGTGATTTGGTTCTTTCGAGAATGGCGGAACATGGTTATTTGACGAAAGATGAAGAAGCAGCTGCAAAAAAAGATTCGGTGACACTTCTTATGGGGGAGAAGCAAACCGATCCATTAAGAGGTAAATATCCATATTTTGTCGATCATGTTTTATCGGAAGCATCGAGTAAATATGGTATTAAGCTTGAGGATCTGCTATCAAAGGGCTACAAAATTTACACGACACTGGACCAATCCATGCAGCAGTCTACAGAAACCGTTTATGCGAATGATGCCAATTTTCCAGTGGGAACGAGTGCAGATGAACTGGTTCAAAGCGGGTCTGTCCTCCTTGATCCTGAAACGGGAGGCATAAAGGCACTTGTCGGTGGGAGAGGTAAGCATCAATTCATGGGATATAACCGGGCAACCCAGCTGACAAGATCTCCCGGTTCATCCATTAAACCGCTTGTCGTATACTTGCCAGCGGTTGAAGAGGGATACGAGATTACCGACCCTTTAAAGGATGAAAAAATGAGCTTCGGTGAATATGAGCCAACAAACCTTAGTGGTGTATATAAAGGAGAAGTGCCCATGTATGAAGCGGTGATGAATTCCTTGAATGTACCAACGGTTTGGCTATTGAATGAGATAGGTATCGATAGGGGGCTTGATTCACTTAAGCGGTTTGGAATTCCATATGAAAAAGAAGATCGAAACCTATCGATAGCTTTGGGGGGGATGAAAAAAGGTGTATCCCCGCTGCAGATGGCAGGAGCCTTTTCAGCTTTCGCCAACGGTGGGGAAAGAATGGAAACCCATGCCATTATAAGAATAGAAAATGCCGATGGAAAAGAGGTAGCCGCCTGGAAAGAGAAAAGCACCAAAGTGACCTCTGAAGACGCCGTCGACAAAATGAATTCCATGCTGCTTGGAACAGTGGAATATGGCACAGCGAAAAACGCCGCTGTTTCCGGTTATGAAATAGCAGGTAAAACAGGTTCCACACAAGTTCCCATCGAAGGAATATCAGGGGTTAAAGATCAATGGTTCATCGGTTATTCACCTTCGCTGGTCGGTGCTGTATGGGCTGGATATGATAAGACGGACGAAAAGCATTATCTAACGACACACAGCAGTCAGGGAAGTGCAATCATCTTTCAAAAAATAATGTCGCAAGCTTTACAGAATCAAACTGCCCAATCCTTTAAGGCTCAAGATATCGGTCCGCTTATAGCTGAACAACAGGCACTTATAGCTGAGCAAAAGGCAAAAGAAGACAATGAGCAAAGGGGACAATATTGGATTGATAAAGGAAATGAAATTCGGGAAGGTTTGAATAAATGGAGGGACTGGAAGTTGCCGTGGTGATTCCCAGGAAAGGGAGCATGAACAAGCTTTTGCTTAATTTAATCAACAAAAAAAGACTGTCAGTAATTGACAGTCTTTCATCACTTTTAAAAAATGAGATTTGCTATTATGCCGATTACGACGATTGCGCCTATCACCATCAGAATGGTTCGCATTTCTATACACCCTCTTCATGACGTAGTTGGAATCATTTAAATATTAACGGTTTGGTTCGATTGGAATCCAAATGAACTTTCATCATTTTCTTTACAAATAGCCTGTACTTTTTCTAGCATGGCATGTACATTCTCGCCTTCAAGTATGACTTTCATGGTTGCACACTCTTGAAGAATGAGCACAAAGGATACGAAAGTCGAAAGTTTCTTGGCATCGACCAATTTATGATTGCAGATAAAATAGATATTCCCTTTAAACTCTTTTGTAACTTGATATAGGTTCATGATTTGTCGCATGGATAATCTTTTATTTGTTTTAATATCAGAAGAAATCACTTTATTCATGTCGTTTAACTCCTTTTGTTTTTATACTTTTGGAAAAGCATAATCAAGATGTCAATTCAGCTACAACTTTTTAAAATGAACAATTATGTTTGTCTTTTTTATGTAATTGTTAGCGGGTCATATTGTATATTTACCCGAGTGAAAGATTTTGAAACCTATTTGAAAATTTCAATTGGAGGGGGAACGAACATTGCTCACACTCATTAAAAATGGGGAGCTTTATGGTCCGGAATATATGGGTCAAAAAGATATCCTCTTGGTAGGAAAGCAAATTGGCTTCATTGAGGACAAGATTGAAAAACCTGCCAACTTCGTTGAAATGAAAGTGATTGATGCGAGTGGTCAAATTGTGGTTCCGGGTTTTATAGATGCACACGTACATATTATCGGCGGAGGTGGGGAAGGAGGCTATAAAACGAGGACACCAGAAATCCAATTAACTGATGCCACTTTAGCCGGTATAACGACATTGGTAGGGGTCATCGGAACAGATGGAACGACAAGGACCATGCCAGCACTGCTTGCTAAAGCGAGAGCGCTTGAAGAAGAAGGAATTAGCTGCTTCGTTCAAACTGGTTCCTATCAAGTTCCAGTCAAGACGTTAACAGGTAAGATCGAAGATGATTTGATTCTTGTGGATAAAATTATCGGTGTAGGCGAAATAGCCATTGCCGATCATCGTTCTTCACAGCCGACTGCAGCTGAACTGGCTAAACTGGCCTCTCAGGCGCGCAATGGAGGCCTGTTGTCCGGGAAAAGCGGTATCGTCAACATTCATGTCGGCGACAGTCTAGATCATTTGCAGGTAATTGAAGAAGTTGTCGAGACAACGGAAATACCAATCACCCAGTTCTACCCTACACATATAAACCGAAATCCGCATTTATTCAATGCAGGTGTGGAATATGCAAAAAAAGGGGGTTATATCGATTTTACGACAAGTACGATCCAGAAGTTCCTTGAAGAAGGCGAGGTCAAAGCAAGTACAGCAATAAAAATGGCACTGGAAAAAGGCGTTGAAATCGGGCAGATAACCATAACTTCAGATGGACAAGCCAGCCTGCCTGACTTCGATGGCAACGGTAACCTGCGTGGTTTGAACATTGGTACATGCATGTCCTTGTATGATTGTGTTGTCGATGCGATCCTCGAGGATGGAGTGACAATTGCCGATGCCCTACGAGTTGTGACGGAAAATCCGGCAAACATTTTAAAACTTTCTACAAAGGGGCAGCTTGCTGTAGGTAAGGACGCCGATATCATCATGATGAAGAAAAAAACTTTAGAAATGAATAGTGTTATCGCGATGGGGCAGACCATGGTCAAAGATGGTCAAGCAGTCGTGAAAGGAACATTTGAATGATAAATCTTTCTAATCTTGTTGGTAAGGTTTTCATCTTGGTTACAAAAAAGAGTTCGATTGATATAATCCCAAACCATTATTTTATAAGTAAACTTGGATTTGAATGAAACCCTCAATGGATGGAAGAAATTTGCGACACTCCTGCCGAAAAACTGGCTAGCTAAGACCGAACAGGAGCTTGCGTCGAGGAGGCTTGGCAGACAGTCGGCGGAAAGGGAGCGGATTTCTGAAACTGTAACATTTTTAAAGAAAAAAACGACAGGGAACAGGCTTTTCTTCGAGTTTGTCTCCAGCACAAAAAAAGACCCATTTAGTATATAAGGGGTCTTTTTTTTGTGCTGGAGACTTTTTGGAGGTCTTGATTCGATTGAGCATATGAGCCATTTTGTAGATAATCAATATGAAATTTTCCCATTAAAGGTTCTCATTTTCAAAATGAAGGTGTGTTATCAGAAAACATATTCTAAATAAAGGTAAAATGGGAGAAATTCATTCTATTTAACATATTATTAAAAACATGGATGTATTATCCTTTTATATAAGGAATGTAGTTTATGAAACAGCATTTAATCACAGACATAAAGACCAATAGATACATTTTGGGCTGTTATTTCATGACTGTTCAAAACCTTGGTAAGTTTGCGAAACAAATCTATCTTAAGGGGAGAAATGAAATGGAAAAGACGGGAAACCCAATAATGAAAGCGTATTCAAATGAAGTTGAGCCGGAAATATTTCGCGTATTGACTCCTGATGGCGAAATCATTGAAACGATTGATGGAAAAATCGATAAATCACTTATGTTAAAGATGTATGAGAGCATGCTCCTGCTCAGAACGTTTGACCGAAAATCCGTTAATCTCCAGCGCCAAGGCAGGATTGGAACTTATGCACCTTTTGAAGGACAGGAAGCATCCCAGGTAGGAAGCGCCTTAGCGTTGTCGGCAGGGGATTGGATGTTTCCCACATACCGTGACCATGGAGCGGCAATTATTCATGGGCAGGAATTATACCGTGTTTTCCTATACTGGATGGCGCATTTTGATGGCTCAATTTGTCCTGAAGGAAAAAGGATATTGCCTCCAAGCGTTCCGATTGCCACTCAAATGGTTCATGCCGTTGGAACGGCTTGGGCAAGTAAGATTAGAGGCGAAAGGAATGTTAGCATTGCTTATTTTGGTGATGGAGCGACATCTGAAGGGGACTTTCATGAGGCACTGAATTTTGCTGGCGTTTATAAAACCCCAACAATCTTTTTCTGCCAAAATAATGGCTACGCGATCAGTGTCCCTTTTGAAAAGCAATCGGCATCCAAAACAATATCCCAGCGGGCTGCCGCTTATGACATACATGGGGTGCGAGTGGATGGAAATGATATTTTCGCAGTATGGCTGGCTGTAAAGCAAGCTGTCGAAAGAGCTCTTAATGCGGAAGGACCCACATTAATCGAAGCCATTACCTTTCGTTATGGCGCTCATACTACTGCAGACAATCCGAACATATATCGCGATCAGGACGAAATTTCAACGTTCTGGAGGGAAAACCGGGATCCCATTACACGTCTTAGAAAGTATTTGAATAAAGAGGGTCACTGGAATGAAGAGCAGGAGGAATTGGCGTTAAAACAATTCAACGAACTGATTGATGCTCACCTTCAAAAAGCCGAAGGGTATCCAAAATCCGACCCGCTCGAAATGTTTAACCATGTATATGCCGAGGAGTCATGGCATTTAAAGGAACAGAAGCAGGAATTGAACCAAATCTTAAGGAAAGGCGGGAAGAAATAATGGGCAAAAATTTAACGATGCTCCAGGCTATTACGGAAGCGATGGACCAAATGCTGGGTCATGATGATCGCGTGATGATCATGGGTGAGGATATTGGAGTGAATGGCGGGGTTTTTCGATCGACGGAAGGACTTTATGAGAAGTATGGAAAAGATCGAGTCATTGATACGCCATTAGCTGAATCCGGAATCATTGGCTCTGCCATTGGTTTAGCCCTTAACGGAATGCTGCCTATTGTAGAGATACAGTTTCTCGCCTTTATTTATCCGGGATTCGAACAACTCGTTTCCCATGCTGCCCGTATGAGGTATCGTACCCGTGGGCAATTTGGGGTGCCCCTTTTAATCCGTACTCCATATGGTGCCGGAATCAGGGGCCCTGAACTTCATTCCGAAAGTGTCGAAACCTTCTTTGCCCATACACCGGGTTTAAAGGTGGTTGCACCCAGTAATCCATACGACGCAAAAGGGCTGCTCATTTCAGCCCTCGAAGATCCAGATCCGGTGATCTTTCTGGAACCGACTAAATTGTATCGGGCTTTCAAGGAAGAAGTTCCCGACGAAATGTACCGAATACCAATCGGGCAAGCAAAAGTGGTTCAGGAGGGGAGCGATCTGACCATTTATGCATGGGGAGCCATGTTAAGGGAGGCATTGAATGCCGCGAAAAAGATTGAAGCAGAAAAAGGCTGGAAGTGTGAAGTGGTCGATCTTCGAACATTATACCCTTTAGATAGGGATACGATCGTTCAATCCATTAAAAAGACAGGTCGTGCATTAATCGTCCACGAAGCCCATAAGACGGCCGGATTAGGTGCGGAGATTATCTCGATCATTAATGATGAAGCTCTTATTTACCTGAAAGCGCCGATTAAGCGTGTAACAGGATTTGATGTACCGGTTCCGCCGTTTACAATAGAAGATCATTATTTACCGACTGTTGACCGTGTAAAACAAGGAATTGTCGAAACGTTATCATTTTAATTGTGATTAAGGAAGAAGGAGGATGTCGCATGATGGAATTTAAACTTCCTGATGTAGGGGAAGGGATGCATGAAGGGGAAATTATCCAATGGCTCATTAAAGAAGGGGAGGCGGTAAAACAGGACCAACCCATTGTTGAAGTGCAAACGGATAAAGTCAATGCGGAATTGACGGCTCCTGCAGCGGGAGTGGTCAAGAAAATATTTTTTTCCGAAGGGGATATCGTGGAAGTGGGAACCACTATATTCACAATTCAGGAAGAGAACGAAGTGTCAGTTCCGGATAAAGGCATGATTGACGAAGAAATCCAAGTCGTGCAATCTGATGATGTAAAAGTAAATGCAGAACAGATTACGACTAAGCAGCATCATGAGGTAGCGCGTGCGTTGGCAACGCCATTCGTTCGTCAAATGGCGAGGGAAATGAAGGTTGATATCGAGAAGGTTAAAGGCTCCGGCCCGGCTGGGCGAATTACCGAAAGTGACCTGAAACAGTTTAAAGAAAATAACTCGATTACACTGGAAGATGCCAAACATCATGATAACAAGAGTGTTCAAGAGATGGCCTTGATGAATGATGCCATCCGGGCAAAAGGAGTGGAAAATGAGTGGGAAGAGCGGATTCCGCTTAAAGGCATTCGAAAAAAAATCGCTGAACATATGGTAAAGTCTGTTTCGACCATTCCTCATGTAACCCATGTAGATGAATTGGAAATGGACCGATTGAAGGAATTTAGAAATCAATTAAAAGAGTACTCCGATGATAAGGATATTAAGTTGACTTTTTTGCCATTTTTCGTTAAAGCCATTGTCATCGCCTTAAAGGAATTCAAAACATTAAACGCTTCAATTGATGAAAAGACCAATGAAATCATCCTGAAGAATTATTATCATATTGGGATTGCGACGAATACCGAAGAGGGTCTCATAGTTCCAGTCATAAAACATGCCGATCAAAAGACCATTTTCCAACTGGCTGATGAAATCAGGCAATTGGCAGCCCAAGCCCGTGAAGGAAAGTTGAGCATTGATCAAATCACAGGCAGTACATTTACCATCAGCAATGTAGGACCGATCGGAGGGATGCACGCGACCCCGATCATTAACTATCCGGAAGCTGCCATACTAGCTTTGCATAAAATGGAACATCGCATGGTCGTTCGCGATCTTGAAGGTGTTATCCGTTTAATGATGAATATGTCTCTATCTTTCGATCATCGTTTGATTGATGGGGTAACAGCGGTGCATTTTACCAATAGAATCAAGGAATTGCTGGAAAATCCAATTCGTTTAGTTGTGGAGATGAGATAAATGGTAGTAGGGGAAGTTGCTGTAGAGACGGAAGTTATCATCATTGGAGGAGGTCCGGGAGGGTATGCTGCGGCTATCCGTCTCGGACAGTTAGGAAAATCGGTCGTACTGATTGAAAAGGATAAGCTGGGCGGGGTTTGTCTTAATCGGGGCTGTATACCTTCAAAGGCATTAATTCACACAGCTGATCAATACCAAAGGCTTAACGATTTAGGGAAAATGGGAATCCGGCTATCCCAGGAACGAACCGCTATGGACTTGGGCGTTTGGCAGGATTGGAAAGCGGGCATCACATCTCAGTTGAAGCAAGGAATTGCCCATTTGTGTAAGGAAAATGGAGTGACGGTGGTTAAAGGTCAAGCAGCCTTTTTATCTGATGACCGTATTGGAGTTGAAACCGATGGCGATTTTGAAACCTACAAGTTTGAGCAGGCAATTATTGCGACGGGATCCAGACCTTTCATTCCATCCTTCATTAATGTCGATGGAGAATATATATTGGATTCAACATCATCTTTGCAGCTGCAGGAAGTTCCATCAAGCTTGTCGATCATTGGCGGTGGATATATCGGAATCGAATTGGGTATGGCATTTGCAAAGCTGGGTACTAAAGTGACCATCATTGAAATGGCCAATCGCATCCTCCCCCAAATTGCTGAAAACCTTGTAAAGGAAGTCACCCGGAATGCCAAGAAGCTTGGGGTGAATATCAAAACATCCACGAGGGTGGAAAAGGCGAGTATAGTGGATGGCCATGTACACCTTCATGTATCCTCGGAAGAAAAAGGGGCGGAAGTGGTCGTGAGTGAAAAGGCCCTGGTTACAATTGGCAGGATACCAAACACTGAAGAAATCGGCCTGAATCGGGCTGGAGTTACAGTTGGTGAAAAAGGCCATATAGAAGTGGATATGGAATGTCGTACAAATGTGCCGCACATCTTTGCCATCGGTGATACTACACCTGGTCCGGCTCTTGCGCATCGAGCGTCCAAACAGGGAGTGGTGGCAGCTGAAGTGATAGGGGGATTGCCAAGTGCCGTTGACTCACCTAATGTTCCCTATGTAATCTTCTCGGACCCCCAAATAGCTGGTGTTGGTTTAAGCCGTGAAGAAGCTGAACAACAGGGATACAGTGTCAAAATCGGCAAATTTCCGTTCAGTGCCAATGGAAGGGCGCTTGCAACGGATGAAACAGAAGGATTTGCTGAAGTGATCGTGGATGCCGATAGCCACATATTGCTCGGAATGCATATGGTAGGTGCTGATGCGTCCAACCTTATAGGAGAAGGGGTCCTTGCCCTTGAGATGGCGGCTAGGGTCGAAGATATAGCCCTGATCATGCATCCACATCCAACTTTGACTGAGGGGTGGATGGAAGCGGCTGAGGCAGTTTTGGGACATGCGATTCACATCGTAAATAAATAGGAAAAGGTAAAGTCATGGGGATTACCAAAGTAGTCCCCGATTAGAGTGTTTGATTTTAAAGGAGTCAGAACCTCTCATTGGTCTCCAAAAGGCAAGGCTATCAGCAAATTCACGCCATTTCCTAAATTTGACCTAGCGTTTGACTAGATAGGATCCTTAATAGGCCTGCGATGATTCCTCTTGTAAAACTAACAACATATTGATATCTTTTATTTTGGTGAAGTATGAAAAGATTTTTCAAGAAGGCTTTGCATCCTTCCACTCCAAAACCAAAACGGTTGATGAGATAACTTATCTATTCGCCATTCAACGATTGAAATGGGTTTGATTTTTTATACGGAAAAATTATGGAAAGAAGGAGGCAGATGTAATGGAATCAAATGGTGGGTCACTGCAAAAGAAATTATTGCCGCGGCATATTAGCATGATGGCAATGGGAGGGGCGATAGGTACTGGCATTTTTAAAGGAAGTGCCGAAACCATATCGTTAGCAGGGCCAGGAGTCATATTCACTTATATTTTTGCAGGGTTATTACTGCTTATAGTCATGGGTGCTATAGCGGAAATGGCAATTGTTTATCCAAATACGAATATGAAAGGTTTCGTTCAGAAAGCATTCGGTAACCGCTTTTCATTCATAATAGGCTGGATGTATTGTTTCATGTGGCTATCCGTCTGTGTCATTGAGGTAGTGGTGGCAGGAAGCTTCTTGCAGTATTGGCTTCCAGCAATCCCGCTATGGATATTAAGTTTAGGGTGTACGGCTTTCATCATTGGAATTAACATGATGAATGTCAAAAATTATGGTGAATTCGAATTTTGGTTTGCAGGCATTAAAATTACAATGATCATCGTATTCATCATATTGGGAGCCTGTATTTTATTTGGAGTCATCCCAACCGGGGGATCTAATTATCTACAAAACTTCACCGGGCATGGAGGGTTTTTCCCAAATGGGTGGATGTCCATCTTTTCGGCATTACTGATCGTCATGTTCTCCTATGGCGGTTCAGAGTTAATAGGGGTGACGGTAACCGAAGCAAAGGATGCGGAACGCATTTTACCGAAGGTCATTAAAAACTATATTTGGAGAGTCGTATTATTTTTCACCTTACCGATACTTGTAATCTGCGGTTTGATTCCTTGGAACGAAATTAGCGACCAGGCAAGTCCGTTTGTACAAGTTTTATCAATGTCCGGTTTTCAGGGATCTGCACATATCATGAATTTCATTTTGATTACGGCCGTCTTATCTGCCGCAAACTCAGGAATATATGGATGTACCCGCATGCTGCATTCTTTGGCTGCAGAAGGGGAAGCTCCCAAGTCGTTCTCTTATGTATCAAAAAATGGCGTTCCTTTGTATAGTTTGATATTAAGTGCTTTTGTATTGGTCGTCGGCTCCATGGTTACTTTCGTTGCACAGGACAAGGCATTTACTTTATTAATGGCGTTTCCAGGTTTTGTAGTATCCCTTGTATGGATCAGCATCTGTTTAGCGCAGCTAAAACTTCGCAATTCGTATCCCAAAGCCCCTAGTTTTAAAGTGTGGGGATTTCCATATGTAACCTTGTTTGCCGTAATCACCTTAAGCATCATTTGTATATCGTTCGTTTTCAGTGAACAGAATCGGATCAGTATCATTGCTTGCCTGATTGTGTTGGCTGCATTAATCTCGATTTCCATTTTTAAATTTAAAAGTGGGGATGAACAGGAGTCAACGATAATAGAAAAAGATATTGCTAAATAAATTACGGAAAAGATACGACATGTGCAAAGGCGTCCATGTCGTATCTTTCATTAATAATCATCGATATACTGCAACTTCACTTCGAACGTTCATGTACCTGACGTTTCATTGATTATATGTTGTAAGGAGGATATGAACCTCTCGTTTTCAAGTGGGGTGCCGATGGTCACGCGGATAGTATTTTCATAGCCTAGCAAATGACCGGAACGGATGATGACACCTTGAATTAATAACTTCTCAAAAATGTCCCTGCCAGGCTGATTCAATTTAACCATCAAGAAGTTGGCATGTGAAGGGAAGAATGTTAATCCCATCTTGCTTAGTTCGTTTTCTAAATATCTTCTTCCTTCCCCATTCTTACGAACACATTTCTCAACGAATGGATGGTCGTCGAGGGAAGCGAATGCCGCAGCCTGTGCTAAACGATTGGTATTGAAGGGTTCCTTCACTTTAACTAGCTCTTGTATGATGGAAGCATCCATTAAACCGTATCCAATCCTTAATGCAGCCAGTCCATAAATCTTTGAAAAAGTGCGTAAGATGACCAGATTTGAATGCATATTTAAAAGTGGCAAGGTTTCTAAATATTCTGCATCATCGACATATTCATAGTATGCTTCATCAACGATCAGTAAAATATGTTTCGGCACCTTCTCGATAAAAGAGCGTAACGTTTCTTTTTGAACGATTGTTCCTGTCGGATTATTGGGATTACAGACAAATATCATTCTTGTTTTTTCTGTTATGGCATCATACATCCCCTTCAGGTCATGTACCCCATTAATAAGAGGTATCTTTACTGGTGTGCCGCCGTCAATCAATACATTCGTTTCATATCGTGGAAATGTCACATCAGCCATGATGACTTCATCATTTTGTTGGATATAGGTTCGTGTTAATAAACGAATCACTTCATCAGATCCATTGCCTAAAATGATATGATCTTTATTGATATTCAATTTCCTTGCCAACTTTTCAGCTAATGCAGGTGCCATACCTTCAGGATAAAAAGAGGTTTGCTCCATTTCAGTAATCATGGCTTCTTTTGCTAGAGTTGAGCAGCCGAATGGATTCTCATTGGATGCCAATTTAACGATCGTTTCGAGACCAAGTTCACGTTGCACTTCTTCAATTGGCTTGCCGGAAACATATGGGCTAATGCTTTCGATGTTTTGTCGAACCGGGATTTTCGTAAAGGTCAATGCAGGTTCCTCC
Organism: Peribacillus aracenensis; assembly: GCF_025175645.1. Taxonomy (NCBI): domain Bacteria; kingdom Bacillati; phylum Bacillota; class Bacilli; order Caryophanales; family Bacillaceae; genus Peribacillus; species Peribacillus aracenensis. Next base: position 224,502 of record NZ_JANZMJ010000002.1, read on the forward strand.
CTTTGGTAAATTCTGAATTTTCTTTTTCCATTGGATTATTTTAATGATAGAATATTAACTGATAAAGTTACATACAAAAAAGAATGTATTTTTCACTATCCATACAACATTTTAAAGAAATATAAGCTTATATTCCTTCATTATGAAAGGTGGTTTCTTCATGGATGAAATAGATGTCAATTTACTGGAACTTTTACAAAAGGATGGACGCATTACGATTAGTGAACTCTCGAAGAAATTGGCTCTCAGTCGACCTAGCATCTCTGAACGTATGTATCGCCTGCAAGAAAAGGGGATCATTGAGGGGTTCAGCGCAAGGATTTCACCCCTGGCAATAGGAAGGGGGGTACTAGTGTACATTCAGGTGAGTGAACTTAAGGTTCCAGTTTCCGATTTTGAGCAATTGGTGAAAAATGATTTAGACATTATCGAGTGCCATCGTGTAACAGGAACCGTTGGATATTTCTTGAAAGCCGCTTTGTCTGATATGGACAGCATGAGATTACTGATAGATCGATTAATACCATATGGACATCTGAATACATCCGTGGTTTTGACATCCCCGGTACCTTCACGCTCCATCCTTCCTAGGATCAATGCAATGGAGGATCATGGTGCGAAATCCTAGGTGGAATTTCAACCGATCCTTGTAAATGGGTTTGCATGGAAACCAATGAAGGTTTAAAGAAAGGAACGAGGCACGGTACCTGTTCCTTTTTTTGTTATTATAAATCCATCAAAGCCCCGAAATATTGCTGGGCCGTTGTAAAACAAATGAATGCCAATAGTTCAGAAATCTCTTCATCACTGAATGTCTCCTTTAATACTTGGAAAAACTTTTCCTCCGTTTTTTCACGTTGTAAGAGGAATACTTCCGCAAAGGCGATTGCATAGCTTTCTTTCATATCTTCCGGCTTTAGTGGAATTCCTTTTGCCTGACAATATGAGCAGCCATTACCATATGCCAGAACCCTTCTGACGTTTTCCTTTAACTTCTTTGAAAGTTTCCCATCTGCAGATATGCAATCTGAGAGGTCCGACCATTTATGCGAAATCTCTTCAGAATGAAATAATCTTTGAAATGGACTGGATCCCTGCGATGATTTTTTTATTCTTGTCATGAATATCTCTCCTTTGAGATAATACTAATATAAAAATCCAGGAGTTTTAATTCCATTTGTAAAGCAATATGGATTAATAATGAATAAGTGTAAAGAAAAGAAGGAGAATATTTGTGGAATGAAAATTGATGAAAAAGACCAGAGCATCCTTGCTGAATTAACATTGAATAGCCGAATTTCCATGAGGGAATTGGCAAAGAAAGTAAACCTCTCCGCTCCCACCGTTGCCGAACGGGTACGGCAAATGGAGTCGTTCGGGATCATTAAAGGGTATATTGCTGAGATTGATCATAAAAAGATCGGTTTTCCAATTGAGTGTATCGTGGAAGCAACGATAAAAAATGGGGAATATGAGAAATTCAAAAAGTATATCTCCAAGGTGCCGAATGTTGACTTTTGTTATCGAATTGCCGGGCGGGCTTGTTTTATGCTGAAAATCCACAGTGAGAGCCTTGAAGAAGTGGAGGAATTCATCAATCGGACCATTCCGTTTGCGGCAACCGTTTCCCATGTGATTCTTTCAAAGGTGGAGCGGGAGCTGGAATGAGTATTTTTTTCTAACATGATGTGTGCAGCGCCTGGATAATTCCAGGCGTTTTTTTGCGATCAATATTTTCGGCGATTCAAAAAGAATAAGCTATTGGAATAAAGGGTACATGTAATAATGGATTCGAATCTGAAAAGGTGGGGTGAGATACCATGGAGGGAACGGACGACTTTATACCTGAACTAGCTAGAGTAGCAGTTAATGTGATTGAAAATGTAGCTGGAACACATCCTGGTTATCGGCGTGCGCATGCAAGGGGATATATTTATGAAGGGGTTTTTACCCCAAACGGAAAAGCGTCCCCATTAACGGTGGCTCCGCATCTTCAGGATGAAGCTGTGCCGGTGGTCATTCGGTTTTCAAATAGCTCGCCGATTCCAAGCCATCCTGATGCCATTTCCCCTGTAAAGGGCATGGCCGTCAAGTTTCAATTGCCGAATGGAGAAGAATCAGATCTTATTACTGTGACCATTCCGTTATTCTTTGCGAAAACACCGGAAGCGTTTGTTGAAATGGCTGACTTTTTCAAGTCTGCCAAAGAAGGTTTCCCCAATCTGAAAGAGCTTGCAAAAATCCTTTGGAAATACCCTGAAAGCAAGGCAAGCCTGCAAATGCTTAAAGAAATGCGTTCTCCAGCCAGTTTCTCAACGTGTCAATATTACTCCATTCATGCATTCTATTTCATTAACGCGGAAGGAAGGCGGCAGGCAATCAAGTATGAGTGGGTACCTGATGCCGGCCTTAGTATGCTAGAAAAAAAGGAGGTGGCCAAGCATTCGCCGGAGTATCTGGGTGAAGAAATGGAAGATAGGCTCAAGCAGGGTCCGGTGGGGTTTAAATTGAACATCCAAATAGGAGGGGAAAATGACCCGACTGATGATCCAACCACAGCTTGGTCGGAAGATAAACAGGTAATCACGATAGGGCATTTAATGATTTCCAGAAAAACGCCAGTGTTTAAAGATACTTTAATGTTTGATCCAACCAATATTCCTGAAGGAATCGAATGCTCGGAAGACCGAATTTTGCATTTTCGCCATAATGCGTATGCTGTCTCTTATGAACGTCGGATAAATAACGAATGAATGAAATCAAGAAAAAAGGGAATTCCCTTACTATAAGGGTTCCCTTCAGACTGTTGGCAAACTTGCTTTAAGAAAGGCTGTTTTCGCATACTTTGTTGCTATTTACCAAGTAAAGCGGTGTGGTTGATTTCCCCTCCAGATGCTCGCTTTCCGCGGGGCGGGCGGTGAGCCTCCTCGGCGTAAACGCCTGTGGGGTCTCACCTGTCCCGCAGGAGTCTCGCACTTGCGCTCCAATCAACCTTAAATCGTTTAGTTTTTAAAAACAACAATCTTTACGAAAAGAGCCTTAAGAAATCAGCTTTCTTTTCCTTGGGTTAAGCCAGGACTCAACAGGTGTATCGCAAATCTTCTTCAATTAAACGAGGGCTTCATTTATATAACAGTAAAACATGGTGGATACCCTAGTCATGTTTTAAAATCATGGTTCGGAAATAAATCCGAACCCTTTTTTCGTAAGTTTACATTTTTCCGGATCTGAAAATGGTGTAGAGCATAAGTAAGAACATTAGGGTTGCAACGACAAATCCAATCTCGATAACCGGTATCTTCCATAGGATCAAGGTTTCCCCGCCTATAGCAGAGCCGATAATGAGACCGACCATGATTATACTGAATGCTAGCAGGATAATACTGAAAGACAACCGGTTCGAGATTTGATCAAGCTTATGTAAAAACACTTGGAGTTCGGGAATGTTGATATCAAGCCGTAATTTTCCTTTTTTAATGATACCTGTCACTTCCCTGATATCCTTGGGCAATTCGGCAATGGCTTCAGCAGACTCGATGAATTGATTCCAGGCGTTCTTCGCAATGTTTTTGGGGTTGTAGCGTTCCTTAAAAAGCCTTTCTCCAAAAGGTTCAGCTGCCTTCATAATGCTGAAATTCGGATCTAATCCTTCGACAATGGCCTCCATGGTAAGCAAAGCCTTGCCGAGCATCGTGAATTCGGGAGGGATTTGGACTTGATGCCGATTGGCAACCGTGAACAGGTCATTGACAGCTCCGCCTAAGCTGATTTGGCTCAATGGGATATCATAATATTTATTTCGCAGTTCATCGATATCCCCTCTTAATGGGGCCATGTCGATTTCATCCGTCAGGAGGCCCATTTCTGAAAGCGTCTTGATCAATCCATTGGTGCTGCCGCGTTTCAAATTGATGACAAGCGAGGCGAACTGAAACTTCGTCTCTTCCTCCAACCGTCCCACCATTCCGAAATCCATAAGTGCGACGACATTCCCTGGCAAAATGATGATATTGCCAGGGTGGGGATCGCCGTGGTAGAAGCCATCGATCAATATTTGCTGAAGCATGGAATTCGCTAATCTTTCCGCGATTTTCCGGCGATCATAACCTTCATCATCAAGCTGTTTATAATGATTAATCTTAATTCCTTGAATGAAATCCATCGTCAGGACCCTTTTTGTGGAAAATTCCCAATGGATCCTTGGTACCTTAAACCCTTGATCATCGATGAATTGCTTGGCTATTCTTTCCCCGTTTCGGCCCTCGGAGTTATAATCGAGTTCTGCACGGAGTGATTTAGCGAATTCATCAATCATTTTTCTGATTTGGTAGCGTCTTGCCCAAGATATGCGTGCTTCCATTAGTCTTGCCAAATCATCGAGAATTTCCAAATCCGTTTCCACAATCGGCAGGATATCGGGCCGCTGCACTTTGATTGCTACGACTTCATGTGATGGAAGCCGTGCCGTGTGGACCTGACCAATCGAAGCGGTTGCCAGTGGGGTTTCATGAAATTCAAGAAAAAGGTTTTCCAAAGAATCACCCAATTCGGCTTCGACAATTTTGCGAACCCTTTCAAATGGAAAGGGGGTGACTTGGTCCTGTAGCTTTTCAAGTTCGCGGACGATTTCTTCAGGTACGAAATCACGCCTCGTACTTGCAATCTGACCAAGTTTAATGAATGTAGGTCCCAAGCTTTGTAATATCGTATGCAGCCTCTCCCCAATTGAGCGGAGGTTAAGGTTTTCATCAGGTTGGAGTTTCGATGCAGCTTTGCTCTCGGATAATCCCAGACGATAGATGAAGTAACCAAAACCATTTTTCAAGAAGGCATTAATGATTTCTTGGTAACGATGTGCGTGTTTCAGTCGCTTGCGAAACATTCAAGTACCTCCTGATCAGGATTGTATGTTTTGGTTCTGTTTTTCCAAAATCGCGATACGGCGCTCCAATTCCTGAACTTCTTCTTTAGTTGCCAAGTTTAGGCCATTGAGCGCTTGGTTGACTTTGGCCTTGACGGAATCATCCAGCTGCTTTTGGGCTTGTTCCCCTTTTTCGACCCATTGCTTAATAAGAACCTTGGAGTCTTCTTTTGAGATATCGCCTTTTTTCACAAGAGAGTCCACTGCTTTTTCAATTTGCTCTTTTGTAGCAGCGGCAGCACCTAATCCTAAAGAAAACACATTTTTTAATAAGTCCATTTTTACATTCCTCCAATTAAAATTTTCACTCTGTAAGAAAGATAATGGCGGATGCCTTTCACTGTGGTTCATTCTTGTTGTTACTATCTATCATACATCACTTTAGGGCCGCTACAAAAATATAAGGGTTCTGCAGATTTTTGATGATAAGGAAAAGGATTAATTGATCATGCGCGGAAATGTTTGAAGTGAAGCGAATTGGATAATATGATAGGGACAAATCTGTGAAAGTGGGGATGGAATAATGGGATTCACAAATAAAACGGTGATTGTAACAGGCGCTTCGAATGGCATAGGGAGAGGTGTGGCAAAGGGATATGCAGAAAGCGGCGCTGCTGTCGTTCTCGCAGATTTGGACGAGCGGGAAGGTGTTCTGTATGTGGAAGAGCTCAAAAGTAACGGTCATGAAGCCATGTTCGTTAAAACGGATGTACGCAAGGAGGATGACATCCAACATTTGATGGATGTAACTTTAAAAACATATAAGACCATTGATATATTAATCAATAATGCAGGAAAGGCATTATTCAAATCGCTTTATGATCTGACGATTGAGGATTGGGACGATATGATGAATACGAATTTGCGCAGTGTTTTCCTTTGTTCCCGGGCAGCGGCAGAATCGATGCGGAAAAATGAACAGGGAGGTGCGATCATCAATATAGCATCAACCAGAGCGATAATGTCTGAGCCGGATTCGGAATCCTATGCAGCGACAAAAGGAGGGATCAAAGCACTGACACATGCACTTGCCGCTTCTTTAGGCAAAGAGAAAATTACGGTCAATTCGATTTCTCCGGGCTGGATTGAAACGGGAGATTATGACTCGCTGAGGGATAAGGATCATCAGCAGCATTTTTCCAATCGGGTTGGTATGCCGGAAGACATTGCAAGGGCCTGTCTTTATTTGACGGCAACGGAAAATGATTTCGTTACGGGTGCGGATCTTATCGTCGATGGAGGCATGACAAGAAAAATGATGCACGAGGAGTAACTCATTTTTTCCGATAGAGATATTGCAGTTCAGTTCCGAGCTCACGGTTGAGCAGCTGTTCCATTTCTTCAAGCTCCTTTATGCCGATAGGGGCATCGGCAGCTGTCCAGTGAACAGTATAAACAAAATAGTAATCTCTTATTTTTCGGAAAATAACAGGCGAATTCGGGAATTCATCAAAAATTGCCCTGATATTATAGCGTCTCATGTAGGACCACTTAACAAGCTGCATGTAGCTACCCATCCTTTTCAAAAGAGATCAATGACTGCCAGGGTGGCAGCCATTGGTCGGTTCTTATTTATCGTTGAATAAATTGAATAAGCCTCTAGCTACGCTGCCTTCTTCGGATGATCCCCCATTTTGCGGCGCTGCAGCAAATACACGGCTGGCAAGCCGGCTGAATGGCAATGATTGCACCCACACGGTTCCGGGCCCTTTTAATGTTGCAAAGAATAAACCTTCGCCTCCGAATAAAGCGGTTTTCACGCCTTTTACAGTTTCAATATTATAATCTACCCCGCTAGTCATTGCCACTAAACATCCTGTATCGACGCGTAAAATCTCTCCTGCTGCCAATTCCTTTTTATGGATCGTGCCGCCGGCATGAACGAAGGTCATCCCATCTCCTTCAAGTTTTTGCATGATGAAGCCTTCACCGCCAAAGAAGCCTGCCCCTATTTTTCTCTGAAACTCAATTCCGACCGAAACGCCTTTTGCTGCCGCCAGGAAAGCGTCTTTTTGACATATGATTTTCCCGCCTAGCTCGCTTAAATCCATCGGGATGATTTTACCTGGATAAGGCGAGGCGAATGATACGTGTTTTTTATCTCGTCCTTCATTCGTAAAAGCCGTCATGAAAAGACTCTCACCAGTAAGGAGCCGTTTCCCGGCACCGAATAGCTTACCCATCATTCCGCTGTCACCATTTGAAGACCCATCGCCAAAGATGGTTTCCATCTTGATTCGATCTTCCATCATCATTAAACTTCCAGCTTCGGCAATCACCGTTTCCTGAGGGTCCAATTCCACTTCAACAAACTGCATGTCATCACCATATATTTTAAAATCTATTTCATGGTTATTCATTTTCCATTCCTCCTATCCGCCTTATTTTCATTGTAAAAGATAAACTCTTAACCTGCCAATATTTTTCAGCTTCCCGCCGTGATTTATATATTTTTTGTTTTCAAGGGTATATCTAGTAAAATGAAGAAAGAAAAAACAGCATGACACTTAAGTTGAAATGAAACGTAATCTTAAGTGTGGGGGGAGACAACCATGGAGACTTACATATTATCATTGGACCAGGGAACGACAAGTTCGCGGGCCATTTTATTTAATAAAAGCGGGGAAGTCTTGCATATTGCGCAAAAGGAATTCACACAATATTTCCCGAATCCTGGATGGGTGGAGCATAACGCCAATGAAATTTGGGGTTCCATCCTATCGGTAATCGCTTCCTGTCTATCGGAAATGAATGTAAAACCGGAACAGATCGCTGGAATTGGCATAACGAATCAACGGGAGACGACCGTGGTATGGGATAAGGAAACAGGTCAGCCGATCCATCATGCCATCGTCTGGCAATCCCGGCAGACAAGTGAAATTTGCACTCAATTGAAGGATGAGGGTCTCGATGACTTATTTTTGCAGAAAACCGGTTTGTTGATTGATGCTTATTTTTCCGGTACGAAGGTGAAATGGATTCTCGATCATGTAGATGGGGCACGGGAAAAGGCAGAAAACGGAGACTTATTGTTTGGTACGATCGATACGTGGCTCATATGGAAACTTTCGGGTGGTAAGGCACATATAACCGATTATTCGAATGCTTCAAGGACGCTGATGTATAACATTCATGACCTGAAGTGGGATGAAGAGCTGTTGGCAATCCTGCAAGTGCCGCAATCGATGCTCCCGGATGTTCGCTCTTCATCAGAGATATACGGGAAAACAGCGCCACACCATTTCTTTGGACACGAAATCCCGATTGCCGGAGCAGCTGGAGATCAACAGGCAGCTTTGTTCGGTCAAGAATGCTTCGAAAAAGGAATGGCCAAGAATACGTATGGCACCGGATGCTTTATGCTGATGAATACAGGAGAAAAGGCAGTGAAATCAGAGCATGGCCTGTTGACCACGATTGCATGGGGGCTGAATGGAAAAGTCGAATATGCCTTGGAAGGCAGTATTTTTGTCGCAGGTTCGGCCATACAATGGTTAAGGGATGGGCTGAAATTCTTGCATGATCCGAAAGACAGTGAAAAATATGCTTTGCGGGTCACTTCAGCGGATGGAGTTTATGTAGTTCCCGCATTTGTTGGATTAGGCACCCCATATTGGGATAGTGATGTCAGGGGAGCTATATTCGGACTGACAAGGGGGACAGCGAAGGAGCATTTCGTCCGGGCAACATTGGAAGCGTTGGCCTATCAGACAAAAGATGTCCTTAGCGCCATGGAAGTCGATTCAGGGATTAACCTAAAGTCATTGAGGGTCGATGGAGGGGTTGTCAAAAACAACTTCTTGATGGAATTTCAAAGCGGTCTCCTGAATGTCCCTGTCGAAAGACCGGTAATTAGTGAAACGACAGCGTTAGGAGCGGCATATTTGGCTGGACTCGCTGTCGGGTATTGGGAAAATCAGGAAGAGATATCAAAGCTATGGGCAGTCGATAAGAAATTCGAACCAGGGATGGAAGAACAGGAAAGAAAGGATTTATATAATGGCTGGAAAAAGGCAGTTCAGGCGGCAACGGTTTTTAAATAGAGTAAGTAAGGGTATTATTAGAGGAGAGAGATGAATACAGAACGTACAAACATAAAAAGGGGTGGTAATATGTTAGTCAAGGATTTCATGATAAGGGAAGTCTATGTAGCCCGTCCTGATTTTACATTAAAGGAAATTCTGCGAATCTTAATCGAAAATAAAGTGGGCGGGGTACCGGTCGTGGATGAACATGATAAGCTCTTGGGAATGGTGACGGACGGGGATATCCTTCGTTATTTGACACCTGCTGAGGAAGCCATCATGGGCTATTTCACCTATATTACGGTTCTTCCCGGTGAAGAATTGGATGAAAAGGTTACATCCAAAATGAATGATAAAGTTGCACGAATCATTAAAAATAAAAGGATTACTAAGCTATCCCCCGAAGATCCGTTAGATGAATTGATAAAGGTCCTTTCCAAGCATCATTTCAAGAAAATCCCTGTCGTGGACAAAAATGATAAAGTCGTCGGCATCATCAGCAGGGGAGATGCACTAAGGGCCCTATATAAGGAATTCGTACAAAATCTTGAATAAGGGATTAAAAAAAAGGCCCGCTCGTAATCGCGCGGGCCTTTTTTTGTAATTATCATTGAGTGCTTTCTAATGCTTTATCTGCATCAGATTCACCTTTTGCTCTTTTTTCCTTCAATTTAAAGTAGGCGTCCATTACGTCCCGCCCGATCCGTTTGTTAATATCATCAGAGGGCTTGCCTTGATACACCCATGGCACGACGACAGAGAATGCCACTTCCGGATTATTGTGAGGTGCATAACCTACAAGTGTCAGATTGATAGTCGGGACTGGCTCGCTATATTGATTCCTCCGCGGTCCGTCGTAAAAGGCCTCGGCAGTCCCCGTTTTTGCTGCCGCATGGTAGGATTTCCCGCCAAAATATTTATATGCTGTCCCGCCTGGCTCCTGGGCGACCTGCCTGAATCCTTCCTGGACACGCTGCATCCAAACGTCTTTCCCGCCTAAATCGTTTAACACTTTGGGACTCATTGTTTTAAAGACGCTGCCCAATTCATTGTGTTCGTTGGATGGATTCCTGATTTCCCTGACCATATGTGGCTCAAGCCTTTTTCCGCCATTTGCAATCGTCGAAACATACTGTGCCAATTGCATTGGTGTATATGTATCATACTGCCCAATCGATAAATCCAGCAGCAATCCATCTGTAGACATGTCGACGCCTTTAAATCCGACTGATTCATTAGGCAGGTCGATGCCGGTACGGACACCCAAGCCGAATTGGGCATAATGATTCCGCATGATTGAATAAGCTTCCCGGTTGATTCCTAACGGCCGGTTAGGGATATAATGACCGCCGGCTATTTTGATTGCCGTCATGAACATATAGACATTCGACGATTTCTTTAACGCGGAGACATCGGTTACATAACCTAAATCACTATAAGATCCTTTGGGATTAGCCCCTGCTAATTGGAGTTTTCTGTCAAAAAAAGCCGACCCTGGTGCGATGGCTCCTGTCTGAAAGCCTGTGTAGACAGTGGCTCCTTTAACAGATGACCCCATCGTATAGGAGGTCGTAATGTTTCCAAGGGCAAAATCGTTCATTTCGGTCAATCCGGTTTTACTGTTGCGGCCGTATTGCCTGCCGGCCATCGTAAGCACCTCGCCTGTATTCGGGTCCATTAAAACGACGAAGGCCCGATCCAATAAGTAGGTATTTCCCCTAGCCTTAGTTTTGCGCAATTCGCTCTCGATGATTTTTTCAACCTGTTGCTGCAGCTCCATATCAATTGTCAGGACCAAGTCTTTTCCGCTTTGCCCTTCAGTCAGGGTATTCGTATTGATGACTTCCCCTTTGCTCAGCACATTTTCAATCCGCGTCTTTTGACCGCGCAGGACATCTTCATATTGCTTTTCGATATAACTTTTTCCGACCCGGTCATTCCTGGTATAGTCTCGTGCCAGATAATAGTCGATATTTTCACTGGGAATGCCTTCTTCGGAAGAAGAGACCTTGCCAAGAACCGAGCGGAGGGTCTCGTCATACTTATAGGTCCTTTCCCAATCCGTCGTTACATCCACGCCTGGCATTTCATCCAAATGTTCGCTGACCCTGGCGAATTCCTTAGTGGTGACATCTTTATTCTTCACGATTGACGGTGCGAGTGCATAGCCGCTATTGAATTCCCGGAAGATGGCGATCACTTCCAATTCATCCTTGGTGAATTCCTTGATATTCTCTTCGGTCACCCGTTCCATTTGAAGTTTGTATAAATCTTTTTGCTCCAATTTCTTTTCGATTACTTTCTTCTTCTCGGCCTTGGTGATCAAGGCATCGGCTTCTTTCGGATGTTTTAAAATCCAAAAATCCTTTTTATCCGGCAGGGTCACCTTTTTGGTATCTTTTTCTATCAAGGTGGCAAGGACCTCTGCCGTCTTCACCATATCTGCCGTTTTCGTATTCGGGTATTTCGTATAAGTGATGGCATTACGCGGCTCATTATCAACGACCGGATTCAAGTTGCGGTCATACATCTTGCCACGGGGAACGGGGGTATTGGCCACATCATTTTCCGTACGGTCCACTTCCCGAAGGTAATCATCCCCATACACGATTTGGACGATGCCAAGCCGGATTATTAAGCTTGAAAATAAAATGAATATTAAAAAGAACATGAAGTTCAGCCGGAAAGGAATTGGGGTTTTTTTCTTTTTTTCTTTGGCCATCAGTAACATTCCTTTCTAGTAAAAGTAAAAAATAAGAAAATTCCTATCTCCAATGATATATAAAATTAACTTATTTTTCTATGCTTTATCCGTAAAATTATCTATATTTCCAAAAGAATGTTTTGAAGCTATATAATTCCTAGTAATCTTATAATTAGGAAAATTGCTATAAAGGCAATGAGTCCGAAGTTGTTTTAATAGATAAAGAGAGGGCGAAGCGGCACAGCGACAATCATGGGGGGAGATCCATAAATGAGTCGCTTCTGTGAAAAAGGGGAGCTCACAAAGTAAATGAATGAACAATGAATGACTTTAATCTTTGGAATCCATTCACAACGACTTAAGTACCATGAGTAAGCATTAATTTGCTTCATATTTCCTAACGGGAGCTTGACTCGTGACGCTGATAATCTCTTTGAAATATCCGCATAGCTCAAGCCATTTTTCAGGGTAAATATAGTTGAATCGTTCGATCGTTTCTAGGGAGTGAAGCACCAGGCAATCGATTTGACCCGTGTTTTTACTTTGTAAATTGAATAGGAGCTCATGCGGGATTGTGTAATAAGGGTGAATTTGATACGGATTGAGTATGACCGGGGAAATATTCTTCCCTTCCATATACTTGTCCGTCACGATCTTTTGGATTGCAAAGCTTTCATCCGTATGTAAATCCCCGATTTTGTAATGTGGATTCAATAGTACAATGCCTCTCATTTGCTTCACCCATCCTTTTTGATAACCATTCTTGCCAAATGGGGGATGGGATATTCAAAGTAAGAGGCTTGATGCTAGAAAATGGCTTTCATTCCGTTAAGTGAGATGATTGACATTTTTCGCTTTTGACTCATCAAAAGGCTGGTAGAGCTCTTTGTGTAAAAGGGATTTTAGCGTGTCATATCTTTTGGCATCGATGATGGGTTTTGTTTTGACAGGTTGTTTGCCCATCAGCTTCTGCAAATATCGGGAGAGCATGCAATCACCACGAATGTTTTTCGACCATTATATGCAGAGCCGTCAAGAAAGGGGCGTTGCATTTGCAACGCCCCCAAGGTGATGTCACCTTTTCTTCTTCTTTTCCAGGTACAATAAAATATAATAGACTATCCAGAAAAGAAACACAGGAATGAAGGATAAAAATCTATATTGGACCGGTACGGCAAATAAGATGAAAATGGATGATAATAAAAAGGGAACCGCCAGGAGTATATATTTTCTCCATTGCATATGCTGAACCTCCTTAGGTTACGTCATTCTTATAAGAATAAAGGATTATCCAGCAATAATCTAGAAAAGTCGCAATTGACAAAAATATGCAAACGTAGTAATCTTTAAATATAAGTTAAAAATTACCATTGATAATGAAAAAGGAGGCGAACGTCATGACTAAATCAGTTAAGCACAGTGATGTCATAATCGAATATCATACGTCCGCCTGCCCTGGGACCTTGTCTTTCTAGACAAGGGATCCGACGTGTTCATTGATCATTTTATAGCGCAGGTTGTGGAATTTTCGCGGCCTGCGCTTTTATATGTGTTATAACGCATCTAAAAAAGCTTCCGCTAATTGGCGGAGGCTTTTTGACATTTGGAATACAGGTGCATTAGCATCCTTTCCATATAAAAGATAGGAGGAATTTTAAAATGAGACGAAAGACATTGGAAATTTTATTGCATCCGGGAGATCCAGAAAGCGGTTAGCGAGTGAAAGGTTTGACCAAAAGGGAGGGGAATCCATGTTTGCGATTTTTAAAAAGCTGTCCTGGTTCTTTAAAGAACAGTGGAAGCGTTACACCTTGGCGATTTTATTTCTATGTCTAGTGAATATCTTGGAGGTCATCCCGCCAAAACTTGTCGGGAATGCCATCGATGATATGAACAATGGCAGCATGACACAGGAAGGGGTCATGAAATACGTTATTTATTTGCTCGTGGTACTGATCGGCAGTTACCTATTTGGTTACTTATGGAGTTTTCTGTTATTCGGCGGCGGAAACTTGGTCGAACGAAAGCTAAGGTCCGGATTCATGGGCCATTTGCTGAAAATGACGCCGAGTTTTTATGAAAAAAACCGCACAGGGGATTTAATGGCAAGGGCAACCAATGATTTAAAGGCAATATCCCTCACAGCTGGTTTCGGGATATTGACGCTCGTTGACGCGGTGCTGTTCACCATTACAGTAGTGGTCATGATGGGAGCCACGATCAGCTGGCAGTTGACGATTGCGGCGGTGCTGCCGCTTCCGATCATGGCAGTGATGATGCAAATTTACGTGAAGAAAATTTACAAACGTTTTACGGATGCACAAGCAGCCTTTGGTACTTTAAATGACAAGGTCCTGGAATCCATTTCAGGTGTCCGTGTTATCCGGGCCTATGTCCAGGAACGGGAAGATGAAAAGCGATTTGATGAAATGACAGAGGATGTATATCGTAAAAACCTAGCCGTGGCAAGAATCGACGCCCTCTTTGATCCGACAATCAGCATTATCATCGGCATCAGTTATTTAATCGGGTTGGGCTACGGGGCTTATCTTGTGTTTCAGCAGGCCATAACACTTGGCGGACTTGTTTCGTTCAATGTGTATCTAGGCATGTTAATCTGGCCGATGATAGCGGTGGGTGAACTGATCAATGTCATGCAAAGGGGAAATGCTTCGCTAGATCGTGTTCAGGATACCCTTTCATATGAAGCGGACGTGAAAGATTCATTGGGTCTGAAGAGTATTCAAAAACCTGGAAATATCCAATTCAATTCAGTGCATTTTACATACCCTTCTTCAACGGTTGTGAATCTATCCAATATTTCCGTTCAGCTTGAGCGTGGTCAAACATTGGGGATAGTGGGGAAAACGGGAAGTGGAAAAACGACATTCGTGAAGCAATTGCTGCGGGAATATCCTTTAGGAACAGGTGAAATCGCTTTTGCTGGCATGCCGTTGGAGCAATTGAACCTTGAAGATATTCGTAAGTGGATCGGGTACGTTCCACAGGACCATTTTTTATTCTCGAAATCTGTTAGGGAAAACATCTTGTTCGGTAAAATGGATGCAACGGAAGAGGAACTGGATGATGCTATCCGGCTTGCGGATTTTGAGAAGGACTTAATGATGCTGCCCAACCGTCTTGAGACACTCGTCGGTGAGAAGGGTGTCGCCCTATCTGGAGGGCAAAAGCAGAGGATCTCGATTGCCAGGGCACTGATCAAAAATCCAGAAATCCTTATATTGGATGATTCCTTATCCGCTGTAGATGCAAAAACGGAAACGACAATCATCGAAAATATCCAAAATGAACGTGCAGGGAAAACGACGATCATCACAACCCATCGCTTATCAGCCGTTCAGCACGCGGACAGAATTATCGTGTTGGACAGCGGAGAGATCATCGAAGAGGGGACTCATGCGGATTTACTGCAGAGGGATGGCTGGTATAGAGAACAATATGAACGACAGCAGGTTGACGAAGGGACGGGGGTGAAGTCATGAAGGTCGTAAAGAGACTTTTTAATTATGCTGCCCTTTATAAAAAATTGATCATTGGCGCCCTGATCATGCTGGCACTTTCGGTAGCGGCAGATTTAACGGGTCCTTTCGTTGCCAAGAGAATCATCGATTCACATATACTTGGCATTGAATCTACCTGGTATGAAGCGAGTAAAGGAAAAGATGCTGTCAAGTATGATGGAAATTGGTATAAACGGGCTGATTACTTTGCAAAAGGTGAGAAGAAAGGCAGGGAAGTCCATGTTCTGCAGGTGGGCAATCAATTTGTCTTCGTAAATGAAGCTGTCCCTATCGAGGGGCGCAGAACCTTGGAGAACCAATCGTTGATCATCAAGAAAGATGGGAAAGAGCAACATGCGCAAGCTGTGAAATTGACGAGTCAGGAAGTTATGCGGTTTTACCAACCGGAAATCCCGCGGATCATTAAGCTTGTGGCTTTTTATTTTAGTCTTGTCATCCTTTCCTCCATTTTTCAATATGGCCAAAGTTTTTATTTACAGAAAGCGGCGAACCGAATCATACAGAAGATGCGAAATGATATTTTCACTCATATTTCCCGTCTGCCGATACGTTATTTCGATAATATGCCAGCGGGTAAAGTTGTAGCCAGGGTCACAAATGATACGGAAGCGATTCGGGAATTATATGTAACCGTGCTCGCCAACTTCTTCTCGAGTACGATTAATATCTTCGGGGTACTGATTGCTTTGTATATTCTGGATCCACGAGTTGGTACCATTGGACTTTTACTTATTCCGATCATCGTTATCTGGACGATGGTATACCGCAAATTCGCCTCGAAATATAATCACATCATTCGGGAACGGGTCAGCGATATTAATGGGATGATCAATGAATCCATTTCTGGAATGAGCATCATCCAGGCATTTGGACGTGAAAAGGAGACAAAGCAATCTTTTGAAAATCTGAACCGGGAGCATTATTCCTATCAAAATAAAATGCTCCATTTGAATTCGTTGACGGGTGGAAACTTGATCGGGGTCATTAAGGTTTTGGCGCTAATGGCATTTGTCTGGTATTTCGGCGGGATTTCCCTTACAGCGAGTTCAGCCATTTCTTTAGGGATGATGTATGCAATTGTTGATTTGATCAGCCGCCTGCTTCATCCGCTTCACGGAATCGTCAATCAGTTCGCTAACCTTGAACAGGCACTTGTTGCAGGGGAGCGGGCATTCAGTTTATTGGATGAGCAGGGATTGGCAGTCAGTGATGAAAACATGTCCAGATACAAAGGAAATGTGCAATTCGAAAATGTTTCTTTTGGTTATAAAGATAATGAATATGTGTTAAGGGATATTTCCTTCTCCGCTAAACAAGGGGAAACGGTCGCTTTAGTTGGCCATACTGGGTCAGGAAAAAGTTCCATAATGAATTTATTGTTCCGTTTTTATGACAGTAGTGAAGGTCAAATCAAAATCGATGGCACGAATATATTGGATATCCCCCATCAGACACTTAGGGAGCATATGGGAATCGTCCTTCAGGATCCCTATTTGTTCACTGGCACCATCGCTTCTAATATCAGTCTGAATCATAAAGGCATCACAAGGGAAATGGTTGAAAAATCATTAAGAGATGTAGGGGGGGACAAAGTGCTGAAGCATCTTCCTTTAGGGTTGGATGAACCTGTGATCGAAAAAGGGGGAACATTGTCTTCCGGACAGCGGCAGCTAATCTCCTTTGCACGTGCTCTTGCATTCAATCCGGCGATATTGATTTTGGATGAAGCGACAGCAAGCATCGATACTGAAACCGAGGCAATTATCCAGGAGGGAATGGAAGTGCTGAAAAAAGGGAGAACGACCTTCATCATTGCCCATAGACTATCCACGATAAAAAATGCCGACCAAATTCTTGTACTGGATAAAGGGCGGATTGCTGAGCAAGGTACACATGAAGAATTAATGGAGTTAAAAGGGAAGTATTATCAAATGTATGAACTGCAGGCTGGTCCGCATAAAGGCATGGCTGGCTGAACACAGAATAAGGATGGATAATCAAGACCAAACTATAATGAGGGTGTCGTAATCGGCATCCTCAAGCAAAAATGTTGATAATAGTAATCATTACGTTTAAGATATACCTATACAGATGATGAGGTGATTATAGTGAAACAAGAAATTCATCCAGATTATCGACAAGTGGTATTCATGGATACCAACAGTGGGTATAAATTTTTGACGGGCTCCACGAAAACGTCAAATGAAACGATCGAGTGGGAAGACGGCCAAACGTATCCATTATTAAAAGTGGAAATCAGTTCAGATACGCACCCTTTTTATACCGGAAAGCAGAAGTTTGCTGAAAAAGGCGGACGGGTGGATCGCTTCCTGGATAAATATAATATGAAGAAATGAGAGTCAGGCCATCGGGAAATCGATGGTCTTTTTTTATGACTGGGTTTGGAAAAGAGTTAATAATGTTGCTAAGGAAAAGGGTGCCCATAATCATGAGGCACCCATCCTGAAATCATTTTGCAGCAATTGCTTCCCCTTTGGCAATATTAACGAGGGCTGCATCGAAGTCCTTTATTAAATCGTCCGGATTTTCAAGTCCGACAGAGAGGCGGAGCAAGCTGTTCGTGATGCCTCGCTTTTCCCTTTCATCATCAGGCATGGCAGCATGGGACATTTTGGCTGGGTAAGATAATATAGATTCGACCGCTCCAAGGCTTACGGCAAAAACAGGGAGCTCGACAGTGTTCACGAAAGAACGGAAGACTTCCTCACTTTCCAATTCAAATGATAGGACCGCCCCCGCTCCAAGTGACTGGCCTTTCTGGATGGTGTGCTGTGGATGATCGGGAAGGCCGGGATAATACACTTTTTTCACCAATGGCTGTTCCTTTAAGTAGGCTGCAATCTTTTCTGCCCCTTTTTGTGAATGTTCCATTCTAACTGATAAGGTTTTCAAACCTCTCATTACAAGCCAGGCATCCTGGACACCAAGGACCGCTCCAAAGGAGTTTTGGAGCGAACCGAGTCTTGCGGCCAATTCCGGATCTTTCACTACCGCAAGCCCAGCTACCACATCACTATGTCCGGATAAAAACTTCGTCGCGCTATGAAGGACAACATCAGCGCCCAGTTTCAACGGTTTTTGCAATGCCGGGGTCAAGAATGTGTTATCAACAAAACTTAAGGCACCAGCTTTTTTGGCGATATCACATACGGCTTGAATATCGGTCACTTTAAGTAACGGATTTGAAGGCGTTTCGATATATATGGCCCTGGTATTTGGCTGAACGGCGGCTTTGACGCTTTCAAGGTCCGTCATGTCAACGAAGGTATGCTCAATATTGAAACGAGTCAATACGCTTGTGACCATCCTGAATGTTCCGCCGTACACATCTTCGGAAATGACGATATGATCCCCGGCAGACAATAGCAGGAAGGCTGTTGAAATGGCAGCCATACCTGATGAAAAAGCAAAGCCGTGAGTGCCTTCCTCAAGTTCGGCAATGATGTCTTCAAGTGCTTCGCGAGTCGGGTTCCCGCTTCTGCTGTAATCATATTTGCCAAATTGATCGATATCGGATTGATGGAAAGTCGATGCATGCTGAATGGGGACGCTCACACCGCCCGTTGCCGGATCGAATTTATGCTGATTATGAAGTAATTTCGTTTCAAAGCTAAAATCATGACCTGTCATCGTAGCGCCTCCCTTTTCACATGTGCGAATGCTTGCTGCAAGTCCTGAATCAAATCATCGCTATCCTCGATGCCAACGGAGAAGCGGAGCAGGCGATTACAAACTCCATTTGCCGTTCTGACTTCAAGCGGTATATCGGCATGCGTTTGTGTGGCAGGATAGGTGATAAAGCTTTCAACCCCTCCAAGGCTTTCTGCAAAGGAAATTAATGAGAGCGATTGTAAAAAGGGGTTGACCGCCGATTCATCAATGATACGGAATGAAATCATGCCGCCTTTCCCGGGATACAATACGTCCGTGACACAATCATGTTCCGACAAGTAATCTACAAGTATTTTGGCATTCTTTTCATGACGCTCCATCCGCAATGCCAAGGTTTTCATTCCACGCATCAACAGCCAAGAATCAAAGGGGCTCAAGACAGCTCCGGTACCATTATGATGGAAGGCAAGTGCATCACATAATTCAGCGCCGCTAGCAACGATCAGTCCGGCGAGCACATCATTATGACCACCGAGATACTTGGTGGCACTGTGAATCACGATATCCGCTCCAAGCAGGATGGGTTGTTGAATAAGAGGCGTGTAAAAAGTATTATCAACGATCAATAGTAAATTATATTGTTTGGCCAATGCGGCAACAGCGCTAATGTCCGTTTGCTGCATAAGAGGGTTAGTGGGAGTTTCGATGAAGATGGCTTTCGTGTGAGGAGTGATGGCTTTTTCTATATCCTCCAAACAACAAGTGTTTACATAGTCACACTGCAACCCCCATTTTTTAAAACCTTGTTCTAACAGACGATATGTACCGCCATAAAGATCCTCGCTGACAATCCAGGCATCACCTGATTTAAAAAGGGCAAGGATAGTGGAAATGGCGGCCATTCCTGAACTGCAGGCATAACCTTGGTCACCTTTTTCCAGATCGGCGATGGAACGCTCCAATAATTGGCGTGTAGGATTACCTGTCCTTGTGTAGTCGAATCCCGTCGATTGGCCAATTCCTTCATGGCGAAAAGCTGTTGAAAAGTATACTGGCGGATTGACTGTTCCTGTCGCCGTTTCGCTGCGGTTTCCTAATTGAGCAAGATATGTTTCAGTTTTGTACATGGTTTTCACTGCTCCTTTGAGTTATATAAAATAAAAAAAAGTCTTCTTTAAGAAGAAGACTTTGATTATAAGGACGAGTCATTCTTCTTATCTTCCAAGTTCACAAACTTGTGGAATTAGCACCTTTTCATTGGTTTGAAACAAATGAAGGTTGCTGAGGTGTCATCGGGCCATTCCCTCTACCTCTCTCGATAAGAGTTTAGATTATTCAATTTCTTTTGAATTTACTATATATACAAAATACTGTCAAGGACATTTTGGGATGGATAATGCTTGGATGTTCATGACCAGGTTAATTGGTGCCTAGTGCGTCAACACTTTATGTATCTAAAAAAAGAATATCCGAATCTTCATATAAACACGAAGGGTCATGGAATTTTCGGCAAAAGTGAAAGGTCAGCGGATATTTTTGCTTTAAAATAATAAAGTTTGTACAATGTATGGAGAGGAAGAATAATACGACATTATTCATTTCATATGCAAATTGGTCTTCAATGAATAGTGCAAACATAGGAGGAGAACACATGGAATACAGAATCGAACGAGATACGATGGGTGAAGTGAAAGTTCCTGCTGATAAATATTGGGGAGCACAAACCGAGAGAAGTCGTAACAATTTCAAAATCGGTAACGAAAAAATGCCGATTGAATTAGTTCGTGCATTTGCATACGTTAAACAAGCTGCGGCAAAGGTGAACTATGATCTTGGTGATCTTTCGGAAGTTAAAAAGAATGCCATCGTCAAGATTTGCGGCGAAATCCTTGAAGGAACGCTAGATGAACATTTCCCGCTTGTAGTTTGGCAAACGGGAAGCGGTACGCAAAGTAACATGAACGTGAATGAAGTGGTCGCAAACAAAGGAAATGAATGGTTAAAAGAAAATGGTGAATCGGAAACCCTTCATCCGAATGATGATGTTAACAAGGCACAGAGCTCCAATGATACTTTCCCGACAGCCATGCATATTGCTGCCTTTATGGAAGTCGCTGAAAAATTGGTTCCTGCCATTAAAGCTCTTCGTGATACATTCGATACAAAGGAAAAAGAATTTTGGGATGTCGTGAAAATTGGCCGGACACATCTTCAAGATGCTACACCATTAACATTGGGACAAGAGATTTCCGGTTGGAAAGCGATGCTTGACAAAGATCTAGCGATGATTGAAGAAAGCAGCCAAAAATTATTGAACCTTGCACTAGGAGGAACGGCTGTAGGAACCGGAATCAATACAAAAAAAGAATTCCCGGGACTTTCCGCCAAACAAATTGCAGCTGATACTGGATATCCTTTTGTCACATCTGATAATAAGTTCCATGCATTGACAAGCCATAACGAAATCGTCTACGCACACGGTGCTTTAAAAGCATTGGCAGCGGATTTAATGAAAATTGCGAACGATGTCAGATGGCTGGCAAGTGGTCCAAGAAGCGGAATCGGTGAAATAGCCATTCCGGAAAACGAGCCAGGCAGCTCCATCATGCCAGGTAAAGTCAATCCAACACAAAGTGAAGCGCTTACCATGATTGCAACACAAATCGTGGGTAACGATGCTACAATTGGCTTTGCAGCAAGCCAAGGTAATTTTGAGTTGAATGTATTCAAGCCTGTCATCATCTATAACTTCCTGCAAACGGTAAAATTATTGACGGAAGGCATTCATTCATTCAACGATAATTGTGCGGTGGGCATCACTGCAAATGAAGATAAAATCAAAGAAAATGTAGAACGTTCCCTTATGTTGGTAACAGCATTGAACCCCCATATCGGTTATGAAAAAGCAGCCAAAATCGCCAAAACTGCATTCAAGGACAACTCAACATTGAAAGAAGCTGCGTTGAAATTGGAGTTCCTGACGGAAGGTGAATTCAATGCATGGGTCGATCCTGCTAACATGGTTAATAAATAATTGAATGGATGTGCCCTCCCTTGGTATTAGGGAGGGTGTTTCCATGGGTTAAAATAATGGAATGAACAAATACTGAGATCATAGGTATCGTGAACAGGAGGAAAAACAATGTCTTTATGCCCGCTTTGCAACGGTCTAAGAAAAATTCATGTGAATTGCCCGAAATGCGGCAGTGAACTTGATGACAAAGGGAAATTCATGGACTACGCTGATGATTACAGTGCTTATATGGATATCGACATACTTAAAGAAAACGACGGATACCCTAAATCCCTTCAAAAAGGCCAATGCCCGCATCTCATGAAATGCTCTGAATGCGGACATGATGAAGTGGTATTGGTCCAGGAATGAATCTACCCCTTTTATTTGAATAAACGTAAAAAGACCCATAATGAACGGGTCTCAGTTTGTAGACAAAAGGGGTTCGATTCAAAAAAATTCGACCCCTTTTGAAATTCCATTTATAGCCTAAGTGATCAGACAGGTCTGTATCTTTAAAGCGACGTTCATAATTTTTCCCAAATGTTGAGAAACGAGCACTTTATCATGGATACCAATGCCTAAGAATCAACGGAAAGCCATATTTGTTCAACTTTTTCAATTGCATGAAAGTCAGTATGACTAATATGACTGGATCAATACTTGGGCGTCCTATTTCTGAATACATATCCTTCACCAAATCATAAATGAAAGTGAAGTCAAAGGGAGCCTCAATTTTACGAACCAAATGGTTCGCGGGCACCAGTTGATCTAAAGTAGTCATTTCAAGTTGATCATAAAGGGTTCATCCAAAGTTAATTGGAACAGAAGCTGCGAGACTCCTGCGGGAAAAGCGAGTGCCTGGAGTGGGAATTAAGGTTCAAGTTGCATAAACCCCTAAAAAAACTGTAGACAAACTCGATTTTCATCGTTTGTCTACAGTCTGAGACCCACTACGAATGGGTCTTTTTACGTTTAATTGGCAGATAACTTCATGCTTTCCTGCATCTGTTCATCTTCTTCCACTAAAATGCGATGTTCAGTCCCTTTGTCAAAAAAGTGTGCTTTATTCATATCGAGGGCAAGTTCGATATTTTCGCCTGCCTGGATCATATTCTTGGCATCGACGCGTGCGACGAAGTGCTGTCCCTCTAATGTGGAGTAGAGCATGATCTCCGCGCCCATCAGTTCGGCTACATCAATTTGGGTTGTGAATGCAGTGTTAGGGGACTTCGTGAAGTAAGCACCTTCATTATGGAAATCCTCCGGACGGATGCCAAGGATTATATCTTTTCCGACATATCCTTGATCACGCAGCATTTTCATCTTCAATTCAGGTATTTCAAGTGTTTGTTCGCCTATTTTAATAGTGCCTTCTTTTAAGGTTCCCGTAAAGAAGTTCATGGCAGGCGATCCGATAAAGCCGCCGACGAAAACGTTTATCGGTTTCTCATAAACGTCCTTTGGTGCACCGACCTGTTGGATGATACCATCCTTCATTACAACAAGACGTGTCGCCATCGTCATTGCCTCTGTTTGGTCATGCGTGACATATATCGTTGTGGTGTCGAGCCGTTTATGTAGTTTAGCGATTTCCGCACGCATTTGAACCCGTAGCTTTGCGTCGAGATTGGATAATGGCTCATCCATCAAGAAAACTTTTGCGTCCCTTACAATGGCCCGGCCAAGTGCGACACGCTGGCGCTGACCACCTGAAAGGGCTTTAGGTTTCCTGTTTAGCAGCTCTTCAAGTCCGAGAATCCTTGCCGCTTCATTGACTCTTTGCTTGATTTCCGCTTTTGGCGTTTTCCTGAGTTTTAATCCGAATGCCATATTATCATATACGGACATATGAGGATATAAGGCATAGTTCTGGAAAACCATCGCAATATCACGATCTTTAGGGGGGACATCATTGACTCGCTTGCCGTCTATATATAAATCCCCTTCGGAAATGTCTTCAAGTCCGGCAATCATCCTTAATGTCGTCGATTTGCCGCAACCCGAAGGTCCCACAAAAACTATGAATTCCTTATCGGCAACACGAAGGTTGAAGTCTTTAACAGCCGTCACCTTTTTATCATAAATCTTGAATATATGATCCAACACTAGCTCTGCCATGAATAATCCCCCTTTTAAACTCCTGATTACTTGTACCAATTAACTATAGTCTAAGCTATCGGATTTGAAAAAAGTATGGGCACATTGCACAAAAAAGGGTGATATTACCTGTTTGCATTGAAAATTAATCATTCAGTAAAAGTATCAAGTATGCAGTAAGGGCATGACGGAAGTTTCTAATATCGAGACCAGTTCTTTCAGAGAATTTATCGATTCGGTATTGTAAGCTGTTCCGATGTATATAAAGCTGTTTGGAGGCATAGGTGGCATTTGAATTACATTCGATATACGTTTTAATCGTTTTGATCAGTTCTGTATCCTGCTTGGTCTTGCCAAGAATCTCATTGATAAACCACTTTGCATCCTTAAAGGATGGATCCTTTATTAATGAGTGAGGGATGATGTCTGCCAAATCAGCCACCTTTAGGCCCGGCAGATGCATCTGTGCCAAATCAAAACACTTTTTCTCCTGAGTCCAGTGCTGATGAAGGTCTTGGTTTATAGGGTGAAAGCGCCCGGTGAACATACGGGTCTTTACATAAAAGTCACTTTCAAGCGTGGAAGAAATGGCGATTAATTGTTTAGTTGATAAAGGTTCTTCTTCGTCCGTTTCAATTAAGACTCCTGCCGTTTCACTTTCCCAGACAATAGCTGCGTCAGATGGAACGAAAGCTAGGAAGGCTTCTTCAAAATCAGAGTTGGAAAAATCAGCATGAGTCAGCTTGAAATGAAGAAATCGAACATTCTCCCAGCTCGTTAAAGGCAATGGTGCATTCGGTTCGGATAAAAAAGTTTTCCATGATGAGTCTGGATGTACATTGAGGTTATTCGGGTTTATAGAAGGAGCAAAAAGCAGTTCCAATAAACGGATTTCTTCGTCTGTGATATCTGAACGGGGAATGCCAAGTAAACTTCTTGAGTCTTCGAACCAAACAAAGTCAGAAATTTCATCAGCATCCATTTTGTTGGTAAGGGCATTAGGGAATTTTTGTTTAAGATTTTCAAGCATCATTTCCACCTTCTTTCTCCCTTTCCCTATCATTATAGCGAAAAAGAATAAAGTTCAAAAGAACAGGATATTGCTAGTTTTTCCGAGAAGGGATAATCAAAGAAAAGTTGCAAGTTTTATTAATGTTAGGAAAGGGTATTGCGTATGCTTTATGGAATATCGTTAAAAAGAGGAGGGAATCTTATGAACATATTATTATTGGGCGGTACACGGTTTTTAGGCAGGTATTTAGCAAGAGCTGCGATAGAGAAAGGGCATGAAGTCACACTTTTTAATCGTGGAAGCGATCCTTATGTCTTTCCCGAAATAGAACAGTTAAAAGGGGACCGCGACGGGGATCTGGAAATGTTGAAAGGGAGACAATGGGATGCAGTCATTGATACATCAGGATTTATCCCTCGAACTGTATCTAAATCTTGCAGATTGCTTCATCAAGTTAAACATTATAC
The DNA here is from genome assembly GCF_025175645.1 of Peribacillus aracenensis. Lineage (NCBI taxonomy): Bacteria > Bacillati > Bacillota > Bacilli > Caryophanales > Bacillaceae > Peribacillus > Peribacillus aracenensis. The sequence goes on from NZ_JANZMJ010000002.1 coordinate 249,919, forward strand.
ATATATCTCAAGCATCTCAGTTTATAGTGATCCAACCGAGCCAGGAATTGATGAAAATGGAGAGGTTCATACACTAAATGATGATAAAGCGGAAGAGATCACCCGCGGAACTGCTGGACCGATATACGGTGAATATTATGGACCGTTAAAATCATTAAGCGAAAAAGCAGCTGAAAAAGAACTGCCGGGGAAAGTTTTGTCCATTCGTGCGGGTCAAATAGTAGGTCCATATGATTACACTGACCGATTGCCGTACTGGCTTAAAAGAATAGCGGAAGGGGGAGAAATTTTGTCTCCTGGACGCCCTGGACGTCCAATCCAAGTCATCGATGCAAGGGACTTGGCTCAATGGATCATCCAAATGATAGAAAAAGGTATGACGGGTACATATAATGCCGTTGGACCGGATTACACACTAACTATGGGGCAATTACTTGAAGGCTGCAAACAGGTAACAGGAAGTAATGCTGACTTTACATGGGTATCTGAAAAGTTTTTGGATGACAATAAAGTGGAGCCATGGGGAGAGATGCCTTTATGGATACCAGAAGAATTCCCTTTTCCGGGAGCTAAGGAACCTCTGAATGGGTTTTTGGCTGTCGATAACAATAAAGCCATCAATAATGGACTAACATTCCGTCCCCTATCAGAAACCCTTGAAGAAATATGGAATTGGGAAAAGGGCCGTCAGGAATCTGTTGTTAGAAAAGCGGGTATCCACAGACAACATGAAAGTGATCTCCTTGGATTATGGAAACAGACAATAGGCTGAAACCTTCTTTTATTTTATTCAAGTACTGAAGGCACATTAAGTGTGCTTGGTGAAAAGGATGATGTAAACAAACAATGTGAAGGAATTAAAAAAACGATGGGGTAAAAACCCCATCGTTTTTTAGTACATGGATCTGCTTGCATGGTTCGTGAGGATTTCAAGGTTTTCCATGGCGGCCCTTAATGAAAGGCCTGCTCCCAATAAGGGGAAGCAGGCCTCGATTATTTGATCAATTCATCCAGTCTGGTTTTCCGAATCCGGCAAATTTGTCATCGATGACTTTTTCGAACTGGTCGGATTCCACTACTGATTTAATATCCTTTGCAAATTGGGAGTCTACATCTTTTGTATTCACTGTAACAACGTTTCGATACATATCCGGCATTTTTTCTAAAACAAGGGCATCCTGGAGGTCCATTTTCGCTGCAAGAGCGAAGTTGCCAGGGACCGCTGATAGGTCAACACTGTCTGTTGCCCGGGGCAATTGAGCGGATTCCAATGGTTTGAGTTGGATGTTTTTTGGATTTTTCGTTACATTCTTTTCAGATATTTTTAAGGGGTCGACATCTGGATCGACTTCAATCAACCCTTCATCCACCAGCACTTTAAGTGCACGTGCGAGGTTAACCGGATCATTGGGCACTGCAAGGGATGTACCATCTTTAATTTCCTTTAATGATTTATACTTGTTCGAATATATGCCCATTGGTGCTGTTGGAACTATGATAAGGTCGGAAAGCTTTAAATCATTTTCTTTAGCGAAGTTATCCATGTACACCTTATGCTGGAAAAGGTTGGCATCGATCGAATGGTTGCCAAGGGACTTATTCGGCTGGATATAGTCGGTGAATTCGACGATCTCTACATTGTAACCGAGATCTTCCAGACCTGGTTTGATGGCCTCTTTAACCATATCGGCATAGGGCCCGGTAGTCGCCCCGATCTTCAATTCTTTTTTGTCTTCAGTTTTTGGGGATGCATCATCACTCCCGCATGCTGCCAAGCCAAGGGCAAGTGCACAGACTGATAATAACGAAGCTATTTTCTTCATTTGAAATTCCTCCTGTTTAATGAAAGTATTGAATCATTGAAAAAATGACTGATCCCTATCGTTTGTTAACTATGTATGAGGCCTTGTCACCAACCATTTGAATGATTTGCACAAGGCAGATCAGCACGACGATCGTCGTGATCATGACTGTGTTGTCATAACGGTAATAACCGTACCGGATGGCCAGGTCGCCAATTCCGCCCCCGCCGATTGTCCCTGCCATCGCTGAGTAACCGATAAGCGAAATGGTCGTTAATGTCAGTCCTTGAATGATACCCGGTTTTGCCTCTGGAAGAAGTACATCCTTAATGATCATCCATGGAGTGGCTCCTACGGCAATTGCAGCTTCAATCACTCCTCTGTCTATTTCACGTAATGCCGTTTCAACGATTCTTGAAAAAAAAGGTATTGCGGACACCGACAGGGATACAGAAGCAGCTCTCGGTCCTATCGTCGATCCAGTTAGAAGATCCGTTAAAGGAAGGAGGGCGACCAAGAGAATGATGAAAGGGATTGAACGGACAATATTGACTGCGAATCCTAGAGATCGATTCACGATACTATTTTCAAAAAATAAATTCCTTGTTGTCGTAAACAGCAATACTCCAAGCGGTAGACCGATCAACAGGGCTACTGCAAGGGAAACACCGACCATATAAATCGTTTCAAGAAAGGCTTTATTAAGATCAGGTAAAATATTGACGATGGAATCAAGTAGTGACATGTTTTAGCACCTCCACAGAACTGGAACGATTTTTTATATATTGCAATGCCGAATGAACTTGAGCGGCATCGCCTATTAACTCGATGATTAAAATGCCTAAAGGGACATCCTGGATATACTCAATTTTACCGTGTAAAATATTCCCCTTTACTGAATGGGATTGGAGAGCATCCGAAAGGATCGACTCACCAGCGGTTTGCCCTTCGAATTGAATTTTAATGATCGTACCTTTACTTTCTTCAATCAAGTGCGGAGGGAGTGCGAAATCCAGAACACTGCTAATGAATTGCTTCGTTAACTCCTGCTTAGGCTGTGAAAATATTTCATAAACGGGACCTTCTTCAATTACACGGCCATCCTGCATGACGGCGACACGGTGGCATAGTTCTTTGACCACTTCCATTTCATGTGTAATCAACACGATGGTGATGCCAAGCTTACTGCTTATCTTTTTCAATAATTGTAAAATCGCTTTTGTAGTTGTTGGATCAAGTGCTGAAGTTGCTTCATCACATAATAGGACAGTGGGGTCATTTGCTAAGGCACGGGCTATGCCTACCCGTTGCTTCTGTCCACCGCTAAGCTGCGCAGGATAGACATCTTTCTTATCGCTGAGCCCTACGATTTCCAACAATTCCAATACACGTAACCTGATGGCATCCTTCGATCGATGCGCGGCCTTTAAGGCGAAAGCGACATTTTCATAAACGGTTTTTGAACTGACCAGTGAAAAATGTTGGAATATCATTCCGATTTTTTGCCGTTGTTTACGAAGCTCTTTACTTGATAAAGAGGTTAAATCAATGCCGTCAATGATGATATTTCCACCTGTCGGACGTTCAAGCAAATTCAAGCAGCGGAGTAATGAGCTTTTTCCAGCTCCACTGTAGCCGACAATTCCATACACTTCGCCAGTTTGAATGGTTAAAGATACGTTATCCACTCCGATAACTCGGTTTTTCTTCGAGACGTATTCCTTTCGGACTGAACGGATTTCAATCATGAGCTTTCCCCCTTAAACATTAAAAAACTGCCCCTATCATTCAGAAAGAGGCAGCGAAATTATATCTCGTCTTATCTTTCAGAATGCAATCATTCTGCAGGAAGTGGCACCGTTCCCTAAGGGCGGTTGCCGGACATCACAGGGCCTGATCCCTCCGTCACTCTTGATAAGTAAATTATTATTTTAGAATATTTCAAGTTTTTCAATATAATCTATATTATTTGTAAAATTCGACAATGTCAATCGTTTCTGAAATTTTCGGGGTGATTTTTTCTTATTAAAGTTTAGTAAGGTCCGTTAAAAAGGGCTATCATGCTATAATCCAGCATTTATGTCCAGGTTAATTATTCCAAAATTTCCTTGTCAAAAGGGTAAAGTGGTAATACATTTATTATAGTAAAGTTAAAAAAAGGAAGATGAAACTATATTTGTGTAATGATGGGGAGGCAACGGAATGTTAGAGATTAACACGATAAATGATGTGGTTTGTGTGAACGGGACTCCTGGCGGGAACAAATCGGGGATGAGTGTTTATGTCTTTTTAACGGATGGTCTATTGATAGATACTGGCGCACAGATTTTATTGGAAGAGCTCATTCCATTCTATGAGTCCGCTGACTTCGACTCAGTGGCCCTGACTCACTATCATGAAGACCATACCGGGTGTGCTGCATGGATACAGGAAAATAAAAAGGTCCCGCTTTTCATTCACCCGATGTCGGTTGAGGTTTGTGCAAAGGATGCCGTATATCCTGAATATCGTGAAATTTTCTGGGGAAAGAGAGACGCCTTTAAAGCTGAGCCGGTAGGGAAGGCCATTCATTCCCGCACCCAAACGTGGGAGCCGATTTTTACCCCTGGTCATGCAAAGGACCATATGGTGTATTTGAATCACAGTAATGGCATGCTCTTTTCAGGTGACCTTTTCGTAACACCAAAAACAAAGCTTGTCTTACGGGAAGAGTCTGTCCCGGTCATCATCGATTCCATTAAAAGATTACTTCAATATGACTTCGGGGAAGTGTTTTGCTGCCATGCTGGGCATGTCCCTGATGGGAAGGTCATGTTTCGGAAAAAGCTCGATTATTTGGAAAACCTACAAGGTGAAATTTTACGCTTGCATTCTCAAGGGCTGACCGTTCATGAAATCCAGCAGGCCGTTTTACCGAATCGCTATCCCCTTATCGAGATTTCTGGGCATGAATGGGATTCAGAGCATATCATTACATCGATATTAAACGAAAATATTTTAAGTGCGAGGGAGAATGGAACTATTTGAATGCTATTTCAGGCTGATGTTTTCTATTTGTCACTCAAACAACTTCCATCCAGGATGTTGTTTTACTTGATAACTTAAAAAAAGACGGACTTTTTATAGGGGGAATGCAGTGCAAGCGGGAGATGAACGGGATAAGTAAAAAAGGGGAGCCCTCTATAAGAGGGCCCACATAAATTATTTATTTTCGTTGGGATCTGTTTCATCATAAAAATCATGTGCTTCTTCGATGTTCTGAAGGTTAGCGACTTCATACACATTTCCGCCCGCCATTCCTTCATTGATGATACGGTCGATATCCAGGTAAACGGAGTCTTTGCCATCATATTCGGTATCCTTCAAAAATGTCATTTTTTCTTTATCCAAAATTAATCCCTCCTAGCCTTTTCTTTAGTTTAGGCAAAGGAGTTTTTTTTATTCTGTTTAAGGATTTCATGAGTGTAAAGAGGGTTCATTCATATACATGGAAGATCATTAAATCATGTACCATGCTTTTGAGTTTGGTTTCATCTGTTTCGGAAGGCGGGTTAGCTGTCCACTCGATGGATCCATCTTTATGATACAAGGCTTGGACTGCCTTCTTGTTGAAATAAAAGGAAATTTTCCATCCCGGAAGATCTTTATGCAATGGTGCCCATTGAAAGTGAGTGATCATATGTATTACCTCCATTTATACAGTTTCTCATTTAATTATAATGGAAAACGGCAGCTGGAGGTGTTATTTTATTGTCAGGTTAGGAAAAGTTAATTCAATGAAAAGATTTTTTAAATGCAAAAGCCTGTTTGTTTCAATTTCCACTTCATCGAATTGCATGGGCTTTGAGTTCACTTCATATATGAAGAGCGAGCCCGATTCGTCTTCCCCTATATCAATGGAAAACTCTCCGAGAAACCCGATTTTTTTCGATAGAATCTCTCCACATTTTTGGGCGATATTCGCTAATTTTTGATTCAGGCTTCTTGATTGCAGGTCCTGATAAGGAAAAAGCTTACCCCCTCGGGGAGTGTGGGTGGTGATTTCCTGAGTTTGTGACATCCTTACCGCTTTGCCGGTCACTTTATAAAAACCTTTTTCATAATGGACGAGAATCCGGTAATCATAACGATGTCCAAAAAGTTTTTTTGGTCTGATCGCCTGTTGAGCAAGATAGCTCCTTTTTAATAAATCCCTTTTTTTTGTTTCCCAGAATGATGCGAAATCCGGGAAGGACTCACTATGCTTCAGGCTATTGAACAATAGTGTATCATCATCATTTTTGATTATGGTATAAATGCCCTTCCCTTGGCTTCCTTTGCAGGGTTTAAGGTATATATGCCTGTAGGTCTCCAGGAATGAATAAAGGCAATCGCTGTTTCGTAAGACCGTTGTGGGCGGAAGGTGTTTTGTGAGGAATCCATCTTCATTTAATGCTTCGAACATTACATATTTATCTATAAAACAGGGGTTGAATAGATTCATTCGGGAATCTTTAAAGTGTGTAATAAGATGTTGAAATTCCTCTGACGCCTCATAGCTCCTCGAAGGGATACGGTTATAGACGATGTCAGGGAAGGGTACTTTACATTCGATCCACTTGTTTGAAATGGAGGAAAAAACATACCCTCTCAACGAATCGGGATGAAGGGCATTTCCTGTGAATACATACGCCAATATTCCATGTTTTAATAAATATAAAGATAGGTCCCGAAAAAGGGTCAGGTTTCCACCCAAACCTGATTCCTTTTTGGGATTGGAAACAGTTAAAATTCCGACGGCGAGCATCCGGTTACCGGGATATATCGTGATTGGAATCAGGGGTTGATTCGAATGGTCCTTTTTATAGCTGATTTCCTCTTTGGCAGAGCCCGCGAAAAGTTCAGCATTCTCATGATTGTGGTACCAATTTTCAGTGGGGCTATCGTAAAAAATGTTCATCGCGGTACACTGATTGATTTCGTAATCGTCTGTTCCGTAAGATAAATGGCATAATCAAGGCTTAGCTTTCTGGTCAGCAATTCGAAATCCTTGAGTTTTGGATGGGCGAATATGGAACGTCCAGGTTTGGAATTGGCTTCAAACATCCAAACCTGCCCTTTTTTATCCAATCCAAAATCAAATCCTATTTCTGCAATGATGCCGTCCAAGTTCTTTTCAATACTGTCACTTAAAATCAGCGCGGCTTCCGATAGCTTTCGTTCGACTTCTTTCGCCTCATCGTCATCTCCAAACAGTTCGGCAACCGTTTTGATGACACCCCCGCTTTTAATATGGGTAGTGACGCTGCCGGCACCGGCGATTTTTGCGGCAATCGCGGTTACCTGCCATTTTCCATTACTGTCCTTGTTCGTATGGACCCGGAAATCCACTGGACGTTTTTCAGATCGAATTAATGGGATGCCCTGCTGTACAATAAGGTTCTCAAGCGGTCGGTCGTGAAAAATATGTTTAACGATGGATTCCAATGTAGGGAATTTTTGCAGTTTATTTTCTTTTGCTTCATTTGTATAGCGACAATAGTAAACATCCTCATGCTTATCATAAAGAATTTGGTGAATCCCTAGACCGAGGCTGCCGTGAATGGGTTTTATATAAACTTGCCGGTAATGGGAAAGAAGGGTTTCCACCACGGACATGGATTGAAATGGATATGTTTCCGGCAAATAAGGCAATGCCCGCTCATCTGCGCATAGCCTTTCATTTACATCCCATTTATTGAAAAATCCAGGATTATACCATGGTATTGTATATTTTTTTTGGAATTTCCGCTTCACTTCTTTAGGTCCATCGCGGTTTTCCGTCAACCGATTTGGGAGACGGTCATAGATGACATTAGGGAAAGGAAATTCATTTATGTGCCAGTGATCGTTAGCAAACACATAGCCTTTGATTGTCTCCTCATCCCAATTGATTACATTCTCTCCAAAAACAAAGGGGATACATCCGGTGGTCCTGCTAAGCGAAAGGAGTTTTGCGAAAAATTCCGATCTCTCCCCTAATGGTTTGTTTGAAACACCAGTGAACCCTGAGGAAAATATTCCGACAAGCGGTCCGATATGGATGCTCTTGCCGTAAATGAATAAATGAAGGGGAATATCGGTATGATCGAATAGTAGGGATTCCGCAAGGCTTTCCGATAGGACGATTGACTGATTGACGGCTGGGTTTTGTTTGACGATGGCAGGACATGAATGCCGTCCGAAATAAATTAATTCAATCTCTGCCAAATCTCCAAGCTCTGAAGGATAGTAGAGAACATTGCCAGGGATAGAGGCAATTTCGGCAGGATAAGTCTTTCTCACTTTCTATTCACCTGCTTTCTGAAGATGTTCGGCTAAATACTGGCTATATTGAAACGGTGCGCGATGGATATCCTTCATGGTCTCCGGCTGTAGTGCCTGAATGATTTTCCTTCCGGGCTTAGAGTTTATGTCCATGATCCATAATTGGCCTTTTTTATCGATGCCTAAATCAATCCCCAATTCGAATAATCTTTCAAAGACAACTTCGGTTTCTACGGGCAGGGTGCGAAGGATATGCTGAATCTTTTGTTCGACAGCAATCGAAATCGTTTCCGGGTTTCTTTTGTTGAAAGTCTCTAATGAAATGGCTTCCCCGCCTGTGGCAAGATTCGAAGTAATTCCGTCTTTTTGTCCCGTACGAATTCCGCGGCCCCGTTCCATCCATTGATTCTTCTCGTTTTTTTGAAGGAAAATCCGTAAATCGAATGGCTCATTATTTTGGTTGCAAAGTTCTAAATATGGCTGGCAAAGGTAACGGTATCGATTTAATAAATGCTGCAGCCATTTGTTAAGCTGAGATTTGGAGGAGAATGGGCGGTCATATTTGGTGCCCTTTTTCGTCATGGATACCAAAGTGCCGCCTTCGGTTTTTGTTAGGAGATAAATTCCTGTACCGCCTGCACCAAATTCAGGCTTGATGATGATTTTATCCAGGCGTTCCAAATGACCGGTAATATCTTCAGGTGTCGCCACTTGTACGGTCTCTGGAAAAAATGCCTGCAGGTGTGGATGGTTTTTTAGGATTTGGTACACTTCCCACTTACCAGGAAGGCCCAGCCCTAAGAAATTCGAGTTATCTTTTAACCAATTGATTTTGTGTCGGGTTTCCGTTGACTCACGGACTAATCCGTGAAAACAGCGATCATATACAAAATCAGGTAAATCAAAAGATGTGGCGATCCAATTTTCATTCTCGGCATCAAAACGCTCGCCACGCACTTTTTTTAGATCCATATCAATATTTTCAGGTGAGAATTTACAAACTTTCATATTAAATGATTTAGCGGTTTTGGCTATTTCGGTGAAGTAGTTGTTTTCATGTGTATCCGACGCGGCCATTAATCCTATTAACACGAGCTAGCAACTCCTTTTTATGGATGGTTTTCGCGATTAAGGGCAAGCATGAAATCTATGATGGATTTTACTGATGGACGAAAGGTTTCATAGCTGCCTTGAAATTTTTTCGAAGGTTTTGAGTTCACTTCGATGATCCATGGATGTGTATCTGTATCCAGTGCTAAATCGATCCCTAGCTCACCGAATGAATCGTCATGGTTTTCGACCAAGGCCTGGGCAGTATTTTTAGCCAGTCGTAGGAGCTTTTGATATATGCGGCTGGCATCCTGAAGGTCAAATGCTTCCTTTAGAAAGTCCGGCCCATTTTTCATCAATCCGCCTTGTGCAAGATTGGAAACGATTGTACCAGGGTCCCCAATCCGGGCAACCATTGATGAAACTTTCCATTCAAGCTGATCGTTCCGGTGAAGAAGTATGCGGAAATCAACTTTTCTCTGATCGATTTCGAAAAGGGAAATCCCTTTTTGAAGAATGAAGGATCGTCTTCTGGAAAATCTTTTTAACGTTTCATACAACTTTTCATCCGTATCAGCAAAATGTACATTCTGGAGATGTCCGGATTGCTCGATTTTCCATTTTTCAGCTACTTGCGTTAATCTGCAAATATTCTTGCCTTGGCTGCCTGCTGAAGGTTTAAAGTAGATTACCGGATGCCTTTCTATAAAAGACAAGAAAGTTTCCTTTTCGTTAAAAAGGATCGTCTCTGGCAAATTTGGCAACAGCTCATCTTCTAAGATTAGCAGCTCATGTACATGATGTTTGGAGAGGAACCTTCCATTGAACATCGGTATCGACCGTTCCTCCAGTTCAGTTTTAAACAGCTTGAAAGAATGCGATTCCTCAAGTTTACGTGAGTGTATCCGGTTATAAAATACATCAGGAATGGGGAGGGGAAAGGTTTGCCAGCCATTTTGCCCAGGCAGGTAGCCTTCCACAACTCCATCTTGAAGAGACTGCAGTTTTACTAAATAGAAGGGGATGCCCTGCTGATTACAATATGATTTCATTTCCTGATAAAATTTTTCCATCTCGCCGAATGTTCCGTCTTGCAACGGGGTCTGGTTCATGAGTGAAGCGAAGAATGGGCCTATTTTTATTGACCTTCCTTCCTCATCGTATGAGACGGAGATTGGATCGGAAAAAACGGGTAAGGATAAAATTTGATTCATATCATATGAAAGTTTCAATGTAGGCTGGGATGACGGGAATGGCTGGACAAGTACCGGGACGGAACGGCATCCAGCCATGATTGTTAAGGATTCTCCAAATTGAAGGCCCCATTCCTCAAATAGTTTTTCTTCGATAAACAGTAGCGCCTTCTTTCTAGTCTCTGCGGAATTTACCGTAATGAAAACTTTCTGATGGTTAAGGTTCATAATAATTCCCCGTTTGCACTAAGTTTGATATCCTTTAATAAGTAAATGATGGGCAAATGTGGATAACACATTCTATGTTTTTTTTATTAGAAGGTGTCATCAAGCCTTTATTTCAAGGGTAGTTTTGGGTGAAGATTCTATTTATGGTCTTTATAGGTACTGTAATAGGTGCTTCACTAATTTATTAGCTATCAGAATGCTGTTCAAACCTTATAAACCAATCTATTCTTGCGGGAAACAGCTGCCGTTGACACCCGGGGTGATTCCAGAGCGGCAGGAAGAGTTAGGCAAATAATTAGGCAAATTGTTAATGATGCCTCTATACAGAATATGAAAATTTTCGTGAAGGCAGAAGTAAAGAAAGCATTGTTCACGGAAAAAAGTACTGCACAATTGCTTGATCAATTGGGAATGAAGAAAGCCGGTTCGAGAATTGACGCCGATTTCCCGGAAACCATTGTCGAAAAAGGTGCCAAGTACTTATTACTCATTTTCAGCCGCTATTCCAGAAACTGCATATCGAGATATCGTGGAAGAACAGGTTTCTTCATTTTCGGTGTCCCGACTTAAGGGAATGGGGTGGAATCATCAGTTTATTTCATGGTTTCGTAACTGTTTTAATAGGATGACGTGTAATTCTTAATCGGATTTGTTATAGTGGAAAAGGTGTATGAATACAATGATTACCGGGAGGGGAAATAAATGAATAACGTATATGATGCAGCGTATGAAATGGAAAAGGCGATTAGGGCAAGTAATGAATATGCCGATTTACAACGCTTATATGATCTTGTCAATTCTGATGAAGCAACAAAAGGAATGTTTGAAAACTTCCGTAATCTGCAAATAACATTGCAGCAAAAGCAAATGATGGGACAGGAGATTGCACCGGAAGAAGTTGAGCAAGCACAAAAGACGGTACAGCTTGTCCAACAAAACCCAACCATTTCACAATTGATGGAAGCTGAACAACGGATGAGCATGGTCATTGCAGACCTCAATAAAATTATCATGAAGCCGCTTGAAGATTTATATGGCTTGCCTGAACAACAGTAATAAGCAGTTGGAGACTCCCTTCTATAATGGTTGGGGGTTTTTTTGTTCCCTGAATGCACCGGTACAAGGGTCGTGAACCACTATATGTTCTATTCCCGAAATTTTAGTCATAAATTTGAAAGAGGATACTACAGATGGGGGAGATCAGCATGGTATATCGACTACTTGCGGTCAATATTGACGGGACATTGCTCCAGTCGAATGGCCGTTTAAATAAATCGACTAAAGAAGCAATAGATTATGTTCACCAAAAAGGTGTCCATGTTGCACTTGTGACGTCAAGAAACTATCACTCAGCAAAAAAAGTGGCCAAAGCCCTAAAAATAAATCCGATGATGGTTGCTCAGCAAGGAGCCTTTGTCGGAGCTTCCGTAGAAAAGCCGATAATGGTAAAAAGAATATCGGAAGAACTAACTGTAGAGCTCGTGCAAATGCTTGAAAAGACCACATGCCAAATATTGCTCATTCATGAAAAATACTCGCTGGGCAATCGGGTGAACCTTCCGGACAATTTGCTAGGTAAATCGGTTATGTATTTGAATGATCAAAATATTTATGCTCAAAATTATGTGGACGATATCAGTGAAGAGCTTATTGACCAACCGATGGCCCCGACGAAGATGGACGTAATATTCTCAGAGAAAAGTGATCAAAATGATATGTTGAAATTGATGAAGAAAATGTTTCCTGAAGTGGATGCAATATTACATCCAGGAAATAAAATGACAATTGTTCCGAAGGGGGTTTCTAAATGGAGTGGTGTATTGTATTTAGCCGACCATTTAGAGGTGAGAAGAACGGAAATCGTCTCGATTGGCGATGGATTGGATGATATGGAGATGATTGCCGGTTCTGGTCTGGGAGTTGCCATGGGCAATGCGGATGAGGAAGTAAGGAAAGTGGCAAAATGGGTGACGCGCTCCAATGATCAAGATGGTGTTGCCTATATGCTGAGGGAATTTTTCCGGAAACAGCATCCAATCGAATTTTTACAAAAGATGAATATGCTTAAGTGAATGGCGGGGCTCCTTCATATAGAAGGGGCTCCATTCAGATAATGCAGCTTGCGATGCCTGTTTCATTTCATAAATAATTATAAGCTTCTTTCCATAAACTAAAGGAAAATCAGTAATGGAAAGGAAGAATTCAATGGGTGTAATCAATGCAAAAGAAGTGCAAGTCGGTGATGAGGTGTTTGTGATTTATAATAATCCCCATGTTCCCACCGTTTCGAATATAAGGGCAGCGGAAATTGTTCCGCATCCCAAAGACCCCAATGCAGTTGCCTTGTTCCTGAACGATACATTTCATACGATTGAGGATGATGATGCATTGTTCACTTCGGAAGCCGCAGCGGAAAAAGCCTACAGTGATTATATGTATAATCAGGACCAGATGACTTGAAAAGGCGTTTACTTCGCTTTACTAAAAAGAGAATGAACAGAAGAAAGCCCTCGCTTATTAGCGGGGGCTCCTTTTGAGCATATTCACGAGTATTTGCTCGAAATTCACGAGTAAAAGCTCTGAATTCACGAGTAAAAGCTCCAAATTCACGAGTAAAAGCTCTGAATTCACGAGTATTTGCTCCAAATTCACGAGTAAAAGCTCGAAATTCACGAGTAACGCTCGAATTCACGAGTATTTGCTCCAAATTCACGAGTAAAAGCTCGAATTCACGAGTAAAAGCTCGAAACTCACGAGAAACTTCAAATTCACGAGTGTTTGTTCCAAACTTATGTGTAAACGCACCCACACTTACATGTCAGAAGCCAGTAGTGTTAAAACAGCATATTTTGCGTGAATTAAAAAAACTGCCACTCATTTTTTCAGGAAAACAGAGTGACAGTTATGGCTTAATCAGTTATTGGATTGTATAAAGAGTTTCATTGCATGAATTTGCCCAATATGGTTAGTTTCGTGGAGCACTACAAAATTAATAAATTCCCCCACTGTTTCCATTCCGTTGAAAGGCTGTGCTGTTTTTTCTGTCAATCGTTCTTCCGGAATTTCAAGAAGTCGATCAAGTTGCTCATGCAGCTGTTGCTTTAATAATTCAACGGTAGGTACGTCCCCGCTCCAGTTCGCTGGTTTTGAACCATATCCGAATAGTTGGCTGTAATTCGCTGGCAATTCACTGTTGGATTTCAATAAAAAATTTTCGGCTGCAGTAAGGACATGTCCAAGATGCCAATGGATTGTATTATTAAAACCTTCAGGCTGCACATCCATAAACTCTGGATTGATTCCCTCGATTTCTTTTAAAAGATTGCTGCGCATGACCGTTAGCTGATTTTTTATATAATTCATTTTACATTCCCCTTTCAATCTTGTTTTTCTAAATGCTATCTCATGAAATTATAGCAAGGATAATTCAATATTATCAAATTTTAGATAAGTCTTTTCACGAAGGAATGGAATATCGATTCCTAATTTCTTTTTTAGGGTTTTAATTGTCAGTTAATAATCGCTCTGTTTGCTTTGGTTGAGTGCCAGACATATGCCCAAGGGATACTGGGTTCATGAACTCTTAAGCCAAAAGTTGGAGTTTTTTTTGCTGTTAATTAATTGACAAATATTCCTATTGCTCTTTTATGTGGACTAGTATAATGAAATAGATTGGATAATTAATCCATAAGGGTGTGAGGAGATGACATATGATGAAAAGGAAACAGCTGCTTGTTGCACTTAGTCTATTATCAATTACGGTAGCTTCAGGTTGTACAACAGAGCAAGAACGTATTTCCGTCCAAAAAAGTGAAGGTAAAAACTACAAATTCGAGGCATATAAACAAAAGGTAGAAGTGGCGAAAACAGAAAAAATAAAAGAAATAATAAAGAATGCCGATTGGGAAGAATTCGTATTGGAGAAGGATCATCCTAAGGCGGACTTCATCTTTTATTTTAATGATGAAAAAAGCGAAGGTAAAATGGCTGTATATTATGTTTGGATTAATACTGATGAAAATATTGTAGAATTGACCAAGGATGAACATAGCCAGTATGCACAGTTAAATAGAAAGGATTCTGAAACTATATTAAGACTTCTGCATTAATGAAAAGGAGGAGTAGGCAAGACCTGCACTTTCTAAAAACTTCCAGACAAGCATTTTTTCATTCCGTTTAGAATTCACATGTGACCGAGTGGCCAGTTATTTATGGGTAATCTTTTGGAGGGGCTTATGAGGAAAATTACTTTATCTAATGGAAAAATGGTGGAAGTTGAATGTTTAAGCTGTGCTTTGACAAGTGGGGAAGTAGAAGCAGAGGGTGGTGTAATAGTCGAATCTGAATATTTTCATGCTCACCAAGACGTTGCATACCCCATTGAAGGTTTAGTGATATTAGCATCTAAACGCCATATTAAGTGCTTTGATGAATTAAATGAACCAGAAAAGGCCGATTACATAAACTTATTAACCAAGATTAGAAAAGCTCAAAGGAAAGTATTAGGGATAGAAAATGTTTATTATTTTTACAATGAGGATACTACCCACCATTTTCATACTTGGATGGTTCCTCGATATGAATGGATGTACGAGTTTGGGCGTTCGGTGGAATCAGTTAGGCCGGTTTTGCTGCATGCAAGAAACAGCCTGAATGATGTTGGAAATTTAAAAACTGTAATGGATGGAAAAGAGGCATTAAAAAAAGAACTGAACCCTTCATCTATTTGATAACACGTTGTTTAAAAAAGGCGAAAGAACCCGGTTTCCATACAAGTCCGGGTTCTTTCATTCTGCTCAGGCTGAATCAGTCTTCTTATTCGTTGTCCTCAATAGTGGCATTGTGCAACAACGGAAAGAGCCACCGGACTTGATGATTTCGCTTATATCGATTTCAATGACTTCGTATCCGCGTTCACGAAGCTGACTATTTACCTGTTTATTACATGGCAGACTGAATAACCTTTTATTGCCAATCGAAAGCACGTTGGTTCCCAATGTGAATTGTTCTTCTTTAGTCACTTCTATCATGTCATAACGTGAAGCTAATAAATCCATCTCTTTTTTTGTAAAGGACTCAGGAAAAATAAGCGCTTCAGTCGGTGATATGATATTGAAAACACAATCTAAATGAAGGAATGTTTCAATGAAAGGAACCGCGATGACATCGTATTCCGGTAATAGGGTTTGAAGATGCTTGACGGATGTTTCATCCGTTCTTTCACTAATCCCAATATAGATGGTCTTTCCGTCAATAATGACATCCCCGCCCTCAATATAATTTTTGAGGAGGTTGAAATATGAGATACCATTCGTTTCGAGCCAGGATTTCAATATTTGTTCTTCACCCTGCCTTATACCTGTTGCCAATTCAGCAACGTATACGGTATTGCCAAGAGTAAAACCGATATCCCTCGTGAAAACTTGTTCTGGATATGTAAATTGTGGCGGAAGTTTTATGACCTCAATCCCTTCATGTTCAAGAGCGTTAATAAATTGGGCATGCTGCTTCATGGCAAGTGCCTGATCGATATTTTCTTCTTGAAACTCTTTTTGAGTTTCGTTAATGATCTCGCGGATTTCCATATAACGTGGTTCACAGACGATCACCCGTGATAGCTTTGAATATTCACTCGCACAATAAGCTTCCAGTTCTTCGTTTATTTTGTTCACGATAAATGAGCTCCCTCTAAATAGAATTGTATCTTTACTATTTCCTCTTTTTTCTAGAAAGAAACATAAAATTATATCATCGAACTGCACCGCTAAATTTGGATGGGTTAAAACTAACTTCTCTGACCGCCCCTAATAAATGATTCCGTATAAACGGGTTAGAGCCTTTCAATTCGAAAGAAGTTCTGTTTGAAAAATACATTCCAGTTGTTTTCAGAAATCCGCTCCCTTTCATAAATGTCAAACTGATTTAAAAATTTCATCCAGATAAAGCCGGATTCAAAATAATCGTAAACGGCACCTAGGGAAAAAGGATTATTTTTGTTCGGGTCGAATATATAATGAGCATGCTTTTAATATAAGGGGGAGATTGTAATGATGGATACTCCATTGATCATGACTCAAATCATTGAGAGAGCTGAAAAATATTTTCCGAAGAAAGAGGTAGTTTCGCGTACGGATGGTGGAATTCACACATTTACATACGCTGAGATTACTGAGCGTACAAGAAGGCTGACCAGTAGTCTTGAAAAATTCGGTATTCAAACAGGTGACCGTATTGGAACACTTGCCTGGAACCATCATCGGCATTTAGAAGCTTATTTTGCGATTCCTTGTCATGGTGCTGTCCTACATACAATCAATATGCGTCTGTCTCCTCAACATGTATCTTATATCGTCAATAGTGCGGAGGATCGATTATTATTGATAGACCCGGATGTCATCCCCCTTTTGGAAGCAATTAAAGATGAGTTAACGTCAGTTGAAGGTTATATCATAATGACGGATAAAGATGAGTTGCCTGAAACGACCCTTTCACCTATTTATCATTATGAAAAATTATTAGCAGAAGGGAATCCGAAACAGCCATTCATTCAAACCTTGGATGAAAATGCACCTGCCGGAATATGTTATACTTCCGCCACGACCGGGAATCCAAAAGGTGTGGTTTATTCACATCGCGGAATTTTGTTGCATGCGATTGCACTGGGGCTTGCCGATTCTACAGCATTAAGCGAACGTGATGTGGCACTTCCTGTCGTGCCCATGTTTCATGTGAATGCCTGGGGCATGCCTTTTGCCAGTGTTTGGTTTGGAACAAAGATGGTTTTGCCGGGACCTTATTTCACCCCAAAGATTTTGGCTGAGCTTATAGAAACAGAGAAGGTTACAATCGCAGCAGGGGTTCCGACGATATGGCTGGGCTTATTGAAGGAGCTAGAAGAAGGCAGCCATGATACGAGCAGCATTCGTGCTGTTTTATGCGGAGGGTCGGCTGCTCCGAAAAGCATGATTAAAACCTTTGAACAAATGTATGGGATACCATTCCTGCATGCTTATGGAATGACTGAAACAAGCCCGCTCGTATTTGTATCCAAACCAAAAAGCTATCAGGAAGATCTCCCTGAAGAAGAACTTTATGAGTTGAAGGCCAAGCAGGGCCTTGTTTCACCAATGATAGAAATTAAAGTGATCGGTCAGGGTGGCGAAGTGAAACCTGATGGAAAAGAAATGGGCGAATTGCTGATCAGGGGCCCTTGGATAGCGAATGAGTATTTTAAGGATGAGCGGTCAGAGGATACGTTTAAAGATGGCTGGCTGTATACGGGGGATGTTGTCACGATTGATGAAGAAGGATTCGTGAAAATCGTCGACCGGACCAAGGACTTGATAAAAAGCGGCGGTGAGTGGATTTCTTCCGTAGATATAGAGAATGCATTAATGGCCCATGATGCGATCTTTGAGGCGGCGGTGATTGCAGTGCCTCACGAAAAATGGCAGGAACGGCCGATTGCCTGTGTTGTTTTGAAGGACGCATACAAGGGGCAAGTGTCCCAGGAGAACATCATTGAATTTTTAATGCCGCAGTTTGCAAAATGGTGGCTGCCCGATGAAGTGGTCTTTTTGGATGAAATCCCTAAAACGGGTGTTGGGAAGTTCTTGAAAAGGGCATTGCGTGATCAGCTTCAGGATAAATATATCAATAAATAATACTATATTTGTTTAATTATGACTTTTCTGCCTATTCCGTTAATGGTAGAAAAATATATAATAGAGTAATAGAACGAAAGAGGAGGAAATAAATTGAATATTGAATCGACATCACCTGCTGGTACTGTTTTAATAACATATTCGGACAGGACGGCTACTGTTGCAATGAACCGTCCAGAGGCCATGAATGCCTTAAATCCGAAAATGCTGTATGATTTCATAAATGCCCTTAAGGAAGTAAGTGAGAATGAAGAAGTGGACGTCGTCATTATAAAAGGGAATGGCAAAGCATTTTCCGCAGGTGGTGACATTAAGATGATGCTCTCGCCTGGAAAAGAAAACGCCTTCGATGAACTGATGGATGGAATCAGTGAATTGGTGACCACTCTATACTTCATGCCTAAATTGACTATCAGTGCCATTCATGGTGCAGCTGCAGGACTTGGGTTGAGTATAGCGCTTGCAACCGATCACCTTATTGCCGATTCGGGCAGTAAGGTCGCGATGAATTTTATCGGGATTGGATTAATCCCTGATGGCGGCGGACACTTTTTCCTTGAACGCCGTCTTGGTGAAGTGGGTGCGAAAGAATTGATCTGGGAAGGTAAAGTGCTTACAGCTCTTGAAGCAAAAGAAAAGGGCATCATTCATGAAGTGGCAGAAGGAACCTTGGAACATGCGGTAGAGAAGAAAGTGCAATCCTGGCTGCAAAGCCCGGTTCAGGCCATGATTAAAACGAAAAAAATCCTTAGTGAAAAAAATCGCCCACTATTAATCAAGATCCTTGAGATTGAAAAAGCTGCTCAGATGAAAATGCGCCAAACGGCGGACCACCAAGAGGGAATAAAGGCTTTCGTGGAAAAAAGAAAACCGAACTTCATCGGAAAATGAATGAGAAAGGCCGTCACTTTTTAGTGACGGCCTCTGTTTGTGGACAAAAGGGATTCATCAACGATGTTCCTGAACCAACTGAGCCAAAGTAAAACCTTCAACTCCTCGAGTATGGTTTCTATCTAAAGTTTATTACAAAGTTGATTGGAGCGAGTGCCTGGAGCAGAAATCAACGTCCAAATGGTATAAGCCATAAAAAAAAAACGTAGGCAAACTTGAGTTTCATTGAGTTGATCTACAGTCTGGGTGGCGGCCATGATATGTGACCGCCTTTTTTTTATAAGGAATGTGTGGAAAACTTGATCATATTTTTCAGTGATTGTGCTTCCGTTTCCAATCAACGATGAAAAAGCAATAAAGTGCCTGAAGGTGATGTACAGCGATGTGTTCGATCTTGATAGTTTTTTTCCTTTAATAGATTTTGTCCCAATTCTTTTGCTTGTTCATCATTCTCGGCTGTAAATGGTTCATCCAATAGTTTTTCCCCTGACGGTTCAAAAACGGTCAATTTGTATATTCTGCTCATTTCCAAAAACTCCCTTATCAATAATGATGCTGTCTTTTTTCTAAAGATATGTACTGTTATAAAAATTTTATCATTATCTGTCAATTTTGACTATTGTTATGTAAAGGAAAGTAATAAGACAGGGAATATTGATAAGTAGCTGAATAACTAGAAAAATGATGGTAACTAACTAAATCGAACTAATTTCATGGTTTCTTCCTTTACCTTTGGAAACAATGAAAACAAAACCTATTTATACAAGAGGAATTCTCTCCTTAAAATGAAAAATCATAAATGATATAATAAAACTGAGTAAAAGGTAGGAAGTGTATGGATCGAAAGGGGATTTTTTGAATGACGGTAAAAATCGTTAATAATATCACTGAATTGATAGGAGATACACCTGTTGTAAGGATTAATCATTTAACAGCGGAGGGTGACGCTGAAGTATTTGTGAAACTTGAATATTTCAATCCGAGCCGCAGCGTAAAAGATCGGGCTGCCTTCAATTTGATTAGGCAGGCTGAATTGGATGGTATCATTCAATCCGGGGCCACGATTATAGAACCAACATCAGGAAATACAGGAATTGGGCTTGCTATGAATGCCGCGGCAAAGGGGTATCGGGCCATTATGGTCATGCCGGATAATATGTCGAAAGAAAGAATCAATATCTTAAAGGCATACGGAGCGGAAGTTGTCCTAACCCCAGCATCAGAGCGGATGCCTGGAGCCATTCGTAAAGCTGAGGAACTTGCCGCAGAGATTCCGAATAGCTTTATTCCGCAGCAATTCGAAAACCAAGCCAATCCTGATATTCACAGAGTGACGACAGCAGTCGAGATTCTGGATCAGATGGATGGAAACCTGGATGTGTTTGTCGCTACTGCTGGAACGGGAGGGACGATAACCGGTACAGGTGAAGCCTTAAAAGAACATCTGCCGGAGTTAAAGGTTGTCGTTGTCGAGCCTAAGGGTTCCCCAGTTCTTTCCGGCGGAAAGCCTGGTCCTCATAAATTAGTGGGTACGAGCCCTGGTTTTATCCCCAACATTTTAAATACAGAGGTATTTGATGAAATCGTTCAAGCGGCAGATGAAGATGCGATTTCCACCATGAAGGATTTGGCTTCGAAGGAAGGTATATTGATTGGACCTTCAGGAGGTGCTTCTGTCTGGACTGCCCTGCAAGAAGCCCGTCGTCTTGGAAGTGGCAAACGAGTATTATGCATTGCACCGGATAATGGTGAACGATATTTAAGTATGGATATTTTTAAATGAAGAAAAAGACCGAATGCCGTGCATGAAACTATGTTCACGCCATTCGGTCTTTTTCCTGTTGGAATTGCCCATACTGGAATAACCAGGTACCATGATGCCGTATTAAAATAATAATATATGGGAAAGTATGTTCTGTTTATGTTAGAATTAAATGTTGAAAGAAATCGAGGTGATACTTTTGAGCGGTTTGAAGTTCATTCATGCGGCGGATCTCCATTTGGATAGCCCCTTTTCAGGGTTGAAGGATATGCCGTCAGCTATATTAAAGGAATTAAGGGACAGTCCGTTTAAAGCTTTTAAAACGATCATTAATGAAGCAATTTCACATCAGGTTGACTTTATCGTGTTATCGGGGGATCTATTTGATGGGGAAAATCGGAGTCTCCGGACACAGGTCCGCTTTCGAGCCGAAATGGAAAAACTCCAGCAGCATCAGATCCCTGCTTATATCATTCATGGTAACCATGATCATCTTGGCGGCTCATGGATTACAGTGGGGCTGCCGGATAATGTCCACGTATTTTCAGGGAAAACCGAAGTGAAACGGTTTGAAAAAATCGATGGGACGACTGTCCACCTTTATGGATTCAGTTATCCACGCCGTCACGTAAGAGAGAGAATGATCGAAACCTACATAAAAGCTGAAGGGGCCGATTATCATATAGGTCTGCTTCATGGGAATTTGGAAGGCAATTCCGAACATAGCCCATACGCCCCTTTTTCATTGAAGGAACTAGCTTCTAAAGATTTCGATTATTGGGCATTAGGCCATATTCATAAACATCAGGTAGTATCAGAAGATCCGCTAGTGATATACCCAGGAAATATTCAAGGCAGGAACAGAAAGGAGTCCGGCATTAAAGGGTGCTTGCTGGTCGAATTCGACGGAGACATGAAGCGTCACTCTTTTATTGAAACCTCTGAGGTGATATGGGAAAGCGAAACAATTGAAATATCCGCGGAAGGTGGATTTGATGCCCTGTTCAAGCAATGTAAGGAAGTAATTGAACAGAAGCGTTTCGATGGGAGAAACTTTCTTTTGGAATTGAAGCTGGATGCAGGTGGCGCAGCAGGCCCTTCCGGGGATTATCTTGAAGAATTGACCCGGATCTTGCAGGAAGAGGACCAAGGGGAACCATTTATCTGGGTGTATAAAATCAAAGTCATCCAGTCCATGCCGATGATTAGGTCAAATGAAAGAATATCGCCCTTTATGTCTGAGGTATCGATGCTTGCATCTGAATTTGATGAAACGGATGCTGCTCTGGCCCCGCTTTATATTCATCCGGGTGCAAGACGGTTTCTTGATTCAATAGGGCCGGAAGAGCAGAGGGAACTTTTGGATGAAGCGGAAAGATGGCTTTTGCAAGTTTTTGAAGCGAATCAATGAATGTAGGAAGGAGGAACGGATTTGATTATTAAAGACCTCCATGTTTATGGTTACGGCAAACTGGAAAATCAGCGTTTTCCTGAATTGGGACAGCTGCAGGTTTTCTTTGGGGAAAATGAATCGGGCAAGTCAACCATCATGTCCTTCATTCATAGTATTCTGTTTGGTTTTCCGACAAAGGTTCAAAACGAACCGCGTTACGAGCCCAAAATGCATGCTAAATATGGGGGGAGGCTCAGTCTCATAACAAAAAGTGATGGGGAAATCGTCATCGAGCGTGTGAAGGGAAAGGCTGCTGGTGATGTAAAGTTGACCTTCGAGGATGGAAGGGTCGGCGGCGAGGAAGAATTGAATGAGATTCTCCATGGCGTTGATAAAAACTATTACCAGGCCATTTTTTCTTTCGACCTTCAAGGTCTGCAGGGATTACATACATTAAGTGAAGGGACCATGAGCAAATATCTGCTTTCAGCTGGGCTGATTGGGAATGATAAACTTCTTGAAGCCGAAACGAAATTGCAAAAGGAGCTCGATTTAAGGTTCAAGCCTTCAGGCCAAAAACCTTTACTGAATGTGAGATTGAAAGAACTTAAGGAATTGCAGAAAAAGGTGAAAGCATCGGAAGAAGAGCAGCAGTCATATACGGCATTACTTCAGGAAGAAGCGAAACTTAAGGAGGAGCTTTCTAAAGTCACGTTAGATATTCAAGAGATTGAAGAAAACCTTGTTAACTTGAGCACTTTTTTGCGAATTAAACCCTTGGTTGAAGAACAGCGGGAACTTGAAACAGAAATAAGTGAAATTCCGGATGTAAGTTTTCCTGTTGATGGCTTAAAAAGACTTGAACAGTTTCAGGCAGTTGGAATGCCCATGAAAGCCCAACTTGCGGCATTGACTGAGAAAATGGAAAAACTTGAGGTGAAACTAACGGAACTGGAAATCAATCCGTTCATCAAGGAGCATAAAGAGCAAATTGAACATGCAATCGATCAAGGAACATTGCTGGAGAAGCTTGAGCTGGATATAAGAAAAGCGGAACACGAAAGGCTGCTGGAAGAAAAGAATATTGAAAAGGTGAAGCAGGAATTATTCTTGGATGTTTCTGATGGTGAAATAAGAAAACTGGATATCAGTACATTCATGAAGGAAAAGGTGAAAAGGGCTGAGAGGGAAAAGCATCAACTCCAAAATGATAAAAAACAGCTTGACGAGAAATATGGACTGCAAAAGGATAGTCTGGAAACTACAGAATCCCGCTTGAAGGAGATAAAGGCCCAGTTACTGCCAGATGAAAAAAGAATCGAGCTGGAGTCCTTATACAACAAGCAGAATAACATTGAATTTGAAGCGGCACAATCCCTTATCCTTGATGAACAAATACTCGAGCTTGAAAAGCAATTGGCTTTACAGAGGAAGAAGGAAGCGCATAATCGCAAGCGTTCACTTATCATGAATGGCAGTTTAATAGTACTTCTTTGTTTAGGTGCAATCGGAAGTTATTTCAGTGAACAGATTTTGTTGGGGATTATACTTCTAGCCATGGCTGTTCTGTTTGCGGTTTCCAGGCATCTCTTTAAAGGTGATGATATATTGTCCGGATATATCAGGCAATTGGATGAGATGAAAAGGAAAAGGGCTGCAATTGGCAGTGAAACCAATCGAGTGAGTGATGGAGAGTCGATGGGTAGGTTGCTTGAAATGGACCAACGTCTTCAAAGGCGGTTTGAAAGTGAAATGTTTAAATATGAAGAAAGGGAGGAAGCTTTTGAATCGACCATTCAGGAATATGCTACTTGGGAAGCTAGCAGGGACCGATTGGATAAAGAAGTAAGAAGCATCTTAAGCGGTTGGGGCCTGTCTTATCCGGGAATGGAAATCAATCTTGAATCTGTATTTGAACTTCTTGAGAAATGGAAGGAAGCCGTTGATAGGAAATATGAAGCCATCAAGATGCACAATTTTCTGCATGCAGAATTTGAGGGTAAATCGAAGGCTTTATTTCATTTTGCACACTGCCTTGATCTTGAACCATCCACATGGCGGGAAGCGATTGGCCTATTGAAACGAGAAATGAATAAAGCGGTTGAATTCTCCGTTCAACTAATACAATGGATGCAGGAACGGAGTCATTTGACGAACGAAATCGAGCAGTTGACGATGGAAAAAGGCTATCTTGATTCAGAAATGGAAATGCTTTTTAAGTTAGCGAAGGTCAAGGACGAGGAACAGTTCAGGCAAGACGCTGCATTGTCCGAAAAGAAAATTGCTTTACGAAAACAGCTTGATTTGATCACCATTCAAATTGGGCAATCCAGAATGCTTCCTGAACAAATCCAAACTTACTTAAAACAGGGGATCAACACGTATACATTTGAAAATTTAGAAGAAAAACGTAAGGATTCTGTAAAGGTGAAATCACATTTATTAGAGAAACAGGCGGATGCGAAGCATAAGATAAAACAGCTTGAAGTTTCAGGGATTTACGATGACTTACTTCATCGTTTTTATGAAGAAAAAGCTGCATTTAACGAAGAGGCGAAGGAATGGGCGAAATTGGCAATAGCCAAAAGCTTATTGAATAAAACCTTGGACCGATATAAAAGGGAACGCCTGCCGAAGGTCATCGCTGATGCAGAGCGGCATTTTTCCTTTTTAACGAATGGAAGCTATCATAAAATCATCCTTGATCAGTCGGGAGAAGGCATTTGGGTACAGCGCAGTGATGGTTTGAGTTTCAGGGTTGAAGAGGTCAGCCGCGGGACAGCAGAGCAAATTTATGTTTCCCTAAGGCTCGCACTTGCTGATCATACTTTTGAAAATGATTCATTCCCTCTCATCATTGATGATAGTTTCGTCAATTTTGATGCGGAAAGGACAAAACGGATGCTCAAGTTATTGGAAAAGGTTTCGGAAAAACGGCAAATTTTATTTTTTACTTGTCACCGATATATAATGGAGTACTTTAGCGAAAACCAAGTGATTCGTCTATCCAGCCCCGTATTGCGCCAAGATATGAATGATTTGTTCATCCCGAAATATAATGGGTTATAAACTATAAATAAAGAGAGTGAAGTCATTGAAAATGAATGAGTTTGTAAGCCTCCATGATTCTTCTTTGGAGCTAATAATCGAAAAGGAGTTTCCTGGTGAACGATGTGTTGGGGGAAAATATTCTGCCAAAGGACATAGCATCACTTTATATGAGAGAGATATCGAAATTCAGTGTGAACGCTCCTTAGGCTCGCTTGCAAGGCTTGAGGAATATTCATGGGTGATCCTCACACATGAGTTGGGCCACGCATTGGATCCCGACCTTGCTGTGCTTAGTGAGGAGCTATACACTACAGGAAAATCAGAAATCCTTTATCAAATAGAGGTCAATGCATGGAATATTGCAGAAGGATTAATTCCTTTCGCATTTCAGGATTTATTTACCTTCATTAGGGATGAATCTCTGGAACATTGTACAAATCGCCTGCGGGTCGGTTAAAAGGCTCTCCATATGGAGGGCTTTTTTGTTTTCCGCTAAATGGAAATTCCGATAGGGTTTGCGCCGAGGGGGAGAATGGACTATTGATTAGTTCGGAAGCTGCAGAAAGTGGTAAATGATATGGAAAGTTAATATAATGTGCTTTTTTACATTAATGTTTCCAAAGGAAACTTCATATCTTTAAAGGGGTATTCACTGTAATGAATCGTTTAAGAGGAATGGGACATGGATGGATTTTTTGGTTTATATTTTTTAAAAGATTGACATTGAGAATCATTTTCATTAAACTAGTATTATTAGACTAAAAGGGGAGTATTTTAATGCGACCAGCTATTAACACACAGTCTTTATCGCTCGGTTATGGTGAAAAATTAATTATAAATGATATGAATATAGAAATACCCAAAGGGGAGATCACCGTATTCATCGGTGCTAATGGATGTGGGAAATCAACACTGCTAAGGTCGGTTGCCCGATTGTTAAAACCTCAATCCGGCTCAGTTTTGCTCGAAGGCAAAGCGATTTCGACCATGTCATCGAAGGATGTAGCAAGAAAGATGGCGATTCTTCCACAATCCCCGGTTGCTCCTGAGGGACTTACAGTCTATCAACTTGTTAAACAAGGAAGGTATCCTTATCAAAGCTGGTTGAAACAGTGGAGTTCCGTGGATGAAGAAAAAGTTCAAAAGGCGATTGAAGCGACGAACCTGACCGATTTAAAGGATCAGGCAGTCGATGAATTATCGGGAGGCCAGAAGCAACGGGCATGGATAGCAATGACGCTGGCTCAGGATACGGACGTCATTTTGTTGGATGAACCGACTACATATCTTGATATGACCCATCAAATCGAGATTTTGGACTTATTGTTCGACTTAAATGAGTCTGAGAACCGAACGATCGTGATGGTGCTTCATGATTTGAATTTAGCTTGCCGTTATGCGGATAATCTGGTGGCACTTAAAGATGGGGCGATACATGCTCAAGGCCGGCCAGAGGATATCATCACGCCTGAATTGGTACAGCATGTATTCTGCATGGAATGTCAAATTTCTTTTGATCCGATTTTCGGCAGTCCCATGTGTGTCCCATTTGGTAAAGGCCGCTACGCCCGAAGTCAGGTAAAAGCGCTGGCCCATGCATAACCTACCACCTGCTATTGAAAAAGAGCTGCAGGGATATCGCATTTCCTTTCGAGATGAAGCAAAAGTTTCCAAGACCTTCAATCATGCTGATGAGCTTATTCAGTATGCACAAGCCCGGACTGGTGCTGAAACATCAAGGATAGCCATTTCAATGTGGTTCAGACGCTATGCTTTTTTTGTCACTGCACAATTTTACATGTTCAGCAAACATCGGCTTATCTGGAAAGGCTCACTTCAGGAAATTGGAGTTTTGGATGATCCAGAAGATGAACATTGGCTCCCGAGTTTTTTGATGAAAACTAACAGGTGGAGCAATGTCACGGAAAAAGAAAGCCCATCTGCCCTCCATTCCATATTAAGAAGCTTTGGTGCCGATGCCATTCGCTTCTTTTCCGGAACTGCTAAAATATCGAAGCTAGTACTCTGGGAAAATATTTGGAGTTATACGGTATGGATGTATAGTGAGTTATTGAAGCAGGCAGATATAAAGATGCGGGTTGAAAAGGACATTGAAATACTGCTTGAAGATGAAGTATGGCTGAATATTGAAACGCATTCGCCCTTTAAACGGTTCATTGGGGAAAAAAGTGTTCCTGCGTCCATGAATCCTTATAAACGGGTGACATGCTGTTTATATTACCGAATTGAAGGCCAGGAAAAATGTGCGTATTGTCCGAATAATAACTGTTGAAATAGATTTGATTGGAGAGCCAGGCTTGGGGTCAAGCCTGGTTTTCTTGTGGAGTGATAAGAGACGGTCAGCTTAGGCTTTTTCTTGTCCATTGTCTATCACTTATTAACGAAAACTAAACGCACTAACGAGATTGGTATGTTATAATGTTGATATTTAATTGAACGGAGGCAGTCGCATGGGAAATGGGATCATACACTACGGAATTGGTGAAGTAGTAGATATATATATGTACATTAAAACGAGTACAAAAGCGGTGGCAAGTAACGGAAAGCCATTTTTAACATTGATTTTGTGCGATAAAACCGGGGAGATCGAGGCAAAGTTATGGGATGTTTCCGAGGCTGACGAGAAAACATACAGTGCGGAAGCTACGGTGAAAGTTCAAGGGGAAGTCCAGAATTATCGAGGACGCAGCCAATTGAAAATCCGTAATATCAGAATTACTTCAGACGCTGATGGGGTAACAAAAGCCGATTTAATTCAAACGGCCCCTATAAGTCAGGAAGAAATGATGGAAACCATCACTCAATTCATTTTTGAAATGAGGAACCCGAATATCCAAAGGGTGACTAGGCATCTTATAAAAAAATATCAGAATGAATTCCTGACGTTTCCTGCTGCCACCAAGAACCATCATGAGTATATGTCGGGTCTGGCCTATCACGTTGTATCGATGCTAGGGCTGGCTAAGGCCATTTCAACCCTATATCCTTCCCTCAATAAGGATCTATTATACGCCGGAGTCATTCTCCATGACCTTGGAAAGGTACATGAGCTATCTGGACCTGTTTCGACTGTTTATACAGTGGAGGGGAACTTGTTGGGGCATATCACCATCATGGTAAATGAAGTCGGTAAAGCTGCAGAGGAATTGGGCATTGAAGCGGAAGAAATCATGATTCTCAAGCACTTGATATTAAGTCACCATGGTAAAGCGGAATGGGGCAGTCCAAAACCGCCAATGGTGAGGGAAGCGGAAGTGCTGCATTATATTGATAATATGGATGCCAAGATAAATATGATGGACCGGGCATTAGAAAAAGTGAAACCGGGTGAATTTACGGAAAGAGTCTTTGCGCTCGATAATCGTTCATTCTATAAACCAACATTTTAATGAAATATGTTTCTTTCTCGATGGAGAAAGAAGCATATTTTTTTTGTTCACGCATATTCTCTAGTAAATGAATAGTAGATTTTTTGGGAGGGAATGGACATGCCAATTTGGATCTGGTTCGTGTTTATTGGAATAATCGTCAGTGCAGTCATGGCAATTTGGACAGCCAGGCAGGAACGCCTGATAGATGATGCATGGATTGAGAAGGAAGGTCAGAAGTACATTGAACGTATGGAAGAAGAGCGTGAGAGGCGTAAAAAGGATATAAATCAGGGAGCATAGCTTGAGTGATGAGAAAAAAGCGACAGGCCAAAGGCCTGTCGCTTTTTATTATCCAATTATTTTTCAGCCTTGGTTGCGTCACCAGAAGTGATGGCATCTTTCAGATCTTTATCTTTAATCTTCACGTCCGCTTTTTTGACTTCTGAATTCAAAATATCCTGAACTTTAGTTTGGTCAATTTGAGCGACTTTCAAATCATATTCAAGATCTTTTTTCATATCTTTGTATGGTTTCTTTTCTTTTGTATCAAGAAGTTGGATGATGTGGTAGCCATAATCGGATTTAATCGGCTTGCTGATTTCATCTTTCTTCATTTTGTAAGCTTGTTCTTCAAATGCAGGAACCATTTCACCTTGTCCGAACCAGCCTAGCTCGCCGCCTTTTTCAGCTGTGCCTGTGTCTGTTGAATATTCTTTTGCAAGTTTAGCGAAATCTTCGCCTTTGTCCAATTTAGCTTTAACTTCGTTGGCTGTTTTTTGGTCTTTCACTAGAATATGTCTCGCTTTGATTTGTGGTTTATAATCTTCATAAGCTTTTTTCACATCAGCTTCTTTAACTTTTATATCGGCAACGGCTGCTTTTTCTTGAAGCATGCCGATTTTAAGTGCGCGTTTAAGATCATCTTCGCTCTTATATCCGGAAGAGGCCAGGGCCGTTTCGAAATTTTCACCCATTTGCTCTTTAAGTTCGTCCGTTTTAGCTTTAACTTCTTTATCAGTTACTGTATATTTTTCAGAGAGAACTTTTTCATAAACAAGTTCCTGAAGAACGGTTTCACCATAACGGTCTTTCATTACATTGTAAAATTCCTCTTTAGTTATATCCCCCGCTTTAGTTTCCACGACTGCTTCCTTGTCGCTGTTGCATGCTGTAAGTCCGATCAGCCCTGCAGTTACAGCAATCGATAATGCCCACTTCTTCATAAAAACAACTCCTAGTTTTAAGTTTCTGATTTGCTATTTTTCGTATTTCCACAAAATTAACTATAACATATTCTGGTTACTTTACAAAAAATAATATATTGGTGTATGAATAAGATTTTTTCGCAAATGGGTGAACGCCTACCCACATAATAAACCATTACATATGATAAATCGAGGACAACAAAAGGGGGTAGGAAAATGGGTAATGGATTTAACGGAGGATTCGCTTTGTTAGTGGTGTTATTCATATTATTAATAATTGTAGGATCAGCCTGTTTCTAATCGGCTGCATAATTAATAATGGAAAGAGCCCACTCCTTTTGTCATGGAGTTGAATAGGATATGGTAGCCGCTCAACATAAAGACGAAGTGAATATCAAGCTTAGAAAGGAATGGATTCCTTTTGGCGGATTTTAAGGGTGTGCATGAAATTACAATTACTTAAGAATGGAAAGGAGGAAGATCAATGTCTGGAGGAATAGGTGGAGGCTTTGCTCTAATTGTCGTTCTTTTCATCCTGTTAGTCATCATTGGGGCTTCTTGGTTATAAACTCATAAACAAAAGGCGAAGCTGTTGCTTCGCCCTTTTTCTTTATGTGGATAATGCCCCGGATATCACCAATGTATGTAACAAATGATGGCCATCATTTGTTGCTCATCTCTACGTATACAAAATTTCAATATAGGAGGATAATAACATAATAGTAATTAATACATTAATGGTCCTGAATACTTTAGGCTGCCGGTCTTCAGCAATTTCCTTTTGAATGCATAAAGAGTTTGTCATTCTATTAATATTATAAAGGATCAAAATAGCAAAAATAATAAACCAGAACGAGATCAAAACCTAAAATCCCTCCTTGCAAAACTTCATGTATAAATACGATACCAAATTATAATGAAAAAAGATACATAAAAATCTTATTGGACATCATTATGAATGAATAAGAAATCACTTTTGAATAAGTATATCGTATCCTTCGAGATGTTCCTCGATAAAAGAATGTCTTGGGGAACCAATCAGGTTTTTTATATAAATAAAATCCGATACGCATAATCCGGTGTGCAGGGATAATAAAATAGTGAAATAATGAATGTAATGTGGAAAACTAAGGGCACAACCAATCAATATGACAGACATAATGACGAAAGGCAGCACAAGGGTCAAAAGATAAAGATGCTTTCGAATCGGAACATGTACATTGACTTTGCATGTAAGCACAAGGTTCCACTTCAAGGACCAAGAAGTTTTTACTTTTTTACATAATAATCGTAAAGGTAAATAGTGTAATAGTTTGTGAACAGGATATAATAAGAGCAATAGGCTAAAAAATACCATTGTTTGATCGCCATACAAAATAACATGAGTTAAAAAGACACTTAATAATGTATAGATCAGAACAAAAGACAACAATATAGTAAAAACTGCAAAAAAGATCAGACGGCAACTGCCATATTGTTTTGCCACGTCAATTGTTTTCCACGAATTCATTTCGAAATCAGCCCTCCAAAGCTGTTTTAATATACTTACATACATTACGATGAATGGATGGAAAAAGCAATGAAATTCTTGGATTAACTTTAAGATAGTGTGTTGGCAAGCTAAGGGCGTTAAAGGCTAGGTTTTGAACCAGGGATCTGACGGATTCCTGAGTATGAAAAATCAATAATTGGGTCATATGCCTTTTTATAATAAATTGAATGATCGATTGGGGATAAGTGGTGTATGAATAATATAAATGAAGAAATAGAAATACTCCGTTTTCATCAACGGCTTTTATTAAACCTGATACGCAATCCGGAGGCCAAGTTGGACTATCTATTTGTGGAAAAAAATTTCACGATGAAGGAAGCGGAAGAATTATTGGAAACATGTGATACCTTGAGCAAACGCTATGAAATAGAAAAAGCGGAAGGGTATATGAACTTTCGACCGCTTTTTAATCAATTTGAAAGAAATGTCAATTCAAAAATAACCATAAAGGAATGCGTTGATGCATGCCTCTCACAAGGTTTATATGTATCATTCATGAGGGAAATGGATAGAGTATGAGATTAAACTGGTTCAGTTTCTTTCTCTATCTTTTTTTTTGTGATTTTACCCTCCACGTCAGTAAACTCCTGATCAATATTATCGAAGGACCGTTCAAAGATTTGCATGAAATCTTCACCGTAGATATTACGGATAATGGCCATCATTTCAATCATATCGGGAAACTTGCCATAAAGTTCACGCAGTGGAAGTGCACCTGAGAAAGCAGAGTTCTTGCTTGGGTCGTATGTCTCCATTAAATCAAGAAGGATTTTTTCACCTTCTGCTGTGATCTCTATATACGTATTCCTCTTGTCATTTTCTTTTTTGGAAAATGTTAAGTATCCGCGTTCCTCTAATTTTTTTGAAAAGTTAAATGCCGTAGAAACATGCATGACCCCAAATTTTGCAACATCAGAAATGGAAGAGCCATTAAGATGGTAGGCAATCCAAAGAATATGATGCTCATTGATATTTAA
Organism: Peribacillus aracenensis; assembly: GCF_025175645.1. NCBI lineage: Bacteria > Bacillati > Bacillota > Bacilli > Caryophanales > Bacillaceae > Peribacillus > Peribacillus aracenensis. The sequence continues at coordinate 282,364 of NZ_JANZMJ010000002.1, forward strand.
ATCATAGGGCTTGATCCATTGCTGCCAATCTTTTTCAATCGATTTCCATAATGCTTTGCTTAATTGTGCAATTCGTTGACTAAAAATCATTGCTTCTTTCATAGAATAATTTTTATTCTGCATATTATGGGCTCACCTACTTATAAGATTCTATATATTTATTATGACAATAAAATAAAAATTAATAAAGAAAAATATTTGCGAAATTTTTAGAAAATTTTAGTTTTTTAATGAATTCTCCATTCTTCCTCAATAAACCATGTAATTTATTGGGAAAAATGGAGAATCAAGATTTTGTGACGATGTCAGCTATTAATTTTTTGAAGAAGGGGTGGCCGCTTCCAATTCTTTCAATGAATTCTCAATTTCTTGAACGTTCTTCAATAATTCATTTTTATTGGGTTCGATTTCCCGCTTCCAGTTCTCGATGACGACCTGAACATCCGAAATGAACGTTTTTACCGTTTCTTTGCTGATTTGTGAAGCTTCCATCGTCTCATCTTTAATATTTAGCATTTTTACCTTTAACTCATCAATTGTATTCTTAATATCTTCGGTATTCGTTTTGATGCGGGTCCGTAGGTCTTTACCTGAACTTGGTGTTGAAAGTAAGGTTGCCGCACCAGCTACTACTGTTCCGGTCAAAAAGCCAATTAGTAATGATTTTGCTTTCATTAGGATCACCTCATTTTATATTATGTTTTCGCTTTCCATGGTCTGAATCCCTGCTGAAAAAAGCATCAATTGGAAATTATGATAAATAGGGAGAGAAATACTATTGATATCAAAATACCATAATTTTCATCCTTATGGAAGAGTATCGACCATTTTATCTTTATATCACAAAAATATTTTTTTAAACTTAGAGAGTAAATATATAATATTTAAAAATAACTTGAAGCTTTAATAATAATGCTTCATATAAAGGGAAGAGCAGCATATAGATAATAAAAAACAAGCTGTCGGAACATGGATGGCACTGGTGGGTAAAGAATGAAAATCATTTTTTTATTAGGTCTGGTATGCATGTGCGGAATGGGGTATTTTCTAAGGCGAGCTAAAACTCCTGGCATCTATCCGCCTAAGAGGGTGCTCCAGGCCAGAGCCTTCGCTATGGGCCTCCCCGGGGTTTTACTGCTTTTCATTTGGTTTATGTGGATATTGATTCACTGACCGATGAAGGATGATTCTGACTAGAGTTCCAGATTCATAAGATTGGAAAAAAAGCACCGGATATTCCGGTGCCTTTTTAGGTATGATGATCCTGCTGCTTAAGCATTAATGGGTATATTTGATTTTCTTACGATGCCGTTCACAATTGGATAAATGATGACCATCGCAACTGTATTTAACAGTACGGCAGGAAGTACAACAGCGCCGAAAAGTGCAACGAAAGGCCCTGGAAGGGAAACGATATAATAAGCCGAACCAAGGAAGACAGCGCCGGAAATCATTGTTCCTACGGCAGTCAAGATACTAACGGTGACAACGGATGTTGAAAACTTCTTAAGACTGATGAATAAAAGGTAAAACAGAAAGGCTGTTGCCAATTTGTCTATGATATTTGGAATCTGTCCACCAGGAAATGTAGTCGTCATGGCAGAGATGGCTCCAGCAGCCAGGGCGACAATGAAAACATTCTTCTTCGCGGGAAACAGGGTAATCGCCAAAAACATCATCAACAGCATCATATCCGGTTTCATTCCAAGGAAGAATCCAGGTACGATAAAATGCAGGGCAGCCCCAATCCCGATTAATAGGGACAGTGACACAAGGGTTTTCGTTTTCATTTACTCATCTCTCCTATTCTCATCTCAACTAACATCTTTTCTTCAACAATGCACTATTGCCTGTTGCAAGAAGTTTAAAATAGTATATCATAAGACCTATTTTTTTAGAAGTTATATTTGTTTGAATTAAAGGATTTGAGCTTCCTTCGCTTTATACGATTCCTGGAATTTCTTCATGAAATCCGCAAGGTCCTGGCAATGGGATAGAGGGACAGCATTATAGATGGATGCTCTGCAGCCACCGATGGAACGGTGACCGTTCAGTCCTACGAATCCGGCTTGCTTTGCCTCTTTAAGGAATTGTACTTCCGCTTCTTCTGACGGAAGCGTGAACGTCACATTCATTAATGAACGGCTGTCCGGTAGGGCATGGCCTTTATAAAAACCATCGCTGCCGTCAATGGCATCATAAATGACTTTTGCTTTTTCATCATTGACTTCAGCAATCTTTTCAACGCCGCCCTGTTCTTTTGCCCAATCCAACACAAGGGACAATAAGTAAATGGCCAATGTCGGAGGCGTGTTGTATAAAGAGTTATTTTTCGAATAGATAGAATAGTTCATCATGGATGGGATTTTGTCATTATCCGTAATTAAATCTTTACGGATGATAACGACCGTGATTCCCGATGGCCCCAGATTCTTTTGTGCACCCGCATAGATGATGCCGAATTTACTAACATCAATTTTTTTACTGAGAATATCACTTGACATATCAGCTACTAAAGGAATGCCGCCTGTTTCCGGGAAGTCCTTCCATTGCGTTCCGTAAATCGTATTATTGCTTGTGATATGAAGGTATGCAGCATCATCATTCAATTGGATGTCTTCGACTTTAGGGATGAACGTATATTTTTCATCTTTGGATGAAGCGACAACAGCCGTTTCACCAACCTTTTTGGCCTCTTTTAATGCCTTTTCCGACCAAGAACCAGTTAGGACATAATCTGCCCTTTTCCCATCATTCAAAATGTTCATGGGAATCATGGAAAATTGTAGGCTTGCTCCTCCTTGAAGCAGGAGAACTTCATAATTTTCAGGAATTTCCAAGAGTTCTTTTAATGATTGAATGGCATGGTTATGAATTTTTTCGAATTCCGAACTTCTATGGCTTAATTCCATGACCGACATACCTGAATCCTCAATATTCAACCACTCGTTTTGGGCTCTTTGTAAAACTTCCAAGGGAAGGGCGGCTGGCCCAGCGTTAAAATTGCGTGCACGTTTCAATTTTTTTCCTCCTATGCGACTATGCGATAAAGTATTTGGGACTATTCATATATCCTACCAGAAAACTAAATTCAATAGGAGGAAAATTTAGAATTTTAGGGGACATTTCGTTTTAATGATGGGCCAATGCAAAAAGGTCCTCCACTTTGAGTGAGGACCAAATCGGGATCTTTGTTTTTCATGCAACCAGCGTGAGCTAGCGTTCAATTGCCGATCCTTTTAAAAGCTATAACGAGAGGAAAAAGAAACCTTCATTGACCATCACGGTCTCATTGTAAATGTTGTGCAATGGAGTCGGCGATTTGTTTCAGGTCATCTGGTGTATAGTCGCTCGTATTCGTTTTCCAAACAGCCCCAAAGCCGTCTCCTTCACCATGCCGAGGAATCAAATGCATATGAAAATGGAAAACGGACTGTCCTGCGGCTTCACCGTTATTATTTAGAAGGTTCAGGCCTACAGGTTGGAATTCCTGCTTCATGGCGCGGGCAATTTCCGGCACCACTTCAAAAAGGTTCTTGGCAATCTCAGGTGTCAACTCATAAAGGTTTTCCTTATGTACTTTAGGTATCACCAGCGTATGGCCTTTTGTTACTTGACTGATATCGAGAAAGGCCAATACATGTTCATTTTCGAAAACTTTGGAACTTGGGATATCCCCATTGATTATTTTGCAAAAAATGCAATCACTCATTAAAAACGCCCCTTTAGAAATTAATGTATTTGGTTAATCGTACCATAGCTTGAATCCCTGGGAAAAGGAAAAATCATAAAAACAGGATGCAACATAAGTTGCACCCTGCCTGTTGAAAAAGGGGTTTTTGCTTCAAAATTCGCATTAGCATAAATTCTCTGCGACAAACACCTCATCTACGTTTTAGTAAAATATGGTTATTATCTGATTAGAGATTTTCCATTCAAAGCAACCATCTCCTATATCTTTAAAGTTTCATCAACTTTCAAAGCATAATTGATAATTATTGAATGATTTTTCTGCTTTTACGTGCAAGAGAACCATCTCCTTGCTCGAAACGATTTTTTTAATGAAGCTTCTGGTTTAATTCAGTTATGCGTCTTTAACTGACACCTCATTTACAATATGATGTAAATCATTTGTAATAAAACATTTGGGTATTTCAGTATAATACGTCTTTAACTGACACCTCATTTACAATATGATGTGAATCACACGTAATGACTAACCCCTTCTTCCTTATTTATGATGACCACCAAGCAGGGAAAATATAATTAGTTATTTATGGAAATTCAGTTCCGGGAACACTCGACTATATAAAAGCAGGAGAATTTGATAAAATGGAAATAAGAACCTCTATATAGAAAGGATCGTTTATATGTCCTTATTGGAAATAAAGCAATTAGTGGGTGGATATACGAAAACGCCCGTTTTAAAGGGAATAAGTTTTGACATTCAACCAAATGAGCTAGTGGGGTTAATTGGGCTCAATGGGGCTGGGAAAAGTACGACAATTAAACATATCATCGGACTTATGGAGCCAAAAGGCGGAAGTGTCTCGATTCATGGAAAAACTCTTGCCGAGGACCCGGATACATATCGGAAACAATTCACTTATGTTCCAGAAACGCCAATCTTGTATGATGAGCTTACACTTGAGGAGCATTTAAAGCTTACGGCCATGGCACATGGTTTGGCGGAAGCCACATATAAGGAAAGGATGGGCGTTCTATTAAAGGAATTCCATATGGAAAAAAGGCTTAAATGGTTTCCGGCCCATTTCTCAAAAGGAATGAAGCAAAAGGTCATGATAATGTGCGCCTTTCTAGTACAGCCGTCATTATATATCGTCGACGAACCCTTCGTAGGTCTTGATCCATTAGGCATTCAATCCCTGCTCGATTTGATGAGGAAAATGAAAGAGAGCGGAGCGGGAATTTTAATGTCTACACACATACTGGCGACAGCCGAGAGGTATTGTGATTCTTTCATCATCCTGCATAATGGGGAGATTCGGGCAAAAGGCGATCTTGAGCAGCTTCGCAAACAATTTTCCATGCCGGGGGCAACTCTTGATGATTTATATATTCAATTGACGAAAGAAGAAATCGGTCATGAATAGTCAAAATCTCTGGAAGGAAAGATATTTAGGCTATATAACTGAAACGCAAAAATATCTGCGCTATATTTTTAATGGCCATCTGGTTTTTGTCATGGTATTGGTTCTTGGTGGTTTGGCCTATTATTACAGTGATTGGGTGAAGACATTGGACAGTGATTTCCCTGCTGAATTGATCATGGCCTTTGTTTTATCGATCATTGTGACCAGAAGCCCGATTAATACTTTTTTGAAAGAACCTGATACGGTATTCCTGCTTCCGCTTGAAACGAAGTTGAGTAGCTATTTCAAGAATTCACTGATATTAAGTTGGGTCATGCAGGGGTTTATTCTTCTGGTTGTCCTCATTGCATCCATTCCGATGTATTCGAGGGTCACGGGTGCAGGAGGCACTGACCTTGGAATCATCCTTGTCGTTTTGCTTATTTTGAAGTTCTTGAATTTAACCATGCGCTGGCAGGTGTTGAAATATCAGGATACATCAGTGAGCCATTGGGACTCTTTCATCCGTTTTTTACTTAACGGCGTGATTCTTTATTTCATCTGTTCGAGGGCAAATATACTGTTTGCACTTATAACATTTTTATTATTGTTAGGACTCTACATGTATTACCGAAGCGCAACTAAAGGATTTGTGCTTAAGTGGGAACGGCTGGTGGAGCTGGAAAACAAGAGGATGAATTCTTTCTATCGAATAGCAAACATGTTTACTGATGTTCCCCATTTGAAAGGAAAGGTAGCGAGAAGGAAATGGATGGACTGGCTATTATCATTCATTCCGTATGGTGAAAAATCAACATATACCTATCTTTATGCCCGTACTCTGTTGCGATCGAATGATTATGTGGGACTATGTTTTCGCTTGACTATCATTGGGTCAGTGATTTTAAGCGTATTCACTAACATATGGGCACATTTGATTGTAACCTTCATGTTCCTATTCATGACAGCCCTGCAACTGCTGCCGGTATGGAAGGCACATGAATGGAAGGTATGGGTCTCATTGTATCCATTGCCAGCAAAAATGAGAGAATCTGCAGTCATAAAGCTAATTTCTTATTTCTTATTATTTGAGGACCTTGTCTTCGGTTTGATCCTCCTAGTGAAAGGGGAATGGATGTCCGCTTTAGCCGCCTTGGCAATGGGGCTTGTTTTCTTGCTCGGTTTTAAAATTTATGCAGCAAAGAAAATTAAAAACTTTTAAACAAAAGCTGATTTTTCATAAAATCAGCTTTTTCTTTTAAGAAATGAAAATTGAAACTAAAAGCCTCATATGTGGTATATACATATTTAACGGAGGTGTTAACTGATGGATGAATATGGACAAAAGGCATTATCGGAACTAATATCATGGAAAAAGAAAGTAGCCAAGAAATCCGGCAAGCTTGAGCGGTTGTCCAAAAAGGCGCAAATCAAAATGAATAGTTATATCCCAGACCGAGTGCACAAAATGATAACTGATAGTATTAAAGGGATGATTGAGGCCGTATTATCAGGTTCAAAATATATGTCTAAAGAAAAAAATGTAGTGCTTCTATCATTACAGCAAAAAGAAGAATGGGTTGCGGAAACTGTAACGGCCTATCGGAAAACGGCCGTTATAGAAGGTGCGGGAACAGGAGCTGCAGGGCTTTTAATTGGATTGGCTGATTTCCCATTACTGCTTAGCATCAAGATGAAGTTATTATTTGAAATATCCCGTATATATGGTTTTGATCCAAATAAATATGAGGAACGCCTGTTCATACTCCATATCTTTCAGATGGCATTTTCGAGTGAGGAAAAAAAACTGGAAACATTACGGGTAATAGAAGAATGGGAATCAGGGAAGTGGCCGGAAATAGACTGGCAAGAATTTCAGCAGGAATATCGCGACCACATCGATGTCATCAAAATGTTCCAGCTAGTCCCAGGGTTTGGGGCAGCCGTCGGTGCATATGCCAACCATCATTTGCTGGAACAACTTGGGGAGACGGCTGTCAATTGTTACCGAATCAGACTTCTAAAAGAGTAAGGGACGGGGAGAACCCGTCCCTTACTCATTGCCGTAATAAAGATTCATTCCCCTTTTGCGATGATTGTTTCTTATTGTGATAGGTTACAGCTGCAGTGCCTAATATCTTGGCTGCAATGAGCATCGCTTTTTCATCGATGTCAAACAAAGGATGATGATGCGGATATGTATGTTCATTTTTTGGCTTGGCCCCCGTAAAGAAGAATGTACCTTTCACATCTTGTAAATAATAAGAAAAATCCTCACCTGTCATATCCGGGTCAAATTCCTCTGTAATTAAAACTTCCTTGACGGAGTCAGTGCTTTCGATGAGGAATTTAGTTTCCTCAACATGTGGAATAACAGCTGGATAACCCTGAAAGTATTGATATTCATAAGTGCAGTCGGCAGCTAGGCAGGTCCCTTTAACAACCCGCTCCATTTTTTCGCTTATGAATGAACGGACATCTTCCTTGAAAGTGCGGACGGTTCCGATTATTCTAGCCTTATCCGCAATGACGTTGAAGGCATTATCCGCTACAAAGGAACCGACGGTAATGACTGCAGAATCTATTGGGTTAAGGCGGCGACTTACGATTTGCTGTAGGGCCATGACTAGCTGGGAGCCGACTACGATTGCATCACGGGTTTTATGCGGCTGGGCTCCATGTCCGCCCTGCCCTTGAATGGTGATTTCAAAACGGTCGGCGGCGGCCATAATGGGCCCATAAGCGTATTGGACGGTTCCGGTAGGGATCGTGGCCCATAAATGGGTGCCGAAAATTACATCCACCCCATCAAGGCAGCCAGCCTCAATCATCGGTTTGGCACCTCCTGGAGCATATTCTTCAGCATGCTGATGGATAAATATATATTCACCTTCGAGCTCATCCTTCAGAACATTCAGATTTTTTGCAAGGACAAGGAGTGTCGCTGTATGGCCATCGTGTCCACACGCATGCATTACCCCGGGTACGGAAGATTTATAAGGAACTTCTTTTTCATCCTGAATGGGTAAGGCGTCGAAATCAGCGCGCAAAGCTACGGTTTTACCAGGCTTATTGCCTGTAATCTTGGCAATAACACCATTACCGCCTACATTCGTCCGGTGTTCGATTCCCATTTTTTTATAATATCCAGCGATGAAGGAAGCCGTTTGTGTTTCTTGAAAGGAAAGTTCGGGATGTTGATGGAGATAACGTCTGATGGAAACCATTTCTTCATATGAACCATCTAGAAGATCGTGTAATCGCTGTATCATTTTTCGCCTCCTAATGATTGGATTAATTGTAAATAGTATATCATATTCTGAAAGATCCAAAGTGAATTAAATACCTTGAGGAGATATATATCATGATTAAATATTCCTGGATTGCTATGGTTTTGATTTGCTTGCTGCTATTCTTTTTTTTGATGCAAGAAGTCCAGAGTGGGAAGCCTTTAGCATTCGATACATATTTTACGAAACTTATTTCCGTAGGTGAGAATACTTTTTCGTTCACTTTCTTCAAGTCCATTATCCATCTTGGGAAATCCAAGTTCATTGGTTTTGGAAGCTTATTTTGTGTTCTATATTTGTGGATAATAAAGAAGGATTATTGGACCATGGCCATCTTCTCTATCGGTATGGCTGGGGGTGATGTATTAAATGAGTGGATAAAAAATCATATTAAAAGAGTGCGCCCAGAAAATCATTTAATGGAGATCGCTGGCTTCAGTTTTCCAAGTGGCCACGCAATGGTGGGCCTTATTTTCTTCAGTATGGTTGCTTATTTAATCATGAAAGAAATTAAAGGGAACTCTTTGAAATGGGCAGTGGGACTCGGTTTCGTTAGTCTGGTTCTGCTAATAGGGGTCAGTAGGATCGCTATGAAAGTCCATTTTCCAACTGATATCCTGGCAGGCTTTGCATTAGGAGCGGCATATATTTTAACCTTGTTTAAATTATATAAATACCTCGGGCCTAAAGTACTTTGAAAGAAAGATTCAGATGAAATAATTGTAAATACCCGTTGCATTTCCCCGGAAATAAAGAAGGAATTTGTCGGAAGGCTATAGGTTCATATGATTTTTGGGCCGTCCCAAATAACGCTATGTATTACTATGAATTCAAAGAGGCCCATCCATGAGGATGGGCCTCTTATTGAGCAAGAATGGATTATTCTTCAGAATCCTTCACCAAAGTATACAGCGTTACATAAGGTTCACCTGAAAACATCTTCTGGCTAGAATTCGTAACGGGAGCTTTGGAGTCGCTGATATGCGCCTTTTGAAAAGAACTGGATTTCTTCCAGTGCAGGAAATCGGTTTGTTTCTCCCAAATCGTTAAGATTACATAAGTTTCAGAGTTGATTGGCCGCAGTACACGAAGTGCGACGAAACCTGGTTCATTTTCAATGAATCCTACCCTGTTTTTAAAACGATGTTCGAATACCGGCCTTCCTTCTTCACTGACCGGTATATTGTTCATGACTACATACCCATGATCCTGAAGGGTCCCTTTCCCATCAACTACTTCATACTTGCGTGGAGAGCTGAAGATCGTTTTACCTTCCGTTTCATGTAAAAGTACTGTAGTGTCAGGGTTTTGCATAAGTAATATATTTTCATTCGGATGCTTATCTTTTTTGCTTTTCAAAAAATTGAAACTGCCTGATGTGATGAATACATTCATAAATTCCCCTCCAATATCTATATAGTACCCGTATACCCATTTTACCCAATCAATAGTGCTTTTACCATTTTCAATCTAACCAATAGACTTTGATACCGGTAAGATACTTATAAAAAAGTCGATTTTCTGACAAATAAATAGGTTGGCTATACTTCTATTATAGAAAAGGCTATAGTTTAAGGAGATTCGATTTGAAATTCAACATCCTTCTGATATTCTATGTAGGTAATGAATAAAAATAGAAACGTGATTGCTTGAAAGGTGGATATTAATGTCTAAGGAAATTACGAATGATACATTTTTAAAAGCTGCAAGAGGAGAGAAAACGGATCATGTGCCTGTTTGGTATATGCGTCAGGCTGGCCGTTCACAGCCGGAATACCGTAAGTTGAAAGAGAAGTACTCCCTTTTTGAGATTACTCATCAGCCGGAATTATGCGCTTATGTGACTAGATTGCCAGTTGAACAATATGACGTAGACGCTGCGATTTTATATAAAGATATAATGACACCGCTACCAGCCATTGGTGTGGATGTTGAGATTAAGTCTGGAATCGGTCCAGTCATAGCCAACCCGATCCAATCGGTGACAGATGTTGAAAAATTAGGTGAATTGAACCCAGAGAAAGATATCCCTTATGTGTTGGACACGATTAAATTATTGACCACGGAGCAATTGTCCGTTCCTTTGATCGGTTTCTCCGGGGCACCGTTCACCATTGCTTCATACATGATTGAAGGCGGCCCATCCAAAAACTACAATAAAACGAAAGCTTTCATGTATTCCGAGCCAAAGGCCTGGTTTGCATTAATGGATAAGCTAGCGGATATGATCATTGTATATGTCAAGTCACAAATTAAAGCCGGCGTTAGTGCCATCCAAATCTTTGATTCATGGGTAGGTGCTTTGAACGTTGAAGATTACCGCGTTTTCATCAAGCCGATCATGACTCGTATCTTTTCTTCATTACGTGAAGAAAATGTACCGCTAATCATGTTCGGGGTCGGTGCAAGTCATTTGGCACTTGAGTGGAATGATCTTCCGATTGATGTAGTCGGGCTCGATTGGAGACTGCCAATTACAGAAGCAAGACAAATGGGAATACAGAAAACGGTACAAGGTAATCTTGATCCTGCCCTTCTTTTATCATCATGGAATGTTATAGAAGAACGGACGAAAAGGATCCTGGATCAGGGCATGGAACAGGACGGCTACATCTTTAATCTGGGACATGGGGTTTTCCCTTCCGTAAATCCGGAAACGCTGAAGAGGCTGACTGCTTTCATTCATGAATATTCATCAAAAATGAAGTAATATGAGCGAACCATTTGCTAAAATTCCTTAATTGGATGCACAATAAAAGAACGAAATCTTTAAATGAGGTGTAATTTCATGTCAAGAAAAAAAATGGGCCTTTTAGTCATGGCTTATGGTACTCCATATACTGAAGAGGATATTGAAAGATATTATACACATATTCGTCATGGGAGACGGCCAAGCGATGAACTGATTGCCGACCTAAAAGGCAGATATGAAGCGATTGGTGGATTATCCCCGCTTGCAAAAATAACGGAAGGACAAGCTGAAGCCCTTGAAAAGAAATTGAATTCTGTTCAGGAAGAAGTTGAATTCAAGGCTTATCTTGGACTGAAACATATTGAACCTTTTGTTGAAGATGCAGTGAAACAAATGCATGAAGATGGAATCAAAGAAGCGGTCAGTATAGTATTGGCACCGCATTTTTCAACATTCAGCGTGAAGTCTTATAATGGACGTGCCCAGGATGAAGCCGCTAAATTGGGGGACCTGACCATCACTTCCGTTGAAAGCTGGTATGATGAGCCGAAATTCATTCAATATTGGGTAGACCAAGTAAAAGAAGTAATCGGGAAAATGACCTCGGAAGAACGCGATAACTTCGCTTTGATTGTGTCGGCACATAGCCTCCCTGAAAAAATCCTGCAATCAGGAGATCCGTATCCAAATCAATTGAAAGAAACGGCAGAGATGATTGCTGAAAGCGCAGGCGTTACCAATTATGCAGTAGGCTGGCAAAGCGCTGGACAAACACCTGAACCATGGCTGGGGCCCGATGTACAGGATTTAACCAGAGATCTTCATCAAACAAAAGGTTATAAAGCTTTCATTTATATTCCTGTTGGCTTTGTTGCCGAGCACCTTGAAGTTCTTTATGATAACGATTATGAATGTAAGGTTGTGACGGAAGAGATTGGTGCAGGTTACTATAGGCCGGATATGCCCAATGTTAAACCTGAATTCATCGATGCTTTGGCCACAATCATTTTAAATAAATCACAGGAGAAATGATCAATCCATAGAGGAGATTGGTTTAATCATGCTTACAATGTGCACTACATATTTTCATATGAAATTGATAGATGCCATACACCTGGAAAAGCGACGCTTTTTTTACGTTACCTGAGTGATTTAAATAAATACCCTTTGAAAGAGTGGCTGTCCATTAATGAGGATGGCCATTTTTTCTCTAAAAAATTTAAAATTTAATTGAAAAGACTGAATACTTTTGATATGATATCATTGAACATAATGACTATTTTGTCCGTTTGGTCAGGATCGAGGTGGGAAATGTCTGTTGATCGTAAAAAATTAATTTTAGAAGCCGCGACCAAGTCGTTTTCACTTTTTGGATATAAGGCAACGACGATGGATCAAGTCGCTAAAATTGCCAATGTGGGAAAAGGGACCATTTATACCTTTTATAAAAATAAAGAAGAGCTGTTTAAAGAAATCGTTCAGCGGATGATAGAGGAAATGAAATATGAAGCGGAACAATCTTTGGATGACCAACTCTCCTTTTTTGAAAATCTGCATCGGGCCGTATATCGAATTCTGGAGTTCAGGCAGGAACATCAATTATCTTTAAAACTTCTTCAGGAAGAGCGGGATATTGGTACGCCGGCCGTTCAGGAAATGGTTAATGAAATGGAAGAAGCCATTGTATCCTACATTAAGGAAAAACTAAAAATAGCGATTGATAAGGGCTATATACAGCCTTGCGATCCAGAGATAACAGCTTTCCTGATGCTAAAGATGTACCTTGCCCTGATTTTTGATTGGGAAAGGAACCATGCCCCATTAGAGAAAGAGGAAATTGCTGAACTATTTAAAATATACTTGTTCAAAGGATTATCCGTAAATTGATAATTCTATTTTTTTGCTGAAAGGCAATGAATCCCAATAAAAAGAAGAGATACCGTTCCTCGGTATCTCTTCTTTTTATTGGGGATGTTTTTCAGCTGCGAAACTGAAGGTTATATAAATTCATCCTGCTATTTGGGAAGCGGATGGTGGAACACAAGTATACTACTCTCCAGAAAGGCAATGATCACAGTGGTTTCCATAACATTCGTGCTGTTCTTCGATTTTTTTTCCGCATTCCATGCATTGTTTCGGAGGCAGGTTTTTAAAGAACTCAACGCTACTTTGAATCATGAACATCATCTCCTGAATTATTTTATTATTCGCTTTTCTATGGTTTTATTGTATTATAACAGAATCTATATGTCAATGAATGTTTTATAACATAAGTAAAAAAGGTGAAATAAGGGCAAGAATAGTTTATATTAATGGGGAAGTCATTGAGAGAAAAAAAGGAGTGCCTAAGCATGAAAATCACCGTAATTGGCTGCTGGGGCGGTTATCCAGCTAAAAATGAGGCAAGTTCCGGCTATTTGCTTGAATATGAAGATTTTCGCATTCTGCTTGATTGTGGCAGCGGTGTTCTATCACAGCTGCAAAACCATATGAAGCCGGAGGATCTTGGTGCTGTTGTATTATCCCACTATCATCCGGATCATGTAGCGGATATTGGTGTCCTGCAGCACGCTGCGTTCATACAGCAGATATTGGGCAGCGAAAAAAGGACGATTCCCATTTATGGTCATGATTTGGACGAAGTCGAGTTTGGTAAGTTAACTTATAAAGACGTGACAAAGGGGATAGCCTACACTGCTGATCAGGCCTTAACCATTGGACCGTGTAAATTTACGTTCATGAAAACAAATCATCCAGTCCCTTGTTTTGCAATGAGGATTGAAGCTGAAAATCATTCGATAGTTTACACAGGGGATAGTTCATATATGGATGAGCTGGCGGATTTCGCTAAAGATGCAAACGTTTTACTATGCGAAAGTAATTTTTACAGTGATATGGATGGTTCAAAGGCGGGGCATATGACGGCAAGAGAAGCGGGCATGCTAGCGGAAAAGGCTGACGTCCAGCTATTGCTGTTAACTCATCTCCCTCATTATGGGAATCTTGATCAACTGAAAAAAGAAGCATCCAAGGTATTCAAAAGGGAAATAGCTGTAGCTAAAACCAATCTCGAATTCCAACTATAAATGAAACATCAGTGATATGAAGTCTACAAGGAGGAACAACTGTGCTTTTTATTGATAATAAGGGAATTACCGATCCAAGAATTAACCTCGCCATCGAAGAATATGCGCTTAAACATTTAAATATAGATGAAACCTATCTTCTATTTTACATTAATCGTCCTTCAATCATCATAGGAAGAAATCAAAATACGATTGAAGAAATCAATGCCGATTATGTAGATGGAAATGGGATTACAGTTGTTCGCCGCCTTTCCGGGGGTGGAGCGGTTTATCATGACATGGGGAATCTCAATTTCAGTTTCATTACGAGGGATGATGGGGATAGTTTCCATAATTTTAAAAAATTCACCCAACCTGTAGTGGAAACGCTTGAAAAACTTGGAATACATGCTGAATTGAGCGGTCGTAACGATATTCTGGCTGAAGGAAAGAAAATCTCGGGAAATGCGATGTTTTCAACGAAGGGCAGAATGTTCAGTCATGGGACATTGCTGTTTCAATCAGAAATGGATCACATTGTATCCGCTTTAAAAGTGAAAAAAGATAAAATCGAGTCCAAAGGGATAAAATCAATAAGAAGCCGTGTCGGTAATATCGCTGATTTCTTAAAAGAACCGATGTCTGTTGAAGAGTTCCGTTCATTCCTCCTGCAAAATATTTTCAAAGATAGCGGAAAGGTTACAGAGTACGTTTTAACGGAGAAGGATTGGGAGAAAATTCACAAAATCTCAGAAGAAAGGTATCAAAACTGGGAATGGAATTACGGAAAATCGCCTAAATTCAACTTGCAAAACTCACATAGATTCCCTGTGGGGTCTGTTGATATCCGCCTTGAAGTGAACAGGGGAATCATTGAAAATTGTAAAATCTATGGCGATTTCTTCGGGGTCGGAGAGGTTGCGGATATTGAACAAAAGCTTACTGGAACACGTTATGAAAAGGAAGCGATCAGCAGTGTACTAGATGAGACCGATGTTCGTCATTATTTTGGCAATGTAACGAAAGAAGAAATATTGGCACTAATATATTAAGCCACAAAAGCCGTCCCGACTTAATAGGACGGCTTTTGTGCCTAATAATGACAGTAATTGCTTGAATATGGATAAAATTGTTGCTGTAATAGCTTTCTTTTAATATAATAAAAATGTATTTAGTTCACCATAAAAATGAATGACTATTCATTCATGGAATTTGCCGGGGAGGGAGAAAGTTGAATTTATCTGAACAGCTTCATCAAATGGCTATAAAAAAGGCGAATAAGCCAGCATATTACTTTATGGATCAATCCACTTCATATGGGGAATTGGATAAAGCCGTTACGAAGTTCGCAGACGAATTACATAGGCTTGGTGTTTCAAAAGGTGATAACATTGCGCTGTTATTGGGCAACTCTCCACATTTCATCATTTCGTTGTATGGGGCTATGCGAGCAGGGGCAACCGTCATTCCCGTCAATCCAATTTACACACCTGACGAGATTGGTTATATCCTGAATAATGGCGATGTAAAGGTTGTTGTGGCATTAGATAAGCTTTTACCCTTACTAGAGAAAATGAACCCGATCCTCTCAAGCGTAGAACAATATGTTATTTGTGAAACGCAGCAGGATAATGGGGATATTAGCGAATTTAATATCTATCCCAAAATGAAATCGTTTACAAAAATGATCGAATCGGGGGATGACGGTTTTAAAGGACCAGAACTGGATCCTGAAGAAACGGCAATCATACTCTATACTTCCGGAACAACGGGGAAACCAAAGGGGGCCATGCTCACACATACCAATATATTTTCCAATGCGCATGATATTGGTGAATATTTAAAAATCTCGGAAAGTGACCGCGTCATTACGACATTGCCAATGTTTCATGTTTTCAGTTTAACGGTAGTTGTGAATGCCCCATTGATAAGCGGAGGTACGCTTTTAATTGTTCCGCAATTCAGTCCAAAGGAAATATTCAGGCAAATCAAAAAATATGATGCGACCGTTTTTGCTGGAGTGCCTACGATGTATAACTTTCTTTTCCAATACCCGGATGCAAAAGAAGATGCTTTGAAGTCGTTGCGGATATGCATTTCGGGCGGATCCGCCATGCCAGTGTCCCTTCTTGAAT
The DNA here is from genome assembly GCF_025175645.1 of Peribacillus aracenensis. Classification (NCBI taxonomy): domain Bacteria; kingdom Bacillati; phylum Bacillota; class Bacilli; order Caryophanales; family Bacillaceae; genus Peribacillus; species Peribacillus aracenensis. Next base: position 298,639 of record NZ_JANZMJ010000002.1, read on the forward strand.
CATTCGAGCGAAAATTTAATGTCAGGGTTTCAGAAGGATATGGCTTATCAGAAGCTTCCCCTGTTACCTGCTTCAATCCTTTGGATCGTCCAAGGAAGTCGGGATCCATCGGAACCTCCATCCTTAGGGTGGAAAACAAAGTGGTCAATGAGCTTGGAGAAGAAGTGCCGATCAATGAGGTAGGAGAATTGGTTGTCAGAGGTCCGAATGTAATGAAGGGTTATTATAAAATGCCTGAAGAATCAGCTGCTGTCTTGAAAAATGGCTGGTTATATACAGGCGATTTAGCCAGGATGGATGATGAAGGCTATTTTTTCATTGTAGATCGTAAAAAGGAGCTTATCATCGTCGGTGGCTATAATGTCTATCCACGTGAAGTGGAGGAGGTTCTGTATGCCCATCCTGAAGTAGTTGAGGCAGCAGCCATAGGCGTTCCCGATCCCAATCAAGGGGAAGTGGTTAAATGCATTGTGGTAAAGAAAAACAATGCATTGACGGAAGAAGAACTGCTCGCCTATTGCTTGGAACACTTGGCCAAATATAAGGTACCCGCAAAAATCGAGTTTATGGATGAACTTCCTAAAAATGCGACTGGTAAAATATTACGCCGGTCCTTGAAAAACCATGTACTGCAAAACTGAATATTCATTGACCATCAGGGATCATTGCCTATAACCGGCATGGTCCTTATTTTGTACAACCAAAGTGTGGCAGGCTGCATAAAATATATTGGAGAATCTTAAAACCTTGATTCTTGTTTCGAAAAGAGTTATGATTGTCATTAAAAATTTCCACATAATTGTAAGGAGGGGTTAGATGAGAGATGTAAAGCTTTTGGATATTTTTACACATCCCATTGCTCAAAAATACTTGAACCGTTCAGGCCTGGCACATGCAATTGCAGTAGCATACCATGCGTTTCACTTGGCAAACGAATATAATGTCGACCCTGATATTGCTGCTAAAGCTGGACTTTTGCATGATATGGGGCATTTCACCTGGTATCGCAATGGTAAATGGGATTATGATTTGTATAAACAAAATGATATTCACCCCATCAAAGGTGCAGAACGAGCACATAAACTGTTAATCCGCTTGGGAGAAAACCCGATAAAGGCAAAGACCATTTCCCTCGCCATTTTATTTCACACCGATTCGTTCTTACCTTCAAATGATATTATTCGTACACCGCTTCAGCAAGTCGTCAAATGGGCCGACGAAAAAGATGAAGAAGAAGGTGGAAAACACCATTATCGCAAAATTGATTTTCCCCGGGCGAAGGAGAGCATCATGAAACTTGATACGCTCATAGATGAGGAACAAAGAAAAAGGCTATCATCCTGAAGGTAAACGGGTGATAGCCTTTTTACTGTCAGGAGCTACACTTTTTAAGCATTTTACAGTTTAAATTTGTTATCAGGTGAATTAATGATGTAAAGTATAGACCAATAGAACTATTCGCGGCGGCAATTTTAAAAAGTTATCGGATTAATAACAAATAATGAAAGTTATAGGTGATGTTATGAAGTCGATTAAGCTATTGATATATGGTGGTCAGGGAGGAATTGAGGAATTCATCGAAAAAGAAGAAGACATTAAGGCCATAGGGGTGACTGGAAATGAAATGGACCTTCTTGATTTTAATCACACATCATCAGTCATGCCAGATGTCATTCTTATTGATGCCCGGTCATCAGGGAAGTATGGACAGGAAGTCATGCCAATCTTAAAGGTAAAATATCCATCCACTCCTTTCATCATTTTTACTGCCTATTCAGAAGGTCATTATCTTATCCAAGCGATATGCCGTGGTGCAGCAGGTTATGTGTTACAGGATGGCGGAATGAAACAAGTGCTGTCGGCAATCCGTCAATGTGCCAACGGTCAGATAGTTTATCCTGCCTCATTTAAATCAATTTTAATGAAGAAGCTGCAGCAGGATGCTGAAAGATCACCAGTAACTTTGGATAAGGCAATCGAAAAATTGGGGGCCTTTTCTAAACGTGAGTATGAACTGCTTATCCTGCTGACCCAAGGTGAAACAAATCAGCAAATCTCAAAAAAACTTTTTCTATCCGTCGGCACGGTAAAAAACTATATAAGCCGCATTTATAGAAAACTGAATGTTAATAATCGACCGGAGCTTATGGCACTTTTGTATAGTCTTCAAAAAAACGTGATAAAGTGATGACTACTCATGCCCGCCGTTCCGTTAGTCGGCTTCTTGACGAATTCACATTCCAAAAAATTTGATGAAACGAACTACATCAAATCAATTAGGTGGCGGCAAAGGGATTAATTCGCCGTTGCCTTAAACCTCCCGGCCCTCCGGTTTTTAAAAAATATCTCTGCATATTCATTATTTCACCTCCTCGTATGCCCATACTATCGAAGTGCATTTTTGCCTGAAGGAGTATTCTGTTAAATCATAAGGTTGATAATAGAAAATAAAACTAAACAAAATGATGGAGATTGAAAGGAATAAATAATATAGAAGGGAAATGGGGTTCTAACCTGTCCATTTTGGATTAAACTATTAAGAGGGAGATTCGTTTAAGGAGGGGCAACATGGTTAGAAAATGGGCTGGAAGAGCGATTCTGTTATATATCCTTTATGCAGCGGCAATGTATTGGTATATTTTTTATGGAGCTGATACCTCGATTCCCGAAGCTTTGCGTGGAACTGCAGCAGATCCTGCAACATTCCTTAATGCAAGGGAATTAAAGCTTAGCGAAGAGTATTCAGGACTGCGGAATTTTATTTTTTTCGTATCCACGCCATATGAATGGATGCTGTATTTCTTCATTTTATTATTCGGATTTTCAAAAGCATTTGAAAAGTCTTCAATAGCAGTCTCGAGGTGGAAAGCGGTCAGAACGGGCATCTACTTATTCTGGCTTTCCGTTATTTCTTACCTGGCACTGTTTCCGATCAGTTTCATTGGATATCGGATGAGCAGGAGTTACCATATAAGTACACAAAGTTTCACCTCGTGGATGAAGGATGGAGTCATCGAATTCTGGGTGAATTTCGGGATGATGTTCATCATCGTGTCCGTTTTGTATTGGTTAATGAAGAAAAGTGTGAAAAAGTGGTGGCTCTATGCTTGGATGTTGTCCATTCCATTTACCTTGTTCCTGATGTTTGTACAGCCTGTATTGATTGATCCGCTATATAATGAATTCTATCCGCTTAAAAATAAAGAGCTGGAAACAGAGATATTGGCACTTGCCTCACAGGCTGAAATTCCTGCTGAACACGTGTATGAAGTAAATATGGCGGAAAAGACAAATGCCTTGAATGCATACGTGACAGGCATAGGTTCCAATTCAAGAATAGTCCTTTGGGATACGACCCTGATTAAACTGAAGGAAGATGAAATCCTTTTTATCATGGCACATGAAATGGCTCATTATGTGGAAAAGCATATTTATATAGGGATTGCAGGTTATTTAGGACTGACTTTAATCGGTTTGTGGCTGACATCGAAAATCATGAATTTTATCATTAGACGCTGGGGCCACCTGTTAAAGGTTCGTTCTATTGACAGCATTTCTTCTCTTCCTTTATTTCTCTTAATAACGTCTGTGCTGCTCTTTGCTTCGAGTCCGCTGTCCAATTATGTTTCAAGATATCAAGAAACAAGGGCTGATCGTTATGCAATAGAAATGACCGGGGATAAAGAATCAGCAATCACGACGTTTCAGGAACTCACGAGGTCGGGCTTGAGTCAAGTCAACCCACCATTCCTGGTTAAATGGCTGCGGTATTCCCATCCAACCATGCTCGAGAGGATTTCAACGGTTGAAAATACAGATACAAAGGGTGATTGAAAGCCAGCTGAAAACCAGCTGGCTTTTTTCTTCTATATCGGAAAAATGTAAGTTTGTAAGTTGTTTTCAGAAAAAACTATTATTTTTAAAAATCTAAGGTTCTCTACTATAATAAATTAAATTCCCAGTTCGTTTTAAGGAGATCGGATATGTATAATGTACTTTTGATCACTATGGGCTCAGTGCTTGTTGCAGTAGCCTATAACTTATTTTTGATACCTCATTTAATTTTAAGCAGCGGACTTAGTGGACTTGCGATTATGTTCGGAATCATCACCCCGGTCAACACAGGGATATTGAATTTTCTGTTGAACCTGCCATTGCTGATTCTTGGATACTTGAAATTAGGGAGACGTTTTATCACCTATACGATATTATCAGTTGTCGTGATATCCGTCAGTTTATACTTCATTCCAGTTCACGGAATATCCACTGATCCGATTTTGTCATCTTTATTTGGCGGAATCATATCGGGATTTGGTATAGGCATCATCTTTCGCGCTTCAGGTTCTTCAGGCGGTTTTGATATCATTGCCATGCTATTGGCAAAGAAGAGCGACTTTCCACTTGGTACATTGCTTTCGGTGATGAACGCAGTTGTGGTGGTTATCTCAGGCTTCATCTTTGGTTGGGATGCCGCCTTATATACGCTGATTTCCATTTATGCAGCAGGAAAGGTGATCGATACGATCCATTCCAATCACATTAAATTAACTTTGATGATCGTTACCAAAAAGAGTGACGAAATGAAAACCAAGCTCCTGACCAACCTTTATCGTGGGATTACAGTCATGGATGGTGAAGGTGCATATTCAGGAGAAAAGAGTAAAGTAATGATGACAGTCATAACACGTTATCAGTTAACCGATGTAAAAACGATGATAAAAGAAGTGGATCCGAATGCTTTTGTCAATATAACCGAAACAGCCGAGGTCATGGGGATGTTTCATAAAGAGTGATGATAATTAGAAAAGCCTCCCGACATTATGGGAGGCTTTTTTGATCATTAGGCTTTTTTTATTCATGCATTTTAATTGCCAAACTGTTTTAGTAAAACGTTCATTTCAGAACTTAGTTTTAAGAATAAAGGTTTGTTTTTCTTATCCAAGGCTTCATCGATCTTTTTTGCAAGGATATTCTTTTTGGTAGTAAGGACGGCTTCCTGAATAATCATATCAATTAACATTTCCTGAACCACGGCATCGTTTTTCATTTCGCTCATTGATAAGGACTTCACTGACTCTGAATAAGATTTTTCATTTTTCAAAGTTACCACCCCTGACCCTTTTTATTATTATATGGATTTGAGCGGATAAAATCAACTGAAAATTTTAAAAATTTAAACATTAATAGAGAATGTGTCGTTTAGATGACGAAAAAGCCACTAAATAAAAGAATTCTTAATTTTTTGTGAACTTCCTTTTTATGTTTAAGGGTTGTGCTATTATAGTGAGGAATTTAACATACATTTACTATCCCCCTTCACTCTTCTTGGACAATGGGGAATGGAAGGGTACAAGCAATCAAGGGTATAAGCTTCGAAAAAGTAAAAGCGGTGTTTAGCAATGAGGAAGAGGTGGATTAAAATGAAGGAAAATAATCAGGGAATTATTGAGGAATTTGAAATTACGCCACATACACTAATGGTTTCACCAATCAATTACGGCAGTAAAATATATTCCCGTATCGTTGAAATGGAGGACGAGTTCATCTCCCCGTTTAAGCCCATGGAAATAATAAAGAAAAGCTGTGAGTTCTTCGGATCAAGTTATGAAGGACGCAAGAAAGGCACGAAACAGCTCATAAACATCACACATAAAGCACCGATCGCGATTGATCCGACCAGCTCGATTTTCTTCTTTCCGACTACATCTCCGTTGCGTCCTCAATGCATCTGGCTATCACATGAGCATGTGGCAACCTATGATCGCCTGGATTCCAAACATACAACCATCACATTCAGGAATAGACAAACCATCGATATAGCAGTATCATGCAGTTCTTTCGAAAACCAGCTGCACCGGACATCTTTTTTAAAAACGAAATTGATCCAGAGAATTGAGGAGACAAAGAGGAAATCCTTCTATCTGTTTTCCGATCCAAATGGGGCAAAGCCTTCAGAGGTTATGTCAAAGTATGTACCGCGTTAGAGGGGTTTCAGGGATAATCATAAAAGAATGTAAACGGGATTCATGCAAAATTAAAGCAAGCCCTTCTTATTAAAGAAGGGCCCCGGAATTAATCCTCAAATAATTCATCCATTAAATCGTCAATCTCTTTTCTTAACTGTTTAGTGCCTTCTTTGGAAATGGTGATCGTATTACCATTGATAATCAGCATATCTCCTACTTTTGCTCCTTTGGGAAGGGCGCTTTTAGGAAAATCCTTCATGTCGCCGCCTTCGATTTCAACGACAGCGATCTTTCCCTCGAAGCGATCGATAATTCCTTGTATCATTTATTTCACCGTCTTTACAGTAATTTTCTGACCTGTAGAAGTAAAAATAATGTTACCTGATTTATCTGTGCGATAAGTTTTGGCTTTCACTGAATTCAACCGTTTTACAACAGTAGAAGTAGGGTGCCCATATCCATTTTTCCCTACACTGATTACAGCGTATTTCGGTTTTGCTTTGTTAATGAAAGCTGAACTTGTTGATGTTTTTGCACCATGATGGCCGACCTTGAGCACATCCACACTTGGTACCAGTTTTTTAGCCAGCATATCTGACTCTGCTTTTACTTCAGCATCACCTGTAAACAAGAACGTTTTTTTGCCGTGTTTAAGTAAAAGGACTGCACTCCAATTATTTAAGTCAGACTTAGCATATTCTTTAACAGGTGCAATGAATTTAAGGGAATTATCCTTAGCTTTAGTGTTGATTTCCACGCCAGTCTGCGCCTTTTTTATTGTAAGCTTCTTCTGCTTAACAGCCGTTAAAAAGTCTTTGTATGCTTGTGTAGTATGAGAAACTTTAGGGGCATACACAGATTTAACATTAAGCGATTTAATCACATAAGCCAGACCGCCCACATGATCCGCATCTGGGTGAGTGGATACTATTGCATTAAGTGTTTTTACCTTTTGTTTTTTTAGGTAGGCTACAACTTCGTCGCCCTTTCCTTTACCGCCGCCATCGATTAAAACGTTTTCGTTACCTGTTTGGATAAGGATTGAATCCCCTTGTCCTACGTTGATGAAATGTACTTTCACATTTGAGGCTGCCTCGGTTGTTTTAAGTCCAGTGAATAAAGACAAAACAAGAACAGCGACCAGTAGAATATTTATTTTCTTCATTTTTTCCCCTCCAAATAATAATTTACCATGTTTAACCGGAAAAATGGGGATTTGGGCATAATTTTCTTGGTGATAAAAAAAGGGAGATGGGCGTCTGAATCATGGTTAGGTGAAATGGAACTAGGTATTTATGTCTAAATGATAAAGCTATTAATTTACAGGTGAAAATCAATGGAAAATCTATTACTCCCAGAATTTTATAAGAAGAATGTTGAAA